>JAGGRA010000021.1 GCA_018613035.1 Pseudomonas sp. ISL-84 | reverse complement strand
CCGGGCAATAAAAAGAGCACCGATCAGGTGCTCTTTTTGTGTTTTTATTTATTTTCCAGCTATCAATATCACTTATTTCTCTAAAGTAGTCACTTTTTTGGGTCAACTTGCCCTGTTTTATAGGGAATATCGGTCACTTTCTTAGATTTATCGGTCAGAATTCCATTTTATCAGCCACTTCTTCGATATATCAGTCAGATTTCATTTTTATCGGTCACTTTTTCCATATATCGGTCACTTGGCTCTATGGCGCCTTTTTATAGCCAAAACCCCCTAAATTCAATGTAAATCTCCGTTCACTCTGCACCAGCAGAAAAATGTAAATTTGGATCATATGCTAGACAAATAGTTATATCCCCATATGTTCTGGAAAAAATCAAAAAGCAAGTCTTTATACTGTGTGCAGTGCTCCTCACAAAACAAATCCTGTTCTAATGTTCCGTTCTTCAAAAAGAAAATACTATCCAAAATTATTGACTTAATATAATACTTTTAATAAAAAGTATAAATTACATCCTCTACTCATGCACAAACCTTCCTAACTCAAAATATATTGTTATCGACATTAACTACCAAATTCAGGTTTGGGAAGTCAAAAAATGGGGGAAAATTATTAACACCCGCCGATTGCAAGAAATTACATAAATCATGTATAATTAATGTCAAATATAGTCAAAGTCAGATAGGAGGAGGCTTGGTGAGAAATATATCCGACATAATTGAGAATTATCTAAAACAGGTTTTAGAAAAAAGTGAGAGGGAGATCGTGGAAATAAAAAGAAGTGAAATTGCTGATAAATTTCAATGTGTGCCCTCTCAGATCAATTATGTTATCAACACCCGCTTTACGATTGAAAAAGGCTATGTCGTGGAGAGTAAGCGGGGCGGCGGAGGCTATATCCGGATTATGAAAGTCCAGTCTTATGACCACGCTGATTTAGTGGACCAGTTGATTTCATTAGTGCAAGGCCGAATCGCCCAAAGCAGTGCCGAAAATGTAATCTATCGCCTGGTTGAAGAAGAAATCATTACACATAGGGAAGCAAAAATAATGCTTAGTGTAATCGACCGTTCTGTACTTTATATTGATCTGCCATACAGGGATGAACTACGGGCACGAATGTTGAAGGCGATGTTAACTACTTTGAAATATAAATAAAGTTTTAGCGAGCTGGAGAGGTGAAGTCATGATTTGTCAGGAGTGTAATCAAAGGCCGGCAACGCTGCATTTTACAAAGGTAGTAAATGGTGAGAAAGCAGAGTTTCATCTTTGCGAAAAGTGTGCGCAGGAGAAAGGTGAAATGTTCATGCTTGGCAGCGGATCCGGTTTTTCAATAAATAATTTGCTGGCAGGCCTGCTGAATATTGAACCTGCGTTTCAGGGATCGAATCAGGATCCTTTCCAGCAGGAGAAGGTGTTGCAGTGTGAACAATGTTCCATGACCTTTCAGCAGTTTATTAAAGTAGGGAGATTTGGATGTGCTCGTTGCTATGAAACCTTTAAAGAACATCTGAATCCTATACTTAGAAGGCTGCACAGCGGGAATTCCTCACATAACGGAAAAATTCCTGCAAGAATAGGCGGAACTATTCATTTACGAAGGAATATTGACGAATTGAAACATAAGTTAAAAGAAATGATTGGCCAAGAAGAGTTTGAAAAAGCGGCAGAATTAAGAGACGAAATAAGGAAGCTGGAAAAACAGCTCAATGCCAATCATGAGGGAGGGGAATAAGCTTGTCGCTGGAACGTTTCATGAATCAAGCTATTAGCTCCTGGATGAGTGCTGAAGGCCCCGATTCCGATATTGTCTTAAGTTCGCGAATCAGGCTCGCTCGCAATATTAAACAATATAAATTTCCAACTTTATTTTCAAACGAAGAAGCAAAAGCGGTTATCCAAAAAGTGAGTGAAAGGGTGGAGCATTCTTCTCTTTCAAAACTAGGAGAGTTGGAACTCCTATTAATGGATGAACTTCAGCCTCTTCAAAAAAGAGTATTAATGGAAAAACACCTAATTAGTCCACATCTTGCTGAGAATTCAACTCATGGTGCCTGCCTTCTTTCAGAAAATGAAGAGGTAAGCATTATGATTAATGAAGAAGACCATATACGGATTCAATGTTTGTTTCCAGGGTTTCAGCTTTTGGAAGCCTTAAGTATGGCAAATAAAATAGATGATTGGCTGGAGGAAGAAGCCGATTATGCTTTTGATGAAAATGTTGGCTTTTTAACAAGCTGCCCGACAAATGTAGGGACTGGTCTTAGAGCATCCGTTATGATGCATTTGCCGGGTCTTGTGCATACCCAGCAAATGAACCGGATTATTCCGGCGATTAATCAGCTTGGCTTAGTAGTTAGAGGAATTTACGGTGAAGGCAGCGAAGCATTAGGAAACATCTTTCAAGTTTCAAACCAGATCACACTCGGAAAATCAGAAGAGGATATCGTAGAGGATTTGAAAAGTGTTGTCAGCCAGCTAATTTCACAGGAAAGATCAGCAAGGGAAGCATTAGCAAAGACTTCTAACATACAATTAGAAGACAGAGTCTTCCGCTCTTATGGCGTTTTATCAAATTGCCGAATTATTGAATCAAAGGAAGCCGCTCAATGCTTATCCGATGTTCGCCTGGGAATAGATATGCAGTATATAAAAAACATATCAAAAAATATTTTAAATGAGCTGATGATCCTGACACAGCCCGGCTTTTTGCAGCAATATGCAGGCGGGCCGCTTAGGCCTCATGAACGCGATATCCGCAGGGCTTCATTAATCAGGGAAAGATTAAAAATGGAAGATCAAGAGTTAGGAGGATGAAATTATGATGTTCGGACGATTTACGGAAAGAGCTCAGAAGGTATTGGCACTAGCACAGGAGGAAGCAATCCGTTTAGGCCATAATAACATTGGGACAGAACATATCCTGCTTGGACTGGTACGCGAAGGAGAAGGTATAGCCGCAAAAGCCTTATATGCTTTGGGTCTTGGTTCTGAGAAGATTCAAAAAGAGGTTGAAAATCTAATAGGCAGGGGACAGGATGCTTCCCAGACTATCCATTATACACCGCGCGCTAAAAAGGTAATTGAGCTATCCATGGATGAAGCCAGAAAGCTTGGACACTCTTATGTTGGTACCGAACATATCCTGCTGGGACTTATCCGTGAAGGAGAAGGCGTAGCAGCAAGAGTTCTCAATAATCTTGGAGTCAGTCTTAATAAAGCGCGCCAGCAGGTGCTGCAGCTGTTGGGCAGCAATGAGTCAGGCGGCCATCAAGGTGGTTCTGCTGCTAATGCCAATACGCCAACTCTTGATGGATTAGCCCGTGATCTAACAGCTATTGCAAGGGAAGGAAGCTTGGATCCAGTAATTGGGCGCAGCAAAGAAATTCAGCGTGTCATTGAAGTATTAAGTCGACGCACGAAAAATAACCCGGTTCTTATTGGTGAGCCAGGGGTTGGTAAAACAGCAATTGCAGAGGGTTTGGCACAGCAAATCATTAACAATGAAGTGCCGGAAACGCTTCGTGATAAAAGGGTTATGACGCTTGATATGGGTACAGTTGTTGCAGGTACCAAATATCGAGGTGAATTTGAGGACCGCCTGAAAAAGGTGATGGATGAAATCAGGCAGGCGGGTAACATTATTTTATTCATTGATGAGCTTCATACTTTAATAGGAGCAGGTGGAGCTGAAGGTGCCATTGATGCGTCAAATATCTTAAAGCCATCTCTTGCTCGCGGTGAACTTCAGTGTATTGGGGCAACTACACTTGATGAATATAGAAAATACATTGAAAAGGATGCAGCGCTTGAAAGACGTTTCCAGCCAATTACGGTTGATGAGCCCACTGCGGAAGAATCCGTACAGATTCTGGAGGGGCTCCGTGACCGCTATGAAGCCCACCATCGCGTAACAATTACAGACGCAGCAATTGCGGCAGCTGTAAAACTTTCAGACCGATATATCTCAGACCGCTTCCTGCCAGATAAAGCGATCGATTTAATAGATGAAGCAGGTTCAAAGGTAAGACTTCGTTCCTATACAACGCCGCCTAACTTAAAAGAGCTTGAAGTTAAGCTGGAGGACGTCAGAAAAGAAAAAGATGCTGCAGTTCAAAGCCAGGAGTTTGAAAAAGCCGCCTCTTTAAGGGATACAGAGCAGCGCCTGCGCGAGCAGCTTGAAGAAACAAAGAAAACGTGGAAAGAAAAACAAGGCAAGGAGAACAGTGAAGTAACTGTAGAGGATATTGCCAATGTAGTTTCCAGCTGGACTGGTATTCCTGTTTCCAAGTTAGCACAAACAGAAACAGAAAAGCTGCTGAATCTGGAGGAAATCCTTCACTCCCGTGTAATTGGGCAGGAGGAAGCTGTTAAGGCCATTTCTAAGGCAGTCCGCCGAGCACGTGCAGGACTTAAAGATCCTAAGCGCCCAATTGGTTCCTTTGTATTCCTTGGACCAACAGGGGTTGGTAAAACAGAATTAGCACGTGCATTAGCCGAAGCGATGTTCGGTGATGAGGATGCCATGATTCGCATCGATATGTCCGAGTACATGGAGAAGCACTCCACCTCCCGTTTGGTAGGATCGCCTCCAGGATATGTTGGCTATGAAGAAGGCGGACAATTAACGGAAAAGGTTCGGAGAAAGCCATATTCAGTTGTTCTTCTGGATGAAATCGAAAAGGCGCATCCAGATGTGTTCAATATCCTATTACAGGTATTGGAAGACGGAAGATTAACAGATTCAAAAGGAAGAACCGTCGATTTCCGCAATACCGTACTTATTATGACGTCCAATGTTGGTGCTGAGGCGCTTAAGCGCAACAAATATGTAGGCTTCAATATTCAGGATGGAGAACAGGATTATAAAGATATGAAAGGGAAAGTAATGGAAGAGATGAAGAAATCCTTCCGTCCGGAATTCCTTAACCGTATCGATGAAATTATTGTTTTCCATGCATTGGAGAGGAAGCATCTTCAGGAGATCGTTACGCTTATGTCTGACACGTTAACAAAACGACTTAAAGAACAGGATATTACACTGGAATTAACAGATGCGGCCAAAGAGAAAATTTCTGTTGAGGGCTATGATCCGGAGTACGGTGCACGTCCGCTCCGCAGAGCGATTCAAAAGCATATAGAGGACCGTTTATCCGAGGAACTGTTAAAGGGAACAGTCCTAACTGGGCAAAGCGTTGTAATAGATGTAAAGGATGGAGAATTTGTTGTTAAAACCGCTGAAGCCAGCGGCACCCCAAACCTTCAAAAATAAATATCTTACATCCAAAGACTGAACACAGCAAAAAGGTACACGTCCCTGTTATACGTGTACCTTTTTGTACTCTTTTGGACATGATCGTTAAAATAAAATATCGCAGTGTTCAAACAGGTTTATTTGGCAGTTTTATGTTAATTTTAAAAGAGATAACGAGGAATATTTAATATATTTCAACATGAAAACATTTTAAGACGCGTGAAAAAGGGAATAGAGGAGTAAACTGCACTACTAGCACCACTGGCTTCTCTGCAAAGTCCGGTAACGTTTAAGATTCCTTTATGGCGGCTGAAATGGATGTTCAGAGAAGGAGAAGAAGGATGGCTAAAAGAAAAACAAAGTTTATGTGCCAGGAATGCGGCTATGAATCACCAAAATGGATGGGGAAATGTCCGGGATGCGGCCAGTGGAATACCATGGTCGAAGAAGTGGAAAAGCCGGCATCAACCAGAAGAGGAGCTTTTGCCCATTCACAAGGATCAGCTATAGCTGCGAAAGCAACACCTATTACATCAATAGAAACTGTGAGCGAACCGCGTATTTACACTGATTTACATGAATTAAACCGAGTATTGGGCGGCGGAATTGTCCGTGGTTCTCTCGTGTTAATTGGAGGAGACCCTGGTATCGGGAAATCAACGCTTCTTCTTCAGGTTTCATCACAGCTGGCGAATAAGAAGCATTCAGTTTTATATATATCAGGTGAAGAATCGATGCGCCAGACAAAGCTTCGTGCTGATCGCTTAGGCGTTTCTTCGGAAAGTTTGATGGTTTATTCGGAAACAAGTCTTGATGAAATCAGCAGAACGATTGATAGTGTAGATCCTGACTTTGTTATTATCGACTCCATTCAAACGATCTTCCATCCGGAAGTCACATCCGCACCCGGAAGTGTGTCACAGGTAAGGGAATGTACAGCCGAACTGATGAGGATTGGCAAAACAAAGGGCATCGCCATTTTTATCGTTGGGCATGTTACAAAAGAAGGATCGATCGCAGGTCCAAGACTTTTAGAACATATGGTTGATACGGTTTTATACTTTGAAGGCGAGCGCCATCATACATACCGAATCTTACGGGCTGTAAAAAACAGGTTTGGATCAACAAATGAAATGGGCATTTTTGAAATGAAGGAATTTGGGCTTGAGGAAGTCGCAAATCCATCGGAAATTTTCCTTGAAGAACGATCTCAGGGGGCAGCGGGTTCCACAGTGGTGGCTTCGATGGAGGGGACAAGGCCTGTACTGGTTGAAATTCAGGCACTGATTTCACCAACGAGCTTTGGTAACCCAAGGCGTATGGCTACGGGAATTGACCATAATCGTGTACCGCTTCTTATGGCCGTCCTGGAAAAAAGAGTCGGAATGCTGCTGCAAAATCAGGATGCGTACCTGAAAGTAGCAGGAGGAGTAAAGCTTGATGAACCGGCTATTGATTTAGCAATTGCTGTAAGTATCGCTTCAAGTTTTCGGGATAAACCAACAAAAGCGACTGATTGCATTATTGGCGAAGTAGGGCTGACAGGAGAGGTCCGCAGAGTGTCAAGAATTGAACAAAGGGTACAAGAAGCGGCAAAGCTGGGGTTTGAGAGGGTCATTATGCCTGCGAATAATCTTGGAGGCTGGAGTGCGCCGAAAGGGATTGAATTAATCGGAGTAAATTCTGTCAGTGAAGCACTAAAGGCTGCGTTAGGAGGATAAAGATGGAGACAAAAAAATTGGGCGAAAAAACAATGAGCGAAATCCTTCAATTTATGGCTCCGGGTACACCTATCAGGGAAGGAATTGATAATGTCCTTCGCGCCAATACTGGCGGCTTAATTGTTTTAGGATCAAAAGAAAAGATGAATAGCATTGTGGATGGGGGCTTTTTGATCAATTGTCCATTCACACCAAGTTATTTGTATGAGCTGGCTAAAATGGATGGAGCCATTATTTTAAATGAAGAAGGGAATAAAATATTAATTGCCAATGCCCAGCTTGTTCCTGATCCAGGTGTTCCTTCCACAGAAACAGGAATGCGGCATCGGACTGCTGAAAGAGTTGCCAGGCAGACGGGTGCTTTGGTGATTGCCATTTCCCAACGGCGCAATGTCATTACATTGTATAAGGGGCATTCACGTTATGCATTAAGGGATATTGGCGTTATTCTAACGAAAGCAAATGTTGCCGTTCAGACACTTGAAAAGTATAAAGTGGTTCTTGAACAAAGTATAGGCAACCTGAGCATTTTGGAATTTGAGGAACTTGTTACATATAGTGATATCCTTCATGTTTTTCATAATATTGAAATGGTGCTGCGCATTAAAAATGAACTTCTAACCTATTTAAGCGAACTAGGAACAGAGGGAAGGCTTATTCGGCTTCAAATGAATGAACTGTTAACAGAGCTTGAAAGAGAAGCAGAGTGGATTATCAGAGATTATGCCCAGTCAAAAGATATTGATTCCAGGGATACGATTATTAAGCTTCAGGAACTTTCCAAGGGGGAAATGCTTGAGGACTCAGTAATCCTAAAGCTTTTAGGCTATAACGGTTATATTCACACGGAGGAATTCAAATGTCCCCGCGGCTATCGGGTGCTGAATAAAGTCCCGCGCCTTCCGCCTATTATTATTGAAAATCTAATAAATCGTTTCGAAGAGTTTCCTAATATTATTGCGGCATCCGTAGAGGATCTGGATGAAGTGGAAGGAATTGGAGAAGTAAGGGCCAGAAAAATTAAGGAAGGGCTTAAGCTTATAAAAGAACAGGTTTTTGCAGACCGGCAGCTATAACAGACCATTGAACTATGTAAAAGGTTATGCTAAAATGGTAAGTTATTTATTTGACAGTTTATTGCCAATGATGCTACCCTTAGGTTGTATCAAGGTATAAAATATGCAGCAAATGTATCTTCATTTAGATGCATTATTAGTATCCTAAAATAACTTTTGATTAGAAAGATAAAAATCTCTGTAATTGAAGGTTTCAATTTTGGGAATTTGTTTATAATGAGTAAAAGGAGGTGAAGGAATGTTAAGACGTATTG
Organism: Pseudomonas sp. ISL-84; assembly: GCA_018613035.1. GTDB lineage: Bacteria > Bacillota > Bacilli > Bacillales > Cytobacillaceae > Cytobacillus. The sequence continues at coordinate 57,911 of JAGGRA010000021.1, read as the reverse complement.
TACAGGCATGCTTCCTTATTATCGGGGTAACGCTTGGTATATTTTTGATTCCTGACTTATTAAAATTAATTAATTTAAACGACATTCCTCTTTTAAATAATCCATATGTGTCCGCCATTTTAGGTGCTATTATTTTTTATCTTATAACTTTTTGGGCGGTTGATCATGTCGTCAATTTTGTGAGATGGGCAGAAGAATCACTCGTAAAAGTACCTATAACTGATATTATATTCGGAAGTGTCGGCCTTGTTTTTGGATTAGTTATTGCTTTTTTAATCGGATACGCGCTGAATGCGATTGAGGTTCCCATCCTGAATACAGTGGCACCGATTGTATTGACATTGCTGTTTGGCTACCTTGGTTTTCAGGTGGGATTTAAAAAGCGCGATGAACTTTTAACCTTGTTTACAAGCAAGAAAAAGAAAACAGGTGAAGAAGAGCCAGAGCCGGAAACAGCGGCTAAAAACGAGCTTAAAATTCTTGATACTAGCGTTATTATTGACGGGCGTATCGCTGATATCTGCCAAACCGGTTTCCTGGAGGGCACGATTGTTATTCCGCAGTTTGTGCTGGAAGAGCTTCAGCATATTGCTGATTCATCAGATGTATTAAAACGCAACCGCGGACGAAGAGGGCTGGATATTTTAAACAGAATCCAAAAAGAGCTTTCCATTAAAGTTGAGATTTATGAAGGTGACTTTGAAGAGATTCAGGAAGTTGACAGCAAGCTTGTTAAACTTGCGAAAATAACAAATGGTGTGGTTGTAACCAATGACTTTAACTTAAACAAAGTTTGTGAATTGCAAAAGGTGGCTGTCCTGAATATTAATGACCTGGCTAACGCCGTGAAGCCTGTTGTGCTTCCTGGCGAAGAAATGAAGGTGCAGGTAATTAAAGATGGGAAGGAACAGAACCAGGGAATTGCTTACCTGGATGATGGCACTATGATCGTTGTTGAAGAGGGACGCAACTATATCGGCAAACATATTGATGTTCTTGTCACAAGCGTTCTGCAGACATCAGCGGGAAGAATGATCTTTGCAAAACCCAAGCTTTTAGAAAAAGCTTTATAATGTACGCTCAAAAAAAGTAGGACAGATTGTGCCGGGGAATGATTTTCCCCCGCCTTTTTGCCCTACCTTTTTTAGGAGATAGGAGTAATCTTATGAGTTACCAAGTAATCCTGCCAGCTGCTGGCCAGGGAAAAAGAATGGGAGCAGGAAAGAATAAACTTCTGCTGAAGATCGGTGAGATACCTGTTTTTATACATACTTTAAGAGTCTTTGAGAATGATTCAGAATGCGCAGGCATTTATTTGGCGATAAACCCACAGGATGAGGAAGAGATACGGGTTCTCTTAACAGAGCATAATATCACAAAAGTAACTGCACTGATTCCTGGCGGAGAGGAAAGGCAGCATAGTGTTTATAATGCCGCAAAAGCAGTGGCTGGTGAAGGGATTGTACTTGTCCATGACGCCGCCCGCCCTTTTATAACCCAGGACTTGCTGAGGCCGCTTGTGAAGATGGCGGAAAAAAAGGGGGCTGCTGTTTTGGCTGTCCCGCTAAAAGACACGGTTAAAAAAGCAGATGGAAACTTGATCGCAGAAACTCTTGAACGTTCCTGCCTGTGGGCTGTTCAAACTCCGCAGGCTTTTCGTATTTCTGCCTTAAAAGAAGCTCACCAGAAAGCGGAAGAAGAGCATTTTTTTGGCACAGATGATGCCAGCCTTGTGGAGCGGTTAGGCAAAGAAGTGATGATTGTTGAGGGAAGTTACGATAATATTAAGTTGACAACACCTGAAGATATATATTTTGCTGAAGCGATAATGAAGAAAAGAAAGAATAAGCAATAGCCTTTGGGACGATATTGCTCATCAATAAAAAGAAAAAGGGGATTAGAATATGTTTCGGATTGGACAAGGTTTTGATGTTCATCAATTCGCTGAAGGGCGCCCTTTGATCCTTGGCGGAATAGAGATACCATATGAGAAAGGGCTACTCGGCCACTCGGATGCGGATGTACTGCTGCATACTATTGCTGATGCTTGTCTTGGTGCCATCGGTGAAGGTGATATTGGGCGGCATTTTCCTGATACAGATCCTGAATTTAAGGATGCTGATTCAGCAAAATTACTTGAGTATATATGGGGGATTGTAAAAGAAAAAGGGTATGAGCTAGTGAATGCAGATTGCACGATTATTGCCCAAAAGCCAAAGATGGCTCCCCATATTGGCAAAATGCAGGAGCGGATTGCTCAGCTTCTGGAAACTGAAGCCGTAAATATCAATGTAAAAGCAACAACAACCGAGAAGCTTGGTTTTACAGGAAGAGAAGAAGGGATTGCTTCACAGGCAGTTGTTTTGCTGATAAAGAAAGACAACTAAAAAATTCTTTCAGATGAAAATCCAGAGTGTTAAAATATAGCTTATCGCAGTCTAACGGGCAGTAAGACTCTGAGGATAAGCAGCGTGACGTCATGTCGCAGCGTCTCACCAGCAGGTCCTGTGCGTCGAAAACCCCAACTGATTGAGTTTCACTTTATCGAGATTTTGAGGAGGCAATAATTATGTCAAACGAAATCCGCGTTCGCTACGCTCCGAGCCCAACCGGGCACTTACATATCGGAAACGCGAGAACCGCGCTATTCAACTACTTATTCGCAAGAAGTAAAGGCGGGAAGTACATTATCCGCATTGAAGATACAGATAAAAAACGCAATATTGAAGGCGGAGAGGAAAGTCAGCTTCATTATTTGAAATGGCTCGGAATTGATTGGGACGAGAGCATTGACAAAGAAGGCGAATATGGTCCATACCGCCAATCTGAAAGAAATCATATCTATGAAACATACTATAAGGAATTACTTGATAAAGGGCATGCCTATAAATGCTATTGTACGGAAGAAGAACTGGAAGCTGAGCGTGAAGCCCAGTCTGCTAAGGGTGATACACCTGCTTATTCAGGTAAATGCCGTCATTTGACAGCGGAAGAAAGAGCTGCTCTGGAAGCAGAAGGCAGAAAGCCGAGCATCCGCTTCTTAGTGCCAAAAGGCAAGGTGTTAAAATTCAATGATATGGTAAAAGGCGAGGTATCATTCGAATCAGATGGCTTTGGCGATTATGTAATCGTCAAGAAGGACGGCACACCTACTTATAATTTTGCGGTAGCAGTGGATGACCACCTAATGAAAATCTCTCATGTTCTGCGCGGCGATGACCATATCTCCAATACGCCCAAGCAGCAGATGATTTATGAGGCATTGGGTTGGGGAATTCCTAAGTTTGGCCATATGACTTTGATTGTCAATGAAAGCCGTAAAAAGCTAAGCAAGCGTGATGAGACAATTATTCAGTTTATCGAACAATATGAAGAGTTGGGCTATTTACCTGAGGCTCTTTTTAACTTTATTGCTTTGCTTGGCTGGTCTCCAGCTGGAGAGGAAGAAGTATTCTCCAAGGAAGAATTCATTGGAATCTTTGATGAAAGCCGTTTATCCAAATCACCTGCTTTGTTTGATAAGCAAAAGCTAACCTGGATGAACAATCAGTATATTAAGAAGCTGGATAAAGATCGTTTAGTGGCCATTTCTGCGCCTCATTTAGTTAAAGCCGGAAAAATCAGCGAAAACTGGAATCAGGAAAACGAACAATGGGTTCGAAGCCTAATTACTCTTTACCAGGAAAAAATGAGCTTTGGCGCTGAGATTGTGGAACTATCGGAACTGTTCTTCACAGAAGAAATGACCGTAGATGAAGAAGCCAAGGCGGTTCTTGCGGAAGAGCAAGTACCTGAAGTGCTATCTGCCTTTTTGAAGGAAATAGAAACACTTGCAGAGTTCAAAGCTGATGAAATTAAAGCAGCAATGAAGGCTGTCCAAAAGGCAACAGGTCATAAGGGCAAAAAGCTATTCATGCCAATCCGCTCTGCAACAACCGGGCAAACGCATGGCCCTGATCTGCCTCAAGCAATCGAGCTTTTAGGAAAAGAAAAAGTAAAAAGCCGTTTGATGAGCATTATTGGTTAACATCTTGGAGAAAATGTAATATAGTATAAAGTAAAACTTACCTCAGCAGAGGCTTGCCCCCGCTGAGGTAAGTTGAGGCCCGTTATGATGCGGGTCACTCAGACGTTGCCGCAGAGTGACGATATTGTCTGAGTTCTGCTATACGGGCTTTTAGGGGCAGTTGACCCCGGTCGGATTATTTTAATTACAAAAACGATTTTCCTGCAAGGGGGCGTATTGCCCGTTAATGCGGGATAAAGTAATTTCATAAATGAAAGTGTTGAAGAGGAAAAGTAAGAAAAAGAAGCTTTTTAGAGAGAACCATCACCGGCTGAAAGTGGTTTAAGCCTCTCTTTTTCCGAAGTGCGCCTCTGAGCCCCATATCGAACGGATGAAACATCCTTCCCAGATAATAATTCTCGGTGAATGCATGTTTCTCAAGTAGATTTGGGCGGAGCTCCTTCCGTTAACAGGTTAAAGTTGAGACTTCTGTGAAGTCTAAACAGAGTGGAACCGCGTGTAAAGCGTCTCTGTCCTATTGTGGCAGGGGCGCTTTTTCATTTTCTTTAGGCTAAGTTAAAGCTCATTATTGATTTTGGCACTCTATTGATTAGAGCGAAATCAACAGGCGGATATAAAGGGAAATACAGCCTATTTCCCAGAAAATATTATATGGGGAAAATACCTGGCCTTCTTAGGCCGTATATAAAAAATAAATGAAGATTATGTTAGGAGGGGAAAGAACGATGTTTGCAAGAATGAAGGAAGACATCGAAGTAGTATTTGAACAAGACCCGGCGGCAAGAAGCTATTTGGAAGTAATATTAACGTATTCTGGGCTTCATGCGATTTGGTCACACCGTATTGCCCATGCGCTTTTTAAGCGGAAGTTTTATTTCCTTGCAAGAGTTGTTTCCCAAATCAGCCGCTTTTTCACAGGAATTGAAATCCATCCTGGCGCAAAAATCGGAAGACGTTTTTTTATCGATCATGGCATGGGTGTAGTAATCGGGGAAACGTGCGAAATCGGAGATAACGTAACTGTTTTTCAGGGTGTTACACTAGGCGGAACCGGTAAAGAAAAAGGAAAGCGGCATCCAACTATTCAAGACAATGCGCTAATTGCTACCGGGGCGAAAGTTCTTGGTTCCATAACCATTGGGGAAAATTCAAAAGTAGGTGCAGGGTCAGTTGTCCTCCATGAGGTTCCGCCCAATTCAACTGTAGTCGGTATTCCTGGCAGAGTGAAAATACGGGATGGTGTGAAAGTGAAAAAGGACTTAAATCATACGGATCTTCCGGATCCAATTGCAGACCGTTTCAAGGAAATGGAAAATGAACTGCAAGCTTTAAAAAGTGAAGTTGAGACCTTAAGGAAAGAAAGGAGCCAGGTGCATGGCCATTCAGATTTATAATACACTTACACGGCAAAAAGAAGAGTTTATCCCGTTAGAAGAGGGAAAAGTGAAAATGTATGTGTGCGGACCAACCGTATATAACTATATCCATATAGGGAATGCCCGTCCGCCAATTGTATTTGATACAGTAAGGAGATATCTTGAATTTCGTGGTTATGATGTTCAGTATGTCTCCAATTTTACAGATGTTGATGATAAGCTGATTCGTGTAGCCAATGAGCTTGGAGAGGATGTTCCAAGCATTGCGGAACGTTTTATCAAGGCTTACTTTGAAGATGTTTCAGCACTTGGCTGCAGACAGGCGGATGTCCATCCGAGAGTGACCGAAAGCATGGAAATTATTATTGATTTTATCCAGACCTTGATTGACAAAGGCTATGCTTATGAGTCAGAGGGGGATGTGTATTACCATACTCGTAAATTCGATGGATATGGAAAACTCTCACACCAGTCCATTGACGAATTGCGAGTCGGAGCCCGTATTGCAGTCGGAGAAAAGAAACAGGATTCCCTTGATTTTGTGCTTTGGAAAGCAGCGAAGGAAGGGGAAATTTCCTGGGATAGCCCATGGGGGAACGGAAGGCCTGGCTGGCATATTGAATGCTCTGCTATGGCAAAGAAATATCTGGGGGATACCATTGATATTCATGCTGGCGGACAGGATTTGGCTTTCCCGCACCATGAAAATGAAATTGCACAGTCGGAAGCATTGACAGGCCAAACATTTGCCCGTTATTGGATGCATAATGGCTATATTAATATAGACAATGAAAAAATGTCTAAATCACTTGGAAATTTCGTTTTGGTTCATGACATTATCCAAAAGCATGACCCTCAGGTTCTAAGATTTTTTATGCTTTCTGTACACTACAGGCATCCAATCAATTACAGTGACGAATTGCTTGAAAATACACGCTCAGGGCTTGAGAGAATCAAAACGTCTTATCAAAATTTAAAACACCGCAAGGAAACAAGCGTAAACCTGCCTGACAACAATCAGGAGTGGATTGGTAAAATAACCGCTCTTCATGAACAATTCATTAAAGATATGGATGATGATTTTAACACAGCCAATGCGGTTTCCATCTTATTTGAGCTATCAAAATTAGCAAATTATTATTTGATGGAGAAGAACACTGCTGTTGAAGTGATTGACACATTCACGAATGAGTTTGAAACACTATTTGAAGTTTTGGGCCTTTCTCTTGAGGAAGCCAATGGGGAACTTTTGGATGAGGAGATCGAGCAGTTAATCGAACAGCGTCAGCAGGCCAGAAAAGAACGCAATTTTGTACTGGCTGACAAGATCCGCGACGAGCTGAAAGAGATGAATATCATCCTTGAAGATACACCGCAGGGAATTAGATGGAAAAGAGGCTAAAGGATGCTTCACTATGATAATAAAGTAGATGAAAAACAATTGAATAGTCTTGCTTTGGCGTATATGGGGGATGCTGTTTTTGAAACCTATATACGCCACCATCTGATACAAAACGGACGAGTCAGGCCTCACCTTCTGCACAAGGAGGCAACATGGTATGTTTCCGCAAAAGCACAATCCATGATCATACATGAATTGATTAATTTCGATATTCTGACGGAAGAGGAATTGGCGGTTGTGCGCAGGGGCAGGAATGCCAAATCTGGTTCTGTCCCAAAAAATACCGATGTACAAACGTACAGGTACAGTACGGCTTTTGAATCCTTGATCGGATATTTGTTTTTATCCGAACGTAAAAAGCGGATGGAAGAACTTATTATAAAATCAATTAAATTAGTCGAGGAGAAGAAAGGAGGAGCGGTAAAATGAGCCAGGATTTTATCATTGGAAAAAACCCTGTTATTGAAGCATTAAAATCAGAGAGGGATATTAATAAGATATTTATTGCTGAAGGTTCGCAAGGCGGCCAGATGCAGCAGGTGATCGGTTTGGCAAAATCAGCCGGTGTGCTTGTCCAGTTTGTCCCTAAAAAGAAAATTGATCAGATGGCAGAAGGCAACCATCAGGGAGTCATTGCGCAGGTTGCTGCGTATCAGTATGCAGAGATCGACGACCTTTTCGCAGCAGCTGAAAAGAAAAACGAATCCCCATTCTTTCTATTGCTTGATGAGATCGAAGACCCACATAACCTCGGATCCATTATGAGAACGGCCGATGCTGTCAGGGCACATGGAATTATTATTCCGAAGAGGAGGGCTGTGGGGCTTACCGCAACTGTGGCCAAGGCATCCACTGGAGCGATTGAGTATATTCCCGTCGTGCGCGTTACCAATATGGCAAGAACCATTGATGAATTGAAAGAAAGAGGCGTATGGATTGCGGGTACAGATGCGAAAGGGAAAGAAGATTACCGCCAATTCGATGGAACGATGCCAATAGGGCTTGTTATCGGAAGTGAAGGAAAAGGCATGGGCCGGCTTATTCGGGATAAATGTGATTTTCTTATCCAATTGCCAATGGCTGGACATGTTACCTCGCTAAATGCATCAGTTGCGGCTGCTCTTCTTATGTATGAGGTTTATCGGAAACGGCATCCTCTTGAGGGATAAAAATGGACATCCTTATTGTTGACGGGTACAACATAATTGGTGCTTGGCCAGAACTCAGGGAGCTGAAAGATAAAGATTTATCGTCTGCCAGAGACCGCCTGATTGAAAAAATGGCCGAGTACCAGGGATATTCCGGTTACAGAGTCATAGTTGTTTTTGATGCCCACTATGTAAAGGGAACAGAAAAAAAATTTAAGAATTCAAAAGTAGATGTAATTTTTACCAGAAACAATGAAACAGCCGATGAGCGCATTGAAAAATTGGCGATCGATTTAAGCAACATTAAAACGCAAATCCATGTAGCCACTTCAGATTTTACAGAGCAATGGGTCATCTTTGGCCAAGGCGCTCTAAGGAAGTCTGCAAGAGAATTGCTTAATGAAATGAATCTAATCGAAAGCAGCATCGAAAAAAAGGTTAAAAAAATTCAGCAAAAAAAGCCTGTTTCCAAAATCCCCCTAAGTGATGAAGTGGCAGAAATTTTTGAAAAATGGCGCAGAGGAGGCCAATGAGCGGTTGACGCTTGAAAAAGCCCTGCTGTATAATATTTCTAACCATGCTTGTACGGTCGGGGGGATCCTAGTGAGTGCTGACTTCAAGACAATCGACGAAAATCTAATAGACTTTATTCAGCTTGAGGACGAAGAGTTAGTTGATCTGGTGCATAAAGGAGAAAGTGAAGCACTGGATTATCTGATTCATAAGTATCGCAATTTCGTGCGGGCAAAAGCAAGATCCTATTTTTTAATTGGCGCAGACAAAGAAGACATTGTGCAAGAGGGAATGATTGGTTTATATAAAGCAATCCGTGACTTCAAAGAGGACAAGTTATCCTCCTTTAAAGCATTTGCCGAATTATGCATTACCAGGCAGATTATCACGGCCATCAAAACGGCGACGCGCCAAAAGCATATTCCGCTGAATTCGTATGTTTCTTTGGACAAGCCTATTTATGATGAGGAATCTGACCGAACCTTAATGGATGTAATTTCAGGTGCAAAGGTCATGGATCCTGAAGAGCTTATTATCAATCAGGAAGAGTTTGACCATATCGAAATAAAAATGTCCGAGCTTCTGAGCGATCTGGAAAGAAAAGTGCTTGCCTTATATTTGGACGGGCAGTCTTATCAGGAAATCTCTGAGGAACTCAACCGCCATGTTAAATCCATTGACAATGCCTTGCAGCGTGTTAAAAGAAAGCTGGAAAGATATTTAGAAGTGCGCGAATTTTCATTATAGACATATTTTCCAAACCCGCACTCTTTTTGCAGTTATTGACATGTTTTAGGGAGCGTGTTAAAGTTTTAAGGGCGTAAAGAGACTAGTAGGTGGGAAAATGACTAAAAAAGTAATTTTGGCCTGTTCTGTTTGCGGTTCGAGAAATTATTCCACGGCAGGCAAGAATGATTCTGAAAGGCTGGAACTGAAGAAGTTTTGCAGTACATGCAGTACTCATACGATCCATAGAGAAACAAAGTAGTTTAGATATAGATTAGAAGAAGTACTCTTTTAATAGCCAGAAAGCTTAATGGTGTCTTGCGGACTAGGTGAAGTATGTTATGATGCCGTTTACGTTTTTCTGTTAAAGGATATATCTCTTGAAAGTTGGGGGTTACGAAATGCAGCGCATCGTGAATTTTTTCCGTGAAGTTGGACGAGAAATGAGAAAGGTCAGCTGGCCTAAACGCAAAGAATTAACAAACTATACTGTGACGGTTCTTGCTACAGTTACATTCTTTGCTTTGTTTTTTGCAGTGCTAGACCTGGGTATTTCTGAATTGATTCGTTTTATTCTTGAATAACCCCTGAGTTTCCATGGTATAATGGAGAATAACACAGGAAACATTTGCAAAGCCCGGAAACGGGTTTTTTCATTTGGTCAAAAAATTGTGATGGTAAATAATTTGTTTAATACAGGGAGGGAAGGACGATCAAGTCCTCTTGAATGGAAAAGAATTGGTATGTTGTTCATACGTACTCCGGCTATGAAAATAAAGTAAAAGCCAACTTGGAGAAACGTGTTGAATCTATGGGTATGCAAGACAAAATCTTTCGCGTAGTGGTTCCGGAAGAAGAAGAAACAGAATTGAAAAACGGCAAAAAGAAAGTAGTCAAGCGAAAGGTTTTCCCTGGTTATGTACTAGTGGAAATCGTTATGACAGATGATTCCTGGTATGTTGTGAGGAATACCCCGGGCGTAACCGGATTCGTTGGTTCTGCGGGTTCAGGTTCAAAGCCTACTCCGCTATTGCCGGAAGAAGTGACAAACATCCTTAAGCATATGGGTGTTGAAGAAAAACGATTCGATATCAACTTTGAAATCGGTGAAACGGTTCAAGTCAAAGAAGGGCCGTTTGCAAACTTTACAGGTACCATTGAAGATATTGATAAAGATAAGGCGAAGATCAAAGTGCTTGTCAACATGTTTGGCCGTGATACTCCGGTAGAACTTGATTTTTCACAGATTGAAAAGCTGTAATAAACCGCCAAAAAGCTGGATGCGTTGGCCGGATAATGCCTGCTCTGTGAAAGTACTTTTATATATCTTTGTAAAAAAACTTGAAATCGTCTTTGAAAAGTGATAATATTTCATAGGTCAGTATGTCTCGACAATGAGGCTGGACATTTGTCAAGTTCTTTATCTTAATATAAAGACTATAAGTTGAGTGGGAGGGAATTTCCCTATTACCACATCACGGACTTTAAGGAGGTGTGTCTCGTGGCTAAAAAAGTAATCAAACTTGTTAAGTTACAAATCCCTGCAGGTAAAGCTAACCCTGCACCACCAGTAGGACCTGCACTAGGTCAAGCGGGTGTTAACATCATGGGATTCTGTAAGGAATTTAACGCTCGTACAGCTGAACAAGCTGGCTTAATTATTCCTGTTGAAATCACGGTTTTTGAAGACCGTTCATTTACATTTATTACGAAAACTCCTCCTGCTGCAGTTCTTCTTAAGAAGGCGGCTGGAATCGAGTCTGGTTCTGGTGAACCAAACCGTAATAAAGTAGCAACAGTCAAGCGTGACAAGGTACGCGAGATTGCTGAAACAAAGATGCCTGACCTAAACGCTGCAAGTGTTGAAGCTGCAATGCGTATGGTTGAAGGTACTGCACGCAGCATGGGTATCGTTATCGAAGACTAATCCATGCTTGTAATGTGTGCACTTTGAATGTTGGACAACTGTCCAGCTTCAGAAATTTTAACGCATTTCTGTTTATGATTGAGGTTGCGACGCTGAATTTGGTTTCACTCGCAACCTTTATTCGTGGGAGGTTATTCCGCTAAAACCACATTCAAGGAGGAAATAAAAATGGCTAAAAAAGGTAAGAAGTACGTAGAAGCTGCAAAGCTTATCGATTCTTCAAAAGCTTACCCAATCGACGAAGCGATTGATCTTGCGAAGAAAACTAATTTTGCTAAATTTGATGCAACTGTTGAAGTAGCATTCCGTTTAGGAGTTGACCCTAAGAAAGCTGACCAGCAAATCCGTGGAGCAGTTGTGCTTCCAAACGGAACTGGTAAAACTCAGCGCGTTCTTGTATTCGCTAAGGGTGAAAAGGCGAAAGAAGCAGAAGCTGCTGGAGCAGATTTCGTAGGCGATTCTGAATACATCAACAAAATCAACCAAGGCTGGTTCGATTTTGATGTGATCGTTGCTACACCTGACATGATGGGTGAAGTTGGTAAACTTGGACGCGTATTGGGGCCTAAAGGTTTAATGCCTAACCCTAAAACAGGTACAGTTACTTTTGACGTAGAAAAAGCAGTTAACGAAATCAAAGCAGGTAAAGTAGAATACCGCGTTGACAAAGCTGGAAACATCCACGTGCCAATCGGTAAAGTATCATTCGAAAACGAAAAGCTTGTTGAAAACTTCAACACTATTTTCGATACAATGATGAAAGTTAAGCCTGCAGCTGCTAAGGGAACTTACATGAAGAACGTTTCTGTTACTTCTACTATGGGACCTGGCGTAAAAGTAGATCCTTCATCTGTTGCAGTAAAATAAAAAAAACAATTGACAACATAAAATGCATGTAGTAATATGGATTTTGTTGTGAAAATATAATAACATTTGTGCCGTAGACAGCAGGTGCTGTAAAGCTTAATTTCCTGCCGAGGTATTACGATAGAAATGCTTGTTTAACTTGCTATTGTATACTTCCTCCATGTCTGCTAAGGTGTGGAGGTTTTTTATTGGACGGTATGAATGTAGAAATTCTACAGGAGGTGTAAGGATGAGCAGCGTTATCGAACAAAAGAAACAAATTGTAGAAGAAATTGCTGATAAATTTAAATCAAGTTTATCAACAGTTGTTGTCGACTACCGTGGTCTTACTGTTGCTGAAGTTACTGAACTTCGTAAACAACTTCGTGAAGCTGGCGTAGAATTCAAAGTATACAAGAATTCAATGACTCGCCGTGCTGCTGAAGCTGCTGAACTTTCCGGTTTAAACGATTCTTTAACTGGTCCTAACGCAATTGCGTTCAGCACAGAAGATGTAGTTGCTCCAGCGAAAATCTTAAATGATTTCGCGAAAAAGCATGAAGCACTTGAAATTAAAGCAGGTGTAATTGAAGGGAATATCGCTTCAGTAGAAGATATTAAAGCTCTTGCTGAACTACCATCACGCGAAGGCTTACTATCTATGCTACTCAGCGTACTTCAAGCACCTATCCGCAATCTTGCTCTTGCTGCAAAAGCTGTTGCAGACCAAAAAGAAGAACAAGGCGCGTAAGTTAACTTTAGCGTTAAACTAATAGACTCAAACCAAATATAAGGAGGAAACATTATCATGACTAAAGAACAAATCATTGAAGCAGTTAAATCTATGACTGTTTTAGAACTAAACGACTTAGTAAAAGCAATCGAAGAAGAATTTGGTGTAACTGCTGCTGCTCCTGTAGCAATGGCTGGTGGAGCTGCTGCTGGCGGTGCTGCTGAAGAACAAACTGAATTTGACGTAATTCTTAATTCTGCAGGCGACCAAAAAATCAAGGTTATCAAAGTTGTTCGTGAAATCACAGGTCTTGGACTTAAAGAAGCGAAAGAACTTGTTGATAACACTCCTAAAGCTCTTAAAGAAGGCGTTTCTAAAGAAGATGCTGAAGAAGTTAAAGCTAAGCTTGAAGAAGTTGGAGCTGGCGTTGAAGTTAAGTAATATAATTGATGAAAAGCCCGCTGCTTAGGCGGGCTTTTTATTTTGCAATCAAGTGAAAAGTATATACTTTTATATTTTGAGACCGTCTGATTTCTATCTCTATTAATATAAGGTCTTAAGATTTTTGCTTTTTAAAAAGCAATCCTTTATAATTCGTTCGAAAACACTTTATTGTTGTTCTCCGAAATTCTTCAATTGATATTCTCCTATGGAGGTGATTTCATGTCCGAACACTATTATTCCCAAACACAAAAAGTCGAAAGCAGTCCCAAAACCTGGAGTTATACCCTGAAGGATCAATCATTCCGCTTTAAAACAGATAATGGCGTTTTTTCAAAGAATGAAGTGGATTTTGGTTCAAGACTATTAGTTGAAACCTTTGAACACCCGGAGGTCGAGGGGAACATTCTTGATGTTGGCTGCGGGTACGGGCCTATCGGGCTGACAGCAGCGAAACTTATGCCGGAACGGACTGTACATATGGTCGATGTAAATGAGAGGGCGCTTGGATTGGCAAAAGAGAATGCTGAGTTAAATGGCATCAAAAATGTGTTAATCTATGAAAGCGACCGCCTTGAAAATGCAAAAGGAAATAAGTTCGCTGCAATCCTGACAAACCCGCCGATCAGAGCAGGTAAAAAAGTTGTTCATGATATTTTTGAGCAAAGCTTTGAAGCGCTGCTATCCGAAGGGGATCTATGGGTGGTCATCCAGAAAAAGCAGGGAGCACCTTCTGCTATCGATAAACTGACAGAGCTGTTTGGCGAGGTTGAGACTGTGGAAAAGAAAAAAGGCTATTTTATTTTAAAAGCAAAAAAAGATTGACTTGACTTTTTCGCTATGATAGTATTGTAAAATGCCAACATATTATATTTCTATTTATAACTAAATTTAACTAATAGTTGTATAAATTTGGTTTTAATGGGAAAGCTAACAAAATAATAGTCGTATTGTGAAAATGTGGTTTTTGAAGTGAAAACCCTTTTTCTTTTTGTCTTATAAGAATGGATGTTTGGCTTACGTTCCCGCTTTTCTTATAGGATGATAATAAATTGCTATTAGCAACAATAACGCTTGATTTGAGGGGTGAATCAGTTGACAGGTCAACTAGTTCAGTATGGACGACACCGCCAACGTAGAAGTTACGCACGAATCAGTGAAGTTTTAGAATTACCAAATCTAATCGAAATCCAAACCTCTTCTTATCAATGGTTTCTTGATGAGGGTTTACGAGAAATGTTCCATGATATTTCTCCGATTGAAGACTTTACTGGTAATTTGTCGCTTGAATTTATTGATTACAGCCTTGGCGAACCAAAATATTCCGTTGAGGAATCGAAAGAACGAGATGTTACATATTCTGCACCTTTACGTGTGAAAGTGCGTCTTGTAAACAAAGAAACAGGCGAAGTTAAAGACCAGGATGTCTTTATGGGTGACTTCCCGCTTATGACAGAGACAGGTACGTTCGTTATTAATGGAGCGGAACGTGTCATTGTATCCCAGCTTGTACGTTCACCGAGCGTATATTTCAGTGGAAAGCTTGATAAAAACGGGAAAAAAGGATATACCGCAACCGTAATCCCGAACCGCGGCGCCTGGCTTGAGTATGAAACTGATGCCAAAGACGTCGTATACGTCAGAATAGATCGTACTCGGAAACTGCCCGTTACGGTTCTTTTGCGTGCACTTGGGTTCGGCTCTGATCAAGAGATCATCGATTTGATTGGAGACAACGAGTACATTCGCAACACTCTCGAAAAAGATAATACCGAAAGCACGGATAAGGCATTGCTTGAAATTTATGAACGCCTTCGTCCTGGTGAGCCGCCGACAGTCGATAATGCGAAGAGCTTGCTTGTTTCAAGATTTTTCGATCCAAAACGCTATGATTTAGCTAATGTCGGCCGTTACAAAATTAATAAAAAGCTTCATATTAAAAACCGTTTATTTGGCCAGAAACTAGCTGAAACACTTGTGGATCCAGAAACAGGCGAAATTATTGCGGAAAAAGGCGTTACTCTTGATCGCCGTACATTGGACCGCATTCTTCCGAATTTGGAGAAAGATATCGGTTTTAAAACAGTTAGCCTTTTAGGCGGAGTAGTAGATGATGATGTATTGCTGCAATCCATCAAGATTTACGCGCCAAACGAAGACGGAGAAAAGGTCATTAATGTGATTGGAAATGCCTATGTTGAAGAAGCAGTGAAAAACATTTCTCCTTCAGACATTATTGCTTCAATCAGTTATTTCTTTAATCTTCTTCACTCTGTGGGAGATACTGATGATATTGACCATCTTGGAAACAGACGCCTTCGTTCCGTTGGCGAACTATTGCAAAACCAGTTCCGTATTGGTTTATCCCGTATGGAGCGTGTTGTCCGCGAGAGAATGTCTATTCAAGATACAAATACAATTACACCTCAGCAGCTGATTAACATTCGTCCGGTAATTGCTTCAATTAAAGAGTTCTTCGGAAGCTCTCAGTTGTCCCAGTTCATGGACCAAACAAATCCGCTTGCTGAATTAACACATAAACGCCGTCTTTCAGCGTTAGGGCCTGGCGGATTGACTCGTGAACGTGCCGGTTTTGAAGTGCGTGACGTTCACTACTCTCACTATGGCCGTATGTGTCCGATTGAAACGCCTGAGGGACCTAACATTGGATTGATCAACTCCTTATCTTCATTCGCGAAGGTGAACCGTTTTGGATTCATTGAAACACCTTATCGCCGCATCGATCCTGAGACAGGAAAAGTTACTTCCCGCATCGACTATCTAACAGCTGATGAAGAGGATAACTATGTAGTTGCTCAGGCGAATGCACTTCTGGGTGATGATGGTTCATTCCTTGATGAAGAAGTAGTTGCCCGTTTCAAGGGTGAAAACACTGTTGTAAAACGCGATCGTGTTGATTACATGGATGTATCGCCTAAGCAAGTAGTTTCTGCAGCGACAGCTTGTATTCCTTTCTTGGAAAACGATGACTCCAACCGTGCCTTAATGGGAGCGAACATGCAGCGTCAGGCTGTGCCTTTGATGCAGCCGGAAGCACCTAGAGTTGGGACTGGTATGGAATACGTATCAGGTAAAGACTCTGGTGCTGCAGTCATCTGTAAACATGAAGGAATTGTTGAGCATGTTGAAGCACGAGAAGTTTGGGTGCGCCGCATTCAAAATGTAGACGGACAGGAAGTAAAAGGCGATCTTGATAAATACAGAATGCTTAAATTTATCCGTTCCAACCAGGGAACATGCTACAACCAGCGTCCAATTGTTGCAGTAGGAAACCGTGTAACTAAGGGAGAAATCCTTGCTGACGGACCTTCAATGGAACTTGGGGAATTAGCCCTTGGACGAAACGTTCTTGTAGCATTTATGACATGGGATGGATATAACTACGAGGATGCGATCATTATGAGTGAGCGTCTCGTAAAAGATGATGTTTATACATCTATCCATATTGAAGAATATGAATCTGAGTCCCGCGATACAAAACTAGGGCCTGAAGAAATTACCCGCGATATCCCTAACGTTGGGGAAGATGCCCTTCGCAACCTTGATGAGCGCGGAATTATCCGTACGGGTGCGGAAGTTAAAGACGGTGATCTGCTAGTTGGTAAAGTTACTCCTAAAGGGGTAACCGAACTAACGGCTGAAGAAAGGCTATTACATGCAATCTTTGGTGAAAAAGCACGTGAAGTCCGCGATACATCCCTCCGTGTGCCACATGGCGGCGGCGGTATTGTACTTGATGTTAAAGTGTTTAACAGGGAAGATGGAGATGAACTTCCTCCAGGTGTGAACCAGCTGGTACGTGTATACATCGTTCAAAAGCGAAAAATCTCTGAAGGGGACAAGATGGCCGGCCGCCATGGTAACAAGGGTGTTATCTCCCGTATTTTGCCGGAAGAAGATATGCCATATTTACCAGACGGCACTCCAGTTGATATCATGTTAAACCCATTAGGGGTTCCATCACGTATGAACATCGGACAGGTGCTTGAGCTTCACCTTGGTATGGCTGCCAGAGCTCTTGGCATTCATGTAGCTTCCCCTGTATTTGATGGTGCCCGTGAGGAAGACGTTTGGTCAACGATTCAAGAAGCAGGCATGGCCCGTGATGCAAAGACTGTCCTTTATGATGGACGCTCCGGCGAGCCGTTTGATAATCGCGTATCAGTAGGCGTCATGTACATGATCAAACTGGCACACATGGTTGATGACAAGCTGCATGCCCGTTCAACTGGACCTTACTCACTCGTTACGCAGCAGCCTCTGGGCGGTAAAGCTCAGTTCGGCGGACAGCGTTTCGGTGAGATGGAGGTATGGGCACTTGAAGCATATGGTGCAGCATATACTCTTCAGGAAATTTTAACGGTCAAATCCGATGATGTGGTAGGACGTGTTAAGACTTACGAGTCAATCGTTAAAGGCGAGAATGTTCCTGAGCCAGGTGTACCTGAGTCATTCAAGGTACTAATCAAGGAACTTCAAAGCTTGGGTATGGACGTTAAGATCCTTTCAGGCGATGAAGAAGAAATTGAAATGCGCGACATGGAGGATGATGAAGAGGTTCAGCAGGCTGAATCACTTACAATTGCCCCGGAAACGCAGAATGTAGAGCAAGTAGTTACCAAAGAATAACTTTCATATAAAAATGGAATCCAAAGTTCCTAAATTTCTTTGCGCTTCGCCTTATCCAGGCGAAGCCGAAGATGAATATGTACCGGCATTCATGCTGCTGTATTGAGCAATAAGGGTAAAACCCGGAGATTAAAAGGGAGGTAGGCCCCTTGCTAGATGTAAACAATTTCGAGTATATGAAGATAGGTCTTGCTTCACCGGATAAGATTCGTTCTTGGTCACACGGTGAGGTCAAAAAACCTGAAACGATTAACTATCGTACATTAAAGCCTGAAAAAGACGGTTTGTTCTGCGAACGCATTTTCGGACCAACAAAGGACTGGGAATGCCACTGTGGAAAATACAAACGCGTCAGATACAAAGGTGTTGTTTGTGATCGATGCGGTGTTGAAGTAACCCGCGCAAAAGTGCGCCGCGAAAGAATGGGCCACATTGAACTTGCTGCTCCTGTATCCCACATTTGGTACTTTAAAGGTATTCCAAGCCGCATGGGTCTTGTTCTTGATATGTCCCCTCGTGCGCTTGAGGAAGTTATCTATTTTGCTTCTTATGTTGTAACTGATCCGGGCGATACGGCTCTTGAAAAGAAGCAGCTGCTTTCTGAAAAAGAATACCGTGCATATCGCGAAAAATACGGAAACAAGTTCCAGGCATCAATGGGTGCTGAATCCATTAAGAAGCTTCTTTCTGATATCGACCTCAACAAGGAAGTAGACACCCTGAAAGAGGAATTGAAAACTGCACAAGGCCAGCGCCGTACTCGTGCTATTAAGCGCCTTGAAGTTCTAGAAGCTTTCCGTGGTTCTGGAAATGAACCTTCCTGGATGATTCTAGACGTTCTGCCGGTTATCCCTCCAGAACTTCGTCCGATGGTACAGCTTGATGGCGGACGTTTTGCAACTTCCGACTTAAATGATTTGTATCGCCGTGTAATAAACAGAAATAATCGCCTAAAGCGGTTATTGGACCTTGGTGCTCCAAGCATTATCGTTCAGAATGAAAAACGCATGCTGCAGGAAGCTGTTGATGCGCTTATTGATAATGGACGACGCGGCAGACCGGTAACAGGACCAGGAAACCGTCCGTTGAAGTCCTTGTCACACATGCTAAAAGGTAAGCAAGGACGATTCCGCCAAAACTTGCTTGGTAAGCGTGTTGACTACTCAGGCCGTTCTGTTATCGTAGTCGGACCAAACTTAAAAATGTATCAGTGCGGGCTTCCGAAAGAAATGGCATTGGAATTATTCAAGCCATTTGTTATGAAAGAATTGGTAGAAAAGGGCTTAGCCCATAACATTAAATCTGCCAAACGCAAAATTGAAAGAGTACAGCCGGAAGTATGGGACGTTCTTGAAAGTGTTATTAAAGAACACCCTGTCTTGCTTAACCGTGCACCGACTCTTCATAGACTTGGTATTCAGGCGTTCGAACCTACATTGGTAGAAGGGCGCGCCATCCGTCTTCACCCTCTTGTATGTACTGCTTATAACGCAGACTTTGATGGTGACCAAATGGCGGTTCACGTACCTTTATCAGCAGAAGCTCAGGCTGAAGCGCGTTTATTAATGCTTGCGGCACAGAACATCCTGAACCCGAAAGATGGAAAACCAGTTGTTACTCCTTCACAGGATATGGTATTAGGTAACTATTACCTTACACTTGAAAGAGCAGGCGCTGTTGGCGAAGGCATGATTTTCAATGATACTAGTGAAGCATTGCTGGCCTACCAAAATGGCTATGTTCATTTGCATACTAGAGTAGCTGTATATGCCGGATCCTTAAATAACCAGACATTTACTGAAGAACAAAATAAAAAGCTCTTGTTAACAACAGTAGGCAAGCTTATTTTCAACGAGATTTTGCCAGAGACATTCCCGTATATCAATGAGCCTACAAAAGAAAATCTTGAAATTGAAACTCCTGAAAAGTACTTTGTAGAGCCTGCCACAGATGTGGCTTCTGTCATCAAGGAAATGCCTCTTGTTGATCCGTTTAAGAAAAAGATTCTTGGTAATATCATTGCGGAAGTATTTAAACGTTTTAAAATTACAGAAACATCCAAAATGCTTGACCGCATGAAAAACCTTGGTTTCAGACACTCCACAAAAGCCGGTATCACTGTCGGTGTAGCAGATATCGTGGTATTAGGTGAGAAGCAGGAGATTATCCAGGAAGCACAGGGCAAGGTTGATAATGTAATGAAACAGTTTAGACGCGGTCTTATTACAGAAGATGAGCGTTATGATCGTGTTATTTCAATCTGGAGTGCGGCGAAGGATAATATCCAGTCCAAGCTGATGAAGTCATTGGATAAATCCAACCCAATCTTTATGATGAGTGACTCGGGTGCCCGTGGTAACGCATCTAACTTCACTCAGTTAGCTGGTATGCGCGGACTGATGGCCAACCCGGCTGGACGTATCATCGAATTACCGATTAAATCAAGTTTCCGTGAAGGCTTAACGGTTCTCGAGTACTTTATTTCTACTCACGGTGCCCGTAAAGGACTTGCGGATACGGCTCTTAAAACTGCTGACTCAGGTTATCTGACTCGCCGTCTTGTAGATGTTGCGCAGGATGTTATTGTACGTGATGACGATTGCGGAACAGATCGCGGTCTATTGATTGCTTCTCTTAAAGATGGTACGGAAGTAATCGAAGCCCTGGAAGAGCGTTTAATCGGCCGTTATGCAAGAAGAAACATCAAACATCCTGAAACTAAGGAAGTTATTGTTGCAGAAAACGGCTTAATCACTGAGGACATTGCCAATGAGATTGTTACAGCTGGCATTGAGAAGGTATGGATCCGTTCTGCATTTACTTGTAACACTCGTCATGGTGTATGTAAAAAGTGCTACGGCCGCAACCTTGCTACTGGACAAGAGGTTGAAGTTGGTGAGGCTGTAGGTATCATTGCTGCTCAATCCATCGGAGAACCTGGTACACAGTTAACAATGCGTACCTTCCATACCGGCGGTGTGGCAGGAGATGACATCACTCAAGGTTTACCTCGTATCCAGGAAATCTTTGAAGCCCGTAACCCTAAGGGTCAAGCGGTTATTTCCGAAATTGATGGTGTTGTGGTCGGCATTAATGAAGGCCGTGACCGACAGCATGAAATTGTGGTACAAGGTGAAGTGGAGTCTAAAACATATACTGCACCATATACAGGACGCCTAAAAGTTTCTGTTAACGATGAGGTAGTACGTGGTCAGGAATTGACAGAAGGTTCTATTGACCCTAAAGAGTTAATAAAAGTTAGAGATGTTACAGCTGTTCAAGAATACTTGCTGCGTGAGGTTCAAAAAGTATACCGCATGCAGGGGGTTGAAATTGGCGATAAGCATATCGAAGTTATGGTACGCCAAATGCTTCGCAAAGTGCGCGTAATTGATGCGGCAGAAACAGATGTACTGCCTGGTACACTGCTTGATGTCCATCAGTTCACAGATGCCAATGAAAAAGCCCTTCTGGCTGGGAAAATGCCTGCAACAGGGCGTCCGGTGCTTCTTGGTATCACAAAAGCATCTCTTGAAACAGACTCCTTCTTATCTGCAGCATCCTTCCAGGAGACGACAAGAGTTCTTACCGATGCAGCAATCAAAGGCAAGCGTGATGAGCTCCTTGGCCTTAAAGAGAATGTAATTATTGGTAAACTTGTCCCTGCAGGAACAGGTATGCAGCGTTACAGAAGAGCAGAGCCTTATACAAATGAAGAGGCAACAGAAGATACAGTAACAGTTGAGTAAATTATTCATTGCGGTGTTTGCTGATTTGCAGCAGGCACCGCATTTTAAAGTGAATAAATGAAATAAAAATCATTTTGCTTGTTGACATCAAAAAATGAAGATGTTACTATAGCAAAGGTGCTCCTATTCACCGGATACTTTGGAGGATACATCAAATGTCTTATGATAAAGTATTGCAGGCAAAAAGTTTTATTGTAGGAACAAAGCAAACAGTTAAAGCTCTCAAAACTGGAACAATCAAAGAAGTGCTAGTTGCCAGAGATGCTGATGCGAGAGTGACAGCAAAAGTGGTAAGTACAGCGAGTGATATGAATGTTCCGATCTTGTATGTGGATTCAATGCAAAACCTCGGAAAAGCATGCGGGATTGAAGTGGGTGCGGCAGCTGTTGCCATAACTCTTTAAAAACTGTTTTTGTAGATTGAGATCTGCAAGAACTTTGTTTTTGCATCAAAATGAACCACCTGGATGTGTGGGCTTAAACAAATTCGAAGGGAGGAAAAACAAATGCCTACTATTAATCAATTAGTGCGCAAGCCGCGTCAAACGAAATCTGAGAAGTCTAATTCACCAGCGCTTAACAAAGGTTACAACAGCTTCAAGAAAGCACAAACTAATGTAGCTTCACCTCAAAAGCGTGGTGTATGTACTCGTGTTGGTACAATGACTCCAAAGAAACCGAACTCAGCATTGCGTAAGTATGCACGTGTTCGTTTAACAAATGGTATCGAGGTTAATGCTTACATTCCTGGTATCGGGCACAACCTGCAAGAGCACAGTGTAGTGTTAATCCGTGGAGGTCGTGTAAAAGACTTACCGGGTGTACGTTACCACATCGTGCGCGGCGCTTTAGATACTGCTGGTGTTAACAACCGTATGCAAGGCCGTTCTAAATACGGTGCTAAGCGTCCGAAAGCAGCTAAAAAATAATTCTATTAAATAGATTAACATCATTGAAAGGAGGAAACATCCATGCCACGTAAAGGTCCTGTAGCAAAAAGAGACGTATTGCCGGATCCGATTTACAACTCAAAGCTAGTTAGCCGCTTAATCAACAAAATGATGGTTGACGGTAAAAGAGGTAAATCTCAAGCAATTCTTTACTCTGCATTTGATATCATTAGCGAACGTACTGGCAAAGAGCCAATGGAAGTATTCGATCAAGCACTTAAGAACATCATGCCTGTACTTGAAGTAAAAGCACGCCGTGTAGGTGGAGCAAACTACCAAGTACCAGTTGAGGTGCGCCCAGATCGCCGTACAACTCTTGGTCTTCGCTGGTTAGTAAACTATTCTCGTCTTCGCGGTGAGAAAACAATGGAAGAGCGTTTAGCTAACGAAATTCTAGATGCAGCTAACAACACTGGCGCATCTGTTAAGAAGCGTGAAGATACACACAAAATGGCAGAAGCAAACAAAGCGTTTGCTCACTACCGCTGGTAAAATATATAGCTTAATCAAAATAACACTCATACTAGGAAGGAGAAAGACCCAATGGCTAGAGAGTTCTCCTTAGAAAATACTCGTAATATCGGTATCATGGCTCATATCGATGCCGGTAAAACAACAACAACTGAGCGTGTACTTTACTACACTGGCCGTATCCACAAAATCGGTGAAACTCACGAAGGTGCTTCACAGATGGACTGGATGGAGCAGGAGCAGGAACGTGGAATCACGATTACTTCTGCTGCTACAACTGCACAGTGGAAAGGCCACCGCGTTAACATCATTGACACTCCTGGACACGTAGACTTCACTGTTGAGGTTGAACGTTCCCTGCGTGTGCTTGATGGTGCGGTAGCTGTACTTGATGCACAATCAGGAGTTGAGCCTCAAACTGAAACAGTTTGGCGCCAGGCTACTACTTACGGAGTACCACGTGTGGTATTCGTAAACAAAATGGACAAAATCGGTGCTGACTTCTTGTACTCATTGAAGACTCTTCATGACCGTTTACAAGCAAATGCAGCAGCTATCCAATTACCAATCGGTGCTGAAGATCAATTCGAAGGCATCATTGACCTAATTGAAATGAAAGCAACGTTCTACGGCAACGACCTAGGTACTGATATGGAAGACCGTGAAATTCCAGAAGAATACATGGAACAAGCTGAGGAATACCGCGAAAAGCTAATTGAAGCGGTAGCTGAACTTGATGAAGAATTAATGGAGAAATATCTTGGCGGTGAAGAAATCACTAACGAAGAGCTAAAAGCGGCAATTCGTCAAGGTACAGTAAACGTTGAATTCTATCCTGTAATCTGTGGCTCTGCTTTCAAAAACAAAGGTGTACAAAAAATGCTTGATGCAGTAATCGATTATCTTCCATCACCATTAGACGTACCAGCTATTAAAGGTACTCTTCCTGATTCAGAAGAAGAGGTTACTCGTCCTTCAAGCGATGATTCACCATTCTCAGCTCTAGCGTTTAAAGTTATGACCGACCCTTATGTTGGTAAATTAACATTCTTCCGTGTATACTCTGGTACTTTGAACTCAGGTTCATATGTACAAAACTCTACTAAAGGAAAGCGTGAGCGTGTAGGACGTATCCTGCAAATGCATGCTAACTCCCGTGAAGAGATTGCAACAGTATATGCTGGAGATATCGCAGCAGCTGTAGGTCTAAAAGATACTAGTACTGGCGATACTCTATGTGATGAAAAGAGTCTTGTTATTCTTGAGTCTATGGAATTCCCAGAACCAGTTATCTCATTATCTATCGAGCCTAAATCAAAGGCTGATCAAGATAAAATGACTACTGCTCTGCAAAAGCTTCAAGAGGAAGATCCTACATTCCGTGCGCATACTGACCAGGAAACTGGACAAGTTATCATCGCTGGTATGGGTGAACTTCACCTTGATATCCTTGTTGACCGTATGAGACGTGAATTTAAAGTGGAAGCAAACGTAGGTGCACCTCAGGTTGCGTACCGTGAAACTTTCCGTGCTTCAGCGCAAGTTGAAGGTAAATTTGCTCGTCAATCAGGTGGACGCGGACAATTCGGACACGTATGGATCGAGTTTGCTCCAAACGAAGAAGGTAAAGGCTTCGAATTCGAAAACGGTATTGTCGGTGGTGTTGTTCCTCGTGAATACATCCCTGCGGTTCAAGCTGGTCTTGAAGATGCTCTCGAAAGAGGAATACTTGCTGGATTCCCATTAGTAGATATCAAAGCTAGACTATTTGACGGTTCATACCATGATGTTGACTCTTCTGAAATGGCGTTTAAAATTGCTGCTTCAATGGCACTTAAAAATGCTGCGTCAAAATGTAATCCTGTAATTCTTGAGCCGGTTATGAAAGTTGAAGTCGTAATCCCTGAAGAATACATGGGTGATATCATGGGTGATGTTACATCACGCCGTGGACGTGTAGAAGGTATGGAAGCGCGCGGTAATGCTCAAGTAGTTCGTGCAATGGTTCCACTTTCAGAAATGTTTGGCTACGCAACTGCCTTGCGTTCTAACACGCAAGGCCGCGGTACATTCTCAATGCACTTCGACCACTATGAAGAAGTGCCAAAATCAATTTCTGAAGAAATCATTAAAAAAAATAAAGGTGAATAATTGATTTTACCTTTTTAATCAAGTATAACTACTATTGTAGGCATAAAGTGCTGTGGATAGGGCAACCTTTCCACAGCAACAAAATACTTAACTTTTATATTCTAAAGGAGGATTTTTCAAAATGGCAAAAGCTAAATTTGACCGTTCAAAACCCCATGTTAACATCGGTACTATCGGACACGTTGACCATGGTAAAACTACTTTAACTGCAGCTATCACAACTGTTCTTTCTAAGAAGGGCGGCGGAGAAGCACGCGGATACGATCAAATCGACGCGGCTCCAGAAGAGCGCGAGCGTGGAATCACAATCTCAACAGCACACGTTGAGTACGAAACTGATAATCGTCACTATGCACACGTTGACTGCCCAGGTCACGCTGACTATGTTAAAAACATGATCACTGGTGCTGCACAAATGGACGGCGGAATCCTAGTTGTTTCTGCTGCTGACGGCCCAATGCCTCAAACACGTGAGCACATCCTTCTTTCTCGTCAGGTAGGTGTACCTTACCTTGTTGTATTCATGAACAAGTGTGACATGGTTGACGACGAAGAGCTTCTTGAGTTAGTAGAAATGGAAGTACGTGACCTTCTTTCTGAATACGACTTCCCAGGCGATGACATCCCTGTAATCAAAGGTTCTGCACTTAAAGCTCTTGAAGGAGAAGCTGAGTGGGAAGCTAAAATCGAAGAACTAATGGCTGCTGTTGACGAGTACATCCCAACTCCAACTCGTGACACTGACAAACCATTCATGATGCCAGTTGAGGACGTATTCTCAATCACTGGCCGTGGAACAGTTGCTACAGGCCGTGTTGAGCGTGGACAAGTTAAAGTCGGTGACGTAATCGAAATCATCGGTTTAGCTGAAGAACCAAAGTCTACTACTGTAACTGGTGTTGAAATGTTCCGTAAGCTTCTTGATTATGCTGAAGCTGGAGACAACATTGGTGCCCTTCTTCGTGGGGTTGCTCGTGAAGATATCCAACGTGGACAGGTGCTTGCTAAGCCAGGTACAATCACACCACACACAAAGTTCAAAGCAGAAGTTTACGTTTTATCAAAAGAAGAAGGTGGACGTCATACTCCATTCTTCACAAACTACCGTCCTCAGTTCTACTTCCGTACAACTGACGTAACTGGTATTTGTAATCTTCCTGAAGGCGTAGAAATGGTTATGCCTGGAGATAACATTGAAATGACTGTAGAACTAATTGCTCCAATCGCTATTGAAGAAGGTACTAAATTCTCTATCCGTGAGGGTGGACGTACTGTTGGCGCTGGCGTAGTTGCTACAATCCAAGAATAATTATATTAAACAGATGGGTGACGACCCATCTGTTTTTTTTGCATTCTTATATATAATTTCTTTGTCCGAAAGGGAGGATATATTTTCGGTTTCATACTTGATGGAAAATGATTCATAGCTAAGCCGTGAATAGCGTCATACCTGCATAAAATTTTGCAAAGAAAAATCTTAAGTATTTAAACACAAATGAAAAGTTTAATTTTGTCCTGCAGAAACATGAATTTAGTTATTAAGGGAACTAACAGGTGATAATAGTTCCGATCAGAGCCTAAGGTGAACTCATAAGTATTAAAAATGCTATTGAATTTCATTGTCTTTATTTGCTGTTTCTGCTCCCTTTTGATAATTCGCTTTTCCGAGTTTCTTCTATAGTATAGATTCTCCAATTAATTCATTTCATTTTCCTGCAGTGTGTCTAAATGAAATATTTAGACTTCTTCTATTCCTATTGAAAACTTTTGGGTTAGTCGTTATAATAGTAAAAGTGTGCGGAACATAAAGAAATAACATTTACTTGTTGCATTTCATTTTTTGTTTCTGTATAATAGACAATGTTGGTCTTTGACTGCGATGATGTGAAAGGTTGCTGACACACCCGGCCGCTTTGCCATGGCGAGTGTGTGGGAAATTTTCACGGAGAATGTCTATAGTAAAATAGGCGAAAAGGAGGGAAAATAATGGCAAAACAAAAAATTCGTATTCGTTTAAAAGCGTATGATCACAGAATCCTTGATCAATCTGCTGAAAAGATTGTTGAGACTGCAAAACGTTCTGGTGCGGCTGTATCTGGGCCGATCCCATTACCAACTGAGAAGTCAATTTACACAATTCTTCGTGCGGTTCATAAGTATAAAGATTCTCGTGAGCAGTTCGAAATGCGTACGCATAAACGTCTTATCGACATCGTTAACCCAACACCACAAACGGTTGATTCATTAATGCGTTTAGACTTACCGTCTGGTGTAGATATCGAAATTAAACTTTAATAATAAATTTTAACAACAAACATAGGAGGTGTGACTGAAATGACCAAAGGAATCTTAGGAAGAAAGATTGGTATGACTCAAGTATTTGCTGAAAACGGTGATCTTATCCCGGTAACAGTTGTTGAGGCTGCTGCGAACGTTGTTCTTCAAAAGAAATCAGTTGAAACTGATGGATACGAAGCAATCCAAGTCGGATTTGAAGATAAGCGCGACAAGCTATCCAACAAGCCTGAAAAAGGACATGTTGCAAAAGCAAACACTGCTCCTAAGCGCTTCGTACGTGAATTCCGCGGAGCTGATTTAGGACAATATGAAGTTGGTCAAGAAGTCAAAGTTGATGTATTCGCCGAAGGCGAAACTGTTGATGTAACAGGAATCTCAAAGGGTAAAGGTTTCCAGGGTGCCATTAAGCGCCACGGACAGTCTCGCGGACCAATGGCACACGGTTCACGTTACCACCGTCGCCCGGGTTCAATGGGTCCTGTAGCTCCAAACCGTGTATTCAAAGGTAAGTTATTGCCTGGACGTATGGGTGGAGAGCAAATCACTGTACAAAACCTTGAAATCGTTAAAGTTGACGTAGAGCGCAACTTGCTATTGATCAAAGGAAACGTACCTGGTGCTAAAAAAGCATTATTAAAAATCAGAAGTGCGGTAAAAGCATAATAATTAAACCGGAAAGGAGGAAAACAGAATGCCGAAAGTAGCATTGTTTAACCAAAGCGGATCTAAAGTTGGTGATATCGAACTTAATGATGCGATCTTTGGTGTTGAGCCTAACCAGCACGTATTATTTGAAGCGGTTGTTATGCAAAGAGCTTCATTACGTCAAGGGACTCATAAAACTAAAATTCGTTCTGAAGTAGCGGGCGGAGGACGCAAGCCATGGCGCCAGAAAGGCACAGGTCGCGCTCGTCAAGGTTCCATCCGTTCACCACAATGGCGCGGAGGCGGTACTGTATTTGGTCCTGTACCACGCAGTTACAGCTACAAATTACCTAAAAAGGTTCGCCGTTTGGCAATCAAATCTGCGTTATCTTCTAAAGCATTAGAAGAAAACATCCTAGTATTAGAAGGCCTTGCTTTCGAAACTCCTAAAACAAAAGACTTCAAAGGTGTATTAACGGGTCTTTCTGTTGATTCAAAAGCACTAATCGTTACTGCTGACCTAGATGAGAACGTAGCATTATCTGCTCGCAACATCCCTGGAGTAACAGTTGTATCTGCTTCTGGAATCACTGTTTTAGATGTTTTAAACCATGATAAGCTAATCATGACAAAAGCAGCGGTTGAAAAAGTAGAGGAGGTGCTTGCATAATGGATGCACGCGAAATCATTAAGCGCCCCGTTATCACTGAACGTTCTACTGATATTATGGCTGATAAAAAATATACGTTCGAAGTTGACGTTAGAGCTAACAAAACTCAAGTTAAAGACGCTGTAGAGCAAATCTTTGGCGTTAAGGTTGAGAAAGTTAACATCATGAACTACAAAGGCAAGTTCAAGCGTATGGGCAAATTCGGCGGTTACACTAACAAACGCCGCAAAGCGATCGTTAAATTAACAGCTGACAGCCAAGAAATCGAGCTATTTGAAGCTTAATACTAAAACTAGAAGAGGAGGGAAACGAAATGGCGATTAAAAAGTATAAACCTACCTCTAATGGTCGTCGCGGCATGACGGTTTCTGATTTCGCAGAAATCACGACTAATCAACCGGAAAAGTCTTTACTTGCTCCTTTAAAGAGAAAAGGCGGCCGTAACAACCAAGGTAAGTTGACAGTTCGTCATCAAGGCGGCGGTCATAAACGTCAATATCGTGTAATCGATTTTAAACGTAACAAAGATGGCATTCCAGGACGCGTTGCCACAATCGAGTATGATCCAAACCGCTCTGCAAATATTGCACTAATTAACTATGTAGATGGAGAAAAGCGCTACATCCTTGCACCTAAGAATTTACAAGTGGGCATGGAAGTAATGTCTGGTCCAGAAGCTGACATCAAAGTGGGTAATGCACTTCCACTTATCAACATTCCAGTGGGTACTGTAATCCACAACATCGAATTAAAGCCTGGTAAGGGTGGACAATTAGTACGTTCTGCAGGTACTTCTGCACAGGTTCTTGGTAAAGAGGGCAAATACGTACTAGTTCGTTTAAACTCTGGTGAGGTTCGTATGATTCTTGCTGAGTGCCGAGCTACTGTTGGTCAAGTTGGCAACGAGCAGCACGAGCTTATTAACATTGGTAAAGCAGGACGTTCACGCTGGTTAGGCAAGCGCCCAACTGTACGTGGTTCTGTAATGAACCCTAACGATCACCCACACGGTGGTGGTGAAGGACGTGCGCCAATCGGACGTAAGTCTCCTATGACTCCTTGGGGCAAGCCGACACTTGGTTACAAGACACGCAAGAAGAACAACAAATCAGATAAATTTATCGTACGTCGTCGTAAAAAATAACGGGATTGTACTACGGTTCCACATAAGAACCGTAGAGCAATCACGAAGGGAGGTTCAATCATGGGTCGCAGCTTAAAAAAAGGACCTTTTGTTGATGAACATTTAATGACAAAGATCGAAAAGCTAAACGAAACAGAAAGCAAACAAGTTACTAAAACTTGGTCTCGCCGTTCTACGATCTTCCCGCAATTCATCGGACACACAATCGCAGTTTATGATGGTCGTAAACATGTGCCTGTATACATCACTGAAGACATGGTAGGCCACAAGCTTGGAGAATTCGCTCCAACTCGTGCGTACAAAGGCCATGGCAATGATGATAAGAAAACAAGACGTTAATGAGAGGAGGGCATTCTTATGCAAGCTAAAGCTGTTGCAAGAACAGTTCGTATTGCTCCTCGTAAAGCTCGTTTAGTCGTAGATTTAATTCGAGGAAAGCAAGTAGGCGAAGCAGTGGCGATTTTAAACCTTACACCTAAAGCTGCTTCTCCAATCGTAGAAAAAGTATTAAAATCCGCACTAGCTAACGCTGAGCACAACTACGAAATGGACGTTAATAATTTAGTGGTTGCTCAAGCGTTCGTAGACGAAGGACCAACTTTAAAACGTTTCCGTCCGCGCGCTATGGGTCGTGCAAGCCAAATTAACAAACGCACTAGTCATATTACTATCGTTTTATCAGAAAAGAAGGAGGGATAATCAGTGGGTCAAAAAGTAAATCCAGTCGGTTTGCGTATCGGAGTCATCCGTGATTGGGAGTCTAAGTGGTACGCAGGCAAAGACTATGCTGATCTTTTACACGAAGACCTTAAGGTTCGTGAGTATATCACAAAGCGTCTAAGCGATGCTTCTGTTTCTAAAGTAGAAATCGAACGTGCTGCTAACCGCCTGAACATCACAATCCACACTGCGAAACCAGGTATGGTTATCGGAAAAGGTGGTACTGAGGTTGAAGCACTTCGTAAATCTCTTAACTCATTAACTGGCAAACGTGTTCATATCAACATTCTTGAAATTAAAAGAGCTGATATCGATGCGAAATTGGTAGCGGAAAACATTGCTCGTCAATTAGAAAACCGCGTATCTTTCCGTCGTGCTCAAAAACAAACTATTCAACGTGCAATGCGCGCTGGCGCTAAGGGTATCAAAACAATGGTATCTGGTCGTTTAGGCGGTGCTGATATCGCTCGTTCAGAATCATACAGCGAAGGAACAGTTCCACTTCATACTCTTCGTGCTGATATCGATTATGCTACAGCTGAAGCTGATACAACTTACGGTAAATTGGGCGTAAAAGTATGGATCTATCGTGGAGAGGTCCTTCCTACGAAGAAGAAAACTGGGGAAGGAGGCAAATAATATGTTATTGCCAAAACGCGTAAAATATCGTCGTGTACACCGCGGAAAAATGCGTGGTCAATCTAAAGGCGGCACTGAAGTAAACTTCGGTGAATATGGTTTACAAGCACTTGAAGCTTCATGGATCACTAACCGTCAGATTGAGTCTGCACGTATCGCAATGACTCGTTACATGAAACGTGGCGGTAAAGTTTGGATTCAAATATTCCCGCATAAGCCTTACACTGCAAAGCCTCTAGAAGTCCGCATGGGTTCCGGTAAAGGTGCTCCAGAAGGCTGGGTAGCAGTAGTAAAGCCTGGTAAAGTAATGTTTGAAATCGCAGGTGTATCTGAAGAGATCGCTCGTGAAGCATTACGTCTTGCATCACACAAACTTCCTGTTAAGTGCAAGTTTGTAAAACGAGAAGAAATTGGTGGTGAATCAAATGAAAGCTAATGAAATTCGTGACCTTACCACTGCCGAAATAGAACAAAAAGTTAAATCATTAAAAGAAGAGCTATTCAACCTTCGCTTTCAATTGGCGACTGGACAACTTGAAAATACAGCTCGCATCCGTGAAGTACGCAAAGCGATTGCCCGCATGAAAACTGTAATTCGTGAAAGAGAAATCGGCTTTAGCAAGTGATATTGAGAGGAGGTTCGCACAATGAGTGAACGCAACCAACGCAAAGTTTACACTGGACGCGTCGTTTCTGACAAAATGGATAAGACAGTTACAGTCCTGGTAGAAACTTACAAAAAGCATCCTTTATACGGTAAACGCGTTAAGTACTCTAAAAAGTTTAAGGCTCATGATGAGCAAAACGAAGCAAAAATGGGCGATATCGTTCGTATTATGGAAACTCGTCCACTATCTGCGACTAAACGCTTCCGTCTTGTAGAAGTAGTTGAAAAAGCAGTAATTATCTAATTGTACGGAATAAGCTTTATCCCGAAGGGAGGTTACACACATGATTCAACAAGAATCACGTTTAAAAGTTGCTGACAACTCTGGTGCTCGTGAGGTACTTACAATTAAAGTTCTTGGTGGCTCTGGCCGCAAAACTGCTAATATCGGCGATATTATCGTTTGTACAGTGAAACAAGCAACACCTGGTGGCGTTGTTAAAAAAGGTGATGTTGTTAAAGCGGTAGTAGTTCGAACAAAGAGCGGTGTACGCCGTAATGACGGTACTTACATTCGTTTCGATGAAAACGCATGTGTAATTATTCGTGATGACAAAGGCCCGCGCGGAACTCGTATCTTCGGACCTGTTGCTCGTGAACTACGCGAAAACAACTTCATGAAAATTGTATCTTTAGCTCCAGAAGTATTATAAAAACAAATCAAATTGCCTTTAAGGAGGTGCGCACAGATGCATGTGAAAAAAGGTGACAAAGTTATGGTCATCTCTGGTAAGGATAAAGGCAAAACGGGCGTTATTCTTGCAGCGTTCCCTAAACAAAGTCGAGTACTTGTTGAAGGTGTGAACATTGTAAAAAAACACTCAAAGCCTTCACAGATGAATCCGCAAGGCGGAATTATCAGCCAAGAGGCACCTGTTCATGTATCAAACGTTATGCCTATCGATCCTAAGTCTGGTGAACCAACTCGTGTAGGCTATAAAACGGTTGATGGCAAAAAAGTACGTGTAGCAACAAAATCCGGTGAAGTTCTAGATAAATAGTTTAAAGAAGAAGGGAGGTACAATGAATGAACCGCCTAAAAGAAAAACAAGTAAAAGAAATTACTCCTGCTCTAATGAGCAAGTTTAACTATAAATCAGTTATGCAAGTACCTAAGCTTGATAAAATCGTTATCAACATGGGTGTTGGTGACGCTGTTCAGAACGCAAAAGCACTTGATAAAGCAGTTGAGGAATTAACG
This sequence comes from Pseudomonas sp. ISL-84, assembly GCA_018613035.1. GTDB lineage: Bacteria > Bacillota > Bacilli > Bacillales > Cytobacillaceae > Cytobacillus. Next base: position 24,817 of record JAGGRA010000021.1, on the reverse strand, counting down.
TTGATCACTGGTCAAAAGCCTGTTATCACTCGTGCTAAGAAATCAATCGCTGGTTTCCGCCTTCGTGAAGGTATGCCAATCGGTGCAAAAGTTACTCTTCGTGGAGAGCGCATGTATGAATTCTTTGATAAGTTAGTATCTGTATCTCTTCCACGTGTACGTGACTTCCGCGGTATTTCCAAGAAGTCTTTTGACGGCCGTGGTAACTATACTCTAGGTGTCAAAGAACAGTTGATCTTCCCTGAGATTGATTACGATAAAGTAAGCAAAGTTCGTGGTATGGATATCGTTATCGTAACTACAGCTAACACTGATGAAGAAGCTCGTGAACTTTTAACTCAATTTGGAATGCCATTCCAAAAGTAATCGCTAAATAGAGGGAGGCGAAAACGTGGCTAAAAAGTCAATGATTGCGAAGCAAAAACGCACGCCTAAACATAAGGTACAAGAATACACACGCTGCGAACGTTGCGGACGTCCACATTCTGTATACCGTAAATTTAAGCTTTGTCGTATTTGTTTCCGTGAATTAGCATATAAAGGACAAATTCCTGGCGTGAAAAAAGCTAGCTGGTAAACCCCAACTATGGGAAGGAGGTAAAAACAATGGTCATGACAGATCCAATTGCAGACTTGCTAACTCGCATCCGTAATGCGAATATGGTTCGTCACGAAAAATTAGAAGTTCCTGCTTCTAATATCAAAAAGGAAATTGCTGATATCTTAAAGCGTGAAGGTTTTGTGCGTGATGTTGAGCTTATCGAAGACAACAAGCAGGGTATCATCCGCATTTTCTTGAAATATGGTTCAAACAACGAACGCGTTATCACTGGTCTTAAGCGTATCAGTAAGCCTGGTCTTCGTGTATACGCAAAGGCTGACGAAGTACCTCGCGTACTTAACGGTCTTGGAATCGCACTAGTTTCTACTTCTCAAGGAGTTCTAACTGATAAAGAAGCTCGCGCTAAACAAGTCGGCGGAGAAGTTTTAGCATACGTTTGGTAATAGAGTTTTTCATGAATGGAGGTGCAATTAAATGTCTCGTATAGGTAAAAAACCAATCGAAATTCCATCTGGTGTTACTGTTACTCTTGACAAGAACACTGTTACTGTAAAGGGTCCTAAAGGTGAACTTTCACGTTCATTCAACCCAGATATCGAAATCAAGGTGGAAGAAAACGTAATTAACGTTTCTCGTCCATCAGAAGCAAAAGAACACCGCGCTTTGCACGGCACAACTCGCGCACTTCTTGCTAACATGGTTGAGGGTGTGTCTAAGGGATTTGAAAGAGGACTTGAGCTTATTGGTGTCGGTTACCGTGCTCAAAAACAAGGCAAAAAGCTTGTTTTAAACGTTGGTTACTCTCATCCTGTTGAAATTGAGCCTGAAGAAGGTCTTGAAGTTGAAGTGCCATCTAACACAAAGATTATTGTTAAAGGTACTAACAAAGAGCGTGTTGGTGCACTAGCTGCCAACATCCGTGAAGTTCGTCCTCCAGAGCCTTATAAAGGCAAAGGTATCCGTTATGAAGGCGAATATGTTCGTCGTAAAGAAGGTAAAACAGGTAAGTAATGCCGCATAGGTAAACGAAAGGAGTGACCTAAATGATTACGAAGGCTGATAAAAATGCAGTTCGTAAGAAAAGACATGCTCGTGTGCGTGCGAAGCTTTCTGGAACTGCGGCTCGTCCTCGTTTAAATGTGTATCGTTCAAACAAACACATTTATGCTCAACTTATTGATGATGTAAATGGAGTAACTGTAGCAAGTGCTTCTACATTAGATAAAGAAGTAAGCCTTGATGCTACTGGAAACGTTGATGCAGCAGTAAAGGTTGGAGAATTAGTTGCTAAACGCGCAGTCGAAAAAGGCGTTAAAGCTATCGTTTTCGATCGTGGTGGCTATCTATATCATGGACGTGTTCAAGCATTAGCAGATGCAGCACGTGAAAATGGCTTAGAATTTTAATAGACAAAGGAGGGACACAAAAAGATGCGTCGTATTGATCCAAACAAACTTGAACTTGAAGAGCGCGTAGTTACGGTTAATCGTGTAGCAAAGGTTGTTAAAGGTGGACGTCGTTTTCGTTTCTCTGCTCTTGTAGTAGTAGGTGACAAAAACGGTCACGTTGGCTTTGGTACAGGAAAAGCACAGGAAGTTCCTGAAGCGATCCGCAAAGCAATTGAAGATGCTAAGAAAAACTTAATCGAAGTGCCTATGGTTGGAACTACTATTCCTCACCAGGTAATCGGACATTTCGGTGCTGGAGAAATCCTTCTTAAGCCTGCTTCTGAAGGTACTGGTGTAATCGCCGGCGGTCCAGTTCGTGCGGTTCTAGAATTAGCTGGTGTTGGTGATATCCTATCTAAATCTTTAGGTACAAACACACCAATCAACATGGTTCGCGCCACTTTGAACGGTTTAACACAATTAAAACGTGCTGAGGACGTAGCGAAATTACGTGGTAAATCAGTAGAAGAACTGTTAGGATAAGGAGGGATATCAAATGGCGAATAAACTAGAAGTTACCCTCACTCGCAGCGTGATTGGTCGCCCGCAAGACCAGCGCGAAACAGTTAAGGCTCTTGGCTTACGTAAAATGCACCAAACAGTTGAGCATCAAGATAATCCTGCTATCCGCGGAATGATCAACAAAGTTGCTCACCTTGTTGTGGTAAAAGAAAAATAATTCTATTCTTCTACAAATAAGGAGGTGCCAACATGAAACTTCATGAATTAAAGCCTGCAGAAGGTTCTCGTCAAGAACGCAAACGCAAAGGCCGTGGTATCGGTTCCGGTAACGGTAAAACTGCTGGTAAGGGTCATAAAGGTCAAAACGCTCGTTCTGGCGGCGGTGTCCGTCCTGGATTCGAGGGTGGTCAAACACCTTTATTCCAACGCTTACCAAAGCGCGGTTTCACTAACATCAACCGTAAAGAATACGCGGTTGTGAACCTTGATGCTCTAAACCGTTTCGAAGACGGAGCAGAAGTAACACCTGAGCTTCTTATCGAAACTGGTGTAGTAAGCAATGAAAAAGCAGGAATCAAGATTCTTGCTAAAGGCAAAGTTGAGAAAAAGCTTACAGTAAAAGCTCATAAATTCTCCTCTGCTGCAAAGGAAGCTATTGAAGCTGCCGGCGGTAAAACTGAGGTGATTTAATGTTTCAGACAATCTCCAATTTTATGCGTGTGGGTGATATAAGACGAAAGATTATTTTCACCCTACTAATGCTGATCGTATTTCGCATCGGTACATTTATTCCTGTACCGGGCGTAAATGCTGATCTGTTAAAAGCCCAGGATGAACTTAATGTATTCGGTGTCCTGAATACATTCGGCGGCGGGGCGCTCCTTAACTTCTCGATCCTTGCTATGGGGATCATGCCGTATATTACTGCTTCCATTATCGTGCAGCTTTTGCAGATGGATGTAGTACCTAAGTTTACGGAATGGTCTAAGCAAGGTGAGGTTGGACGCCGTAAGTTAGCTCAGTTTACCCGTTACTTTACTATCGTGCTTGGTTTTATCCAGGCTCTCGGTATGTCTTATGGCTTTAATAACCTTGCAGGCGGAATGCTGATTGAGAATCCGGGAATAGGATCATATTTGTTAATTGCTGTAGTATTGACTGCCGGAACTGCATTTTTGATGTGGCTTGGTGAGCAAATTACATCAAAAGGCGTAGGCAATGGAATCTCCATCATTATCTTTGCTGGTATCGTAGCTGGTATTCCTTCAACGGTAAATCAGATCTATGCACAGCAATTTGAAAATGCAGGAGAACAGTTATTCCTTCGCATTGTGACAGTATTGCTTATCTTAATCGCAGTTGTTGCTATTGTTGTGGGTACAATCTTTATCCAGCAAGCATTAAGAAAAATTCCTATTCAATACGCTAAGCGTGTGACAGCAGGAAAAAATTCTGCTGGCGGACAATCTACACATCTTCCGTTAAAAGTTAATGCAGCTGGAGTAATTCCAGTAATCTTTGCCATTTCATTTATCATTACTCCAAGAACCATTGCGGGTTTCTTCGAACAGAATGATGTCACGTTATGGGTTCAAAGAATATTTGACTATACGACTCCAATCGGAATGGTCATTTATAGTGCATTAATTATTGCTTTTACTTATTTCTATGCTTTCATTCAGGTGAATCCGGAGCAAGTTGCGGAAAACTTGAAGAAGCAGGGCGGTTATATCCCGGGCATTCGTCCAGGAAATAACACACAGGAATATTTGACTCGCGTCTTATACCGTTTAACATTTGTTGGTGCGCTGTTCCTAACAGTTATTTCAATTCTGCCGGTATTTTTTATAAATATCGCTGGATTGCCTGAATCTGCACAAATTGGGGGCACTAGCCTGCTAATCGTTGTCGGTGTTGCACTTGAAACAATGAAGCAGCTTGAAGCACAGCTGGTTAAGCGTCATTATAAAGGTTTCATAAAATAATTTGGTTGAAGGGGACAGCGTGTTCCCTAAAACCATTTAGAGACTAGGGGGAAATTGACGTGAATTTAGTATTAATGGGGCTCCCTGGTGCCGGCAAAGGTACACAAGCTGAGAAGATCGTCCAAAAATACGGCATCCCTCATATCTCTACTGGAGATATGTTCCGTGCGGCTATTAAAGGCGAAACGGAACTAGGCCTTAAAGCTAAATCATTCATGGATAAAGGCGAACTTGTACCTGATGAAGTTACAATCGGCATTGTCCGTGAACGTTTAAGTAAGGATGATTGTGAAAAAGGCTTTTTGCTTGATGGCTTCCCAAGAACGGTAGCTCAAGCTGATGCCCTTGAAGACATCCTTTCTGATTTGAATAAAAAAATTGATTATGTTATTAATATTGATGTCGATCAGAGTATTCTAATGGAACGTCTTACAGGACGCCGCATTTGTAAAGATTGCGGAGCTACTTATCATTTAGTATTTAATCCTCCAGCGAAAGACGGAGTATGCGATCGCTGCGGCGGAGAGCTGTACCAGCGTGCAGATGATAACGAAGCTACTGTTCAGAATAGACTTGACGTTAATATTAAACAAACAAAACCGTTGCTTGATTTCTACGAAACGAAAGGATATCTGCGCAATATTGATGGTCAGCAAGATATTAATAAAGTATTTTCTGATCTTGATGCTTTGCTCGGGGGCTTACAATGATAATTTGCAAAACCCCGCGTGAAATTGAGATAATGCGTGAGGCCGGCCGGATCGTAGCACTTACACACCAGGAACTGAAAAAACACATTGAACCAGGAATCACAACTTTGGAATTAGATGAAATTGCAGACAAGTTTATTCGTAAGCACGATGCAATCCCCTCTTTCAAAGGGTATAATGGATTCCGCGGAAGTATATGTGCTTCAGTCAATGATGAACTTGTTCATGGCATTCCTGGTGAAAGAGTATTAAATAATGGTGATATAATCAGCATTGATATTGGTGCTAAATATAACGGTTATCATGGTGACTCAGCCTGGACTTATGCGGTAGGCAAAATTGATGAAGAAGCCCAGCGTCTTATGGATGTGACGGAGGAATCATTATATAAAGGCCTGGCAGAAGCAAAACCGGGTGAGCGCTTGTCGAACATCTCCCATGCTATCCAAACGTATGCGGAATCAAATGGCTTTTCCATTGTGCGCGAGTATGTCGGCCATGGTGTAGGGCAAGACTTACATGAGGACCCCCAAATTCCTCATTATGGACCGCCCAACAGAGGGCCGCGTTTAAAGCCGGGTATGGTACTTGCAATTGAACCGATGGTGAATGCAGGAAGTCGTTATGTGAAAACGTTAGCCGATAACTGGACTGTTGTGACGGTTGACGGTAAAATGTGTGCACACTTTGAGCATACAATAGCGATCACTGAATCCGGTTATGAAATATTAACAAAAGCCTAAGGTGCAGGTGATTCCATTGGTTGATTCTGATTCGAATCCGCAGCCTGGTCAAATTGTTTTGATCAAACGCGGGCGCGATGCTGGTCAATATGCTATAATTATAAGGTTGATGGATGAAAGGTTTGTTTTGCTTGCAGACGGTGATAAGAAGAAATTCGATCACCCGAAGAAAAAGAACATTCAGCATCTGCAATTGCTTAATTATATCTCTCCAGAAGTTCAGAGCAGTCTCAAAGAGACCGGCCGTGTAACAAACGGAAAGTTGCGCTTTGCTCTTGCAAAGTATGTAAATGAATTCGTATATGATATGAAGAAGGGAGAATCGTTCAATGGCGAAAGACGATGTAATTGAAATAGAAGGCACAGTTATTGATACTTTGCCAAATGCAATGTTTAAGGTAGAATTAGAAAATGGTCATACAGTGCTGGCTCATGTTTCCGGTAAAATCCGTATGCACTTCATCCGTATCTTACCTGGAGATAAAGTAACAGTTGAGCTATCTCCATATGATTTAACACGCGGTAGAATCACATATCGTTTTAAATAATCATTGCACTCCGTACTATTAAGGAGGTTAGGATAATGAAAGTAAGACCATCAGTTAAACCAATCTGCGAAAAGTGTAAAGTTATCCGCAGACGTGGAAAAGTAATGGTTATCTGTGAAAACCCTAAACATAAACAAAAACAAGGCTAAAATGAAGGAGGTGCGCTAACTAATGGCACGTATTGCTGGTGTAGATATTCCACGTGAAAAGCGTGTAGTAATCTCATTAACTTATATCTTTGGTATTGGTAAATCTACAGCTCAGAAGATTCTAGCTGAAGCTGGTGTTTCTGAAGACACTCGTGTTCGTGATTTAACGGAAGATGAATTAAACAAAATCCGTGACATCATTGACAAATTAAAAGTTGAAGGTGACCTTCGCCGTGAGGTTTCACTTAACATCAAGCGTTTAATGGAGATCGGAAGCTATCGCGGTCTACGTCATCGCCGTGGTTTACCGGTTCGCGGACAAAACACTAAAAACAACGCACGTACACGCAAAGGTCCTCGTAAGACTGTAGCGAACAAGAAGAAATAATCGGTAAAGGAGGTACTATAAATGGCTCGTAAAACTAATACACGTAAACGTCGTGTGAAAAAGAATATTGAACAAGGTATTGCACATATCCGTTCTACTTTCAATAACACAATCGTAACTATCACTGATGTTCATGGAAATGCTATTTCCTGGTCAAGTGCCGGAGCTCTTGGATTTAGAGGTTCTCGTAAATCTACTCCATTCGCAGCTCAAATGGCAGCTGAAACTGCAGCTAAAACTTCTCAGGAACATGGTATGAAATCCCTTGAAGTAACTGTTAAAGGACCTGGTGCAGGACGTGAAGCTGCTATCCGTGCTCTTCAAGCTGCCGGCCTTGAGGTTACTGCAATCAGAGACGTAACTCCTGTTCCACATAACGGATGTCGTCCACCAAAACGCCGCCGTGTATAATTTTTCTGTATAGATTTTGTATCCTTGTCTATAATGGGATATGATACTAATTTTTTAGCTCATACAGAACAATTATTCCAGTTGTTGTGCACAAAACGGGAACGTATACATGGGGGAATTTCGGTTAGAGATTGCTAGCCGGGGTTTCGACGTTTTGAAGGAGGGTATATTTTGATGATCGAAATAGAAAAACCAAAAATCGAAACGGTTGAGATCAGCGATGATGCCAAGTACGGCAAGTTCGTCGTAGAGCCACTTGAGCGTGGGTATGGTACAACTTTGGGTAACTCCTTACGTCGTATCCTTTTATCCTCACTCCCAGGTGCCGCTGTCACATCGATCCAAATTGATGGGGTACTTCATGAGTTCTCAACAATTGAAGGCGTCGTAGAAGATGTAACATCTATCATTTTAAACATTAAAAAACTAGCACTTAAAATCTACTCTGATGAAGAAAAGACATTAGAAATAGATGTACAGGGTGAAGGTGTAGTAAAAGCAGCTGACGTTACCCATGACAGTGATGTTGAAATCCTTAATCCGGATCTTCATATCGCCACTCTTGGTTCAAATGCCCACTTGCGCATGCGCTTAACGGCGAAGCGTGGACGCGGCTATACACCAGCTGACCAAAACAAGAGAGAAGATCAGCCAATTGGTGTGATTCCGATCGATTCCATCTACACTCCAGTAGCTCGTGTTTCATACCAGGTAGAGAATACACGTGTAGGGCAAATGACTAACTATGATAAGTTAACATTCGATGTTTGGACTGACGGAAGTACAGGTCCTCAAGATGCGGTTGCACTTGGAGCGAAGATCTTAACTGAGCATTTGAATATCTTTGTCGGTTTGACTGACGAAGCTCAAAATGCCGAAATCATGGTTGAAAAAGAAGAAGATCAAAAAGAGAAAGTACTTGAGATGACAATTGAAGAACTGGATCTTTCTGTACGTTCTTACAACTGTTTAAAGCGTGCTGGCATCAATACTGTTCAGGAGTTAGCTAATAAGACTGAAGAGGATATGATGAAGGTTCGCAACTTGGGCAGAAAGTCTCTTGAGGAAGTAAAACATAAATTAGAAGATCTTGGACTGGGCTTACGTAAAGACGATTGATAAGTTAACATTAGTTAGTTATCATTTTATGTATGCTTTCAGCAGATTGAATGACTTCAACAAAGGAGGGAAACTTTCATGGGATACAGAAAGTTAGGACGCACTAGTGCACAACGTAAAGCTATGCTGCGTGACTTAGCAACAGATCTAATCATCAATGAGCGCATCGAAACAACTGAAGCTCGTGCGAAAGAACTTCGTTCAGTTGTTGAGAAAATGATCACTCTTGGAAAGCGTGGCGACTTGCATGCTCGTCGTCAAGCATCAGCTTTTGTTCGTAATGAGGTAGCAAACGCTGAAACCAAGCAGGATGCAGTTCAAAAACTATTCAGCGACATCGCAACTCGTTATGAAGAGCGCCAAGGCGGATACACTCGTATTATGAAGCTTGGACCTCGTCGTGGAGACGGTGCGCCAATGGTAATTATCGAGTTAGTATAATTTTAAAGGAAAGGGCGCGGGACAGTTTAATCAGAAACTTGTTCTTTGCCCTTTTTCTATAACGTGGATACCTTCCTGAATTTGTAAGGTGTCCGTTAACCAAGCCAAAAAACGAGCGTTATGATGAGCATGTACATCTTTTAAACAGGATGAAAGTTTTTTGTACTCAGCCTTCTTAGAGGCTCTCCTTTTTCCTGGTACACTGTCTCGTCTAGCTCACGCACCTCTTCCGATTTCTATTATTGCGAAGGACAGGATATCTGTCTGACGGAAAGAGGTGCAGGCTTTTTTAATAGCAAGAACCACCATACTGCTTAACTATGAGCTTTTAATAGGGAGGCATAATAGGCATCCAATAAGCTTTGATAGCAGAAATCCAGTTTTTCTTGTATACAAGTGTGGGAGAATGGTTACATTCAACGCTTGCTATCCAGTTAAATAACCTATTATCGAACTATTAAAGCTCGCCAAAAATGGCGGGTTTTTTATTAGGCTAAAAATATAGTAAGATTAGGCACTAAGACTTATTGTTGAGCAGAGCGAAAAAGAGAGAAGCAGAGTTGAGAGGAGGAATCGAGATGAAAGAGCCACTGGTTGTATTAGAGAATGTCTCGTTTAAATACGATGCTGAGTCTGAATATGCCCTTCGAGATGTTTCATTTACTATTTTTAAAGGAGAATGGCTCGCTATTGTAGGCCATAACGGTTCAGGAAAGTCGACGCTTGCCAAGCTCCTGAATGGCTTGCATTTTCCTCTTGAGGGGATCATAACAGTTGGCGGAATGCATTTGGCAGAGGATACTGTATGGGAGACCAGAAAGAAGATCGGCATGGTTTTTCAAAATCCGGATAACCAGTTTGTTGGAACTACTGTTCAAGATGATGTGGCTTTTGGTTTAGAAAACCATGGAATTGAAAGAAATGACATGGTGCAAAGAGTTACTCAATCATTAGAAAAAGTCAAAATGGCACAATTTCTTGATCAAGAGCCGCACCATCTCTCCGGAGGTCAGAAGCAAAGGGTAGCGATCGCAGGTGTCATTGCCTTAAGGCCGGATATTATTATCCTTGATGAGTCTACCTCGATGCTGGATCCAAGAGGGCGTGAAGAAGTATTGGAAACAGTTAGAGAGCTTAAGCAGGATTATAATATGACGGTTATCTCGATTACTCATGATTTAGAGGAAGCCGCAAAGGCGGACCGCATTCTGGTCATGAACAAAGGACAGCTTTACCGTGAGGGAACACCTGAGGAAATCTTTCAAATGGATGACGAGCTGGTTAAGCTCGGTTTAGATATTCCCTTTCCTGTTAAGCTTAGCAAAATGTTAAGGGAAAAAGGATTGCCCTTATCCAGGCATTATTTATCTGAAGAAGAGTTGGTGGAAGAGTTATGGACATCTCACTCCAAGATGTAGAATACCGTTACCAGGTTAATACGCCATTTGAACGCCTTGCGATAAAAGATGTATCCATCGATATTCCATCTGGCACCTTCCTGGCTATCATTGGGCATACAGGGTCTGGAAAGTCTACTGTTCTCCAGCATTTGAATGCACTGCTGAAGCCGACAGAAGGCAAGGTGTTTATTGGAGATCGTGTCATATCTGCAGAGAAAAAACAGAAAAAACTGAAGGAAGTCCGCCAAAAGGTCGGAATCGTATTTCAGTTTCCTGAGCATCAGCTGTTTGAGGAAACGGTAGAAAAAGATATATGTTTTGGCCCAATGAATTTTGGAGTTTCTGAAATGGAAGCCAAAAAAAGGGCACGTGCTGCAATCCAGCAAGTTGGACTTCCAGAAGAGATCCTGAACAAGTCTCCGTTTGATCTATCAGGCGGGCAAATGAGGCGTGTTGCCATTGCAGGCGTGCTTGCTATGGAACCGGATGTTATCGTCCTGGATGAGCCTACTGCAGGTCTTGATCCGCGAGGAAGAAAAGAGATTATGGATATGTTCTTTCGCTTGCATCAAACCAGAGGGCTCTCAACTGTGCTGGTAACTCATAGCATGGAGGATGCCTCCCGTTACGCTGACCAGATTGTCATTATGCATAACGGAGAAGTGTATGAGAAAGGAACACCTAAAGAAATCTTTTCCTCACCTGAGGGGTTGCTTAAGCTTGGCCTTGATGTCCCTGAGGTTGTCCGTTTTCAGCAGAAATTTGAAACGTTATTCAACACCCGTTTCTCTAAGACTTGTTTAACAATGGAGGAGCTGACGGAAGAGGTAGCATCATTAGTGAAGAGGGGTGCGCCGAAATGATGGATAAAATGATTTTTGGGCGCTACGTTCCTGCCGATTCTGTCATTCATTGGATGGATCCACGCTCAAAGCTGATTCTTATCTTTTTATTTGTCTGTATCGTTTTTCTTGCCAATAATTTTTTGACTTACGGTATATTAACGGTTTATACCTTTTTTATGATCGCTTTGTCAAAAGTGCCCTTCAAGTTTATTTATACGGGCTTGAAGCCAGTACTTCTGCTTGTTATTTTTACTTTATTCCTGCACTTATTTTTAACGAAAGAAGGAGAAGTCCTCTTCCGGTTTGGGTGGTTAACCATCTATGAAGAAGGATTGAGGCAGGGGATCTTTATTTCATTGCGCTTTTTCCTGCTGATTTTGATGACTTCCATTCTGACTTTAACAACGACTCCGATTGAAATAACCGACGGCTTAGAAAGTCTGCTCGCTCCTCTAAACAAGATAAAGTTTCCGGTTCATGAGCTGGCTCTGATGATGTCTATTTCTCTTCGGTTTATTCCAACCCTCATGCAGGAAACGGATAAGATAATGAAGGCACAGACAGCAAGGGGAGTGGACTTTACGAGCGGCCCTATTAAAGACCGGGTTAAAGCTATAATTCCGCTGCTAATCCCCTTGTTTGTCAGTTCTTTTAAAAGGGCTGAGGAGCTTGCAGTGGCGATGGAGGCACGCGGGTACAGAGGCGGGGAAGGCAGAACGAAATACCGGCAGCTTAGCTGGGGTCTGAAGGATACAGGAATGCTTGCTATGCTTGCGGTACTGACCCTTGTGCTATTTCTGCTGAGGACATAATGGAGCTGAATTATGCAAAGATTTAAATGTATCGTTACCTATGATGGCACCCATTTTGCCGGCTATCAGATTCAGCCGAATAAGCGGACCGTACAGGGAGAGCTGGAGAGGGCCTTAAAGAAGCTTCATAAGGGAGAAGACATAAAGGTAACAGCCTCTGGAAGAACCGATGCTGGCGTCCATGCAAGAGGCCAGGTGATTCACTTTGATTCTCCACTAAATATTCCAGATGAAAAGTGGGAGATTGCCCTGAATTCACTGTTGCCCGATGATGTAGCGGTCATTGGGGCTGCAAGGGCTGCTGAGGACTTTCACGTACGCTTCGATGCCAAAGGGAAGGAATATCGGTACTTCGTGCATTTATCGTCCAGGAGGGATCCTTTTAAGCGCCACTATGCCTATCAATTTCCTTTTGCTTTAAATGTTGATTCAATGAAAAAAGCAGCAGCAGGCTTAGTTGGAACGCACGATTTCACGAGCTTCTGTTCAGCAAAAACGGAAGTGCAAGATAAGGTAAGGGAAATCCAGGAGATCGAGGTGTTCGAAGAAGGGGATATGCTCATATTCCGTTTTAAAGGCACTGGTTTTTTATATAATATGATCCGCATACTCGTCGGAACTCTTCTGGAGGTCGGGTCCGGGGAAAGAGACCCGAATTCTATGACTGCTGTTATCGAGGAGAAAAACAGATCTGCTGCAGGGAAAACAGCGCCTCCCCAAGGTTTATATTTATGGAAAGTTTTTTATTAAAATTTTGGTAAAAAACAGCGAGGAACCACGAGGACGCGTTGTAAAGCCAAATTCTTTTTAAAAAAAGATCTAAAACAACTAAACCAGGTGTAACATCCCCTTGACATTGGACTGTCAAAGTTATAATATAGCATATGGTATTATTATTAAAACCACGATAAGCCCCGGAACTTATTGTGTCGAATATATTAAACCAAAATGATTAATGATGGATTTATTAGGAGGGAAACTGATGCGTACAACGTTTATGGCGAATTCAAATAATATCGAACGTAAATGGTACGTGGTTGATGCTGAAGGCAAAACTCTAGGTCGTCTTGCTAGTGAAGTAGCATCAATCTTACGTGGTAAACATAAACCAACTTATACACCACATGTAGATACTGGTGATCATGTTATTCTTATCAACGCTTCAAAAATCGAACTTACTGGGAAAAAGCTTACTGACAAGATCTACTACCGTCACAGCATGCACCCAGGCGGTCTAAAGACAAGAACTGCTCTTGAAATGCGTACAAACTACCCTGAGAGAATGTTAGAGCTTGCTATCAAAGGCATGCTTCCAAAGAACTCTCTTGGCCGTCAAATGTTCAAGAAATTACACGTATATGCTGGTAGCGAACATCCGCACCAAGCACAACAACCTGAAGTTTACGAACTTCGTGGATAATTTTTAGGGAGGTTATTAACTTGGCACAGGTTCAATATATTGGTACTGGTCGTCGTAAGAGCTCCGTTGCACGTGTTCGTTTAGTTCCAGGCGACGGTAAAATCATCATCAATGATCGTGAAATCACAGATTACATTCCTTTTGCAGCTTTACGTGAAGTTGTAAAACAACCGCTTGTAGCTACTGAAACTCTTAACAGCTACGACATTCTTGTAAATGTAAACGGCGGTGGATACACTGGTCAAGCTGGCGCAATCCGCCACGGTATCGCTCGTGCGCTGCTTCAAGCTGACCCAGAATTCCGTCCAACATTAAAGCGCGCAGGACTACTAACTCGTGACGCACGTATGAAAGAGCGTAAGAAATACGGTCTTAAAGGTGCTCGTCGTGCTCCTCAGTTCTCAAAGCGTTAATTATCAAGCTTTCAAAGGCTCTCAACCGTTTGGTTGGGGGTCTTTTTTAATTCTAAAAAGTTTAGTTGACTTTTAGAACAACGAGATCCAGGTTGGAAAAGCGGTTATTTAAATAAGTGACTGGGAAGCTGAATATAGTACTGAACAAGACTCTATTCTTTAGCTAAGAATCATAATTGTTTTTAGCCTTTGCAAAATTGAAATAAGGATACAGGGGCATATTAAAATTAGGTTCTAGAATTTGAAAGGGTGCAGAAGCTTGAAAGTTCTATCAATGATCCAGCCTTGGGCAAGTCTTTTTGTTCTGAGAGAATCGAAGTTTGAAACAAGGTCTTGGAAAACGAATTATCGAGGATCTTTAGCTATTCATACAAGTATAAAGGTAGATAGAGCTGCGTGCCGCCATATAGCAATTCAAAATCTCTTAAAGAAGCATGGGTACTTAAGTGAGAATCTTCCCACTGGTATGATCATTGCCATGTGTAACCTTGAGAATTGCTTAAAAATCATTGGAAATGATCAATCTTCTGCCATTTTGGAAGATGGACGAATCATAACAGGGAATGAATTTTTTCTGGGCGACTATAGAATGGGAGGCTACGCCTGGGAGATTAAAAATATGCAGATGCTCCATGATTTTATACCGGCAAAAGGCAAACTAGGGCTATGGGAGCATGAATTGAATTAGGCAAAAGTGCAGAATGAAAAGTTAAATAGTCCATCATATCGCTCAGCCAGCCAGCTGGTTTTTTTTATTTTTAATTCGGTAAGTCACTGTCGCTTATTGTCGGATATAGCAGACTATACAGAAAGTGGTGTTTTTTATTTTAGCAAATATCGGCTTGAGAAGGGATTATCATTGCTGAGGAAGGCTAAGGGGATGTTCAGATGTAAATGTTAGCGTTTTCATTCACTTTCTCGCCCTTATCCTCCTGACTTTCCGATATAGCCTTGATTATGAATCTCAGCATGTTACGATAGATAACGTTGAAAAAATACGAACGGTTTTACGAACAGAATGATCATCTTAAGGAGGATGTCCATGTTAGAAAATAAAACGATTGCTTTTTTAGGCGCAGGTTCAATGGCAGAGTCAATGATTTCAGGAGTTATGACAGCTGAAAAAACGCCAGCGGATCAAGTTTATGTTACAAACAAGAGCAATGCAGGCAGACTTGTTGAAATGGGTGAAAAGTACGGTGTGCAGGCTATGCCGCAGAGCGAGCTGCCATTTGAAAAGATTGACTTGTTTATTTTAGCCATGAAACCAAAGGGTGCAGAAGAAGCTCTTCATTCTATAAAAGACAAATTAAAACCTAACCAGGTGATCCTTTCTGTATTGGCAGGCATTACAACGGAGTTTATGGAAGAGCATTTAAATGCTGGCCAGCAGGTTGTCCGTGTGATGCCGAATACCTCAAGCATGATTCAGGAATCCGCTACTGCTGTCGTGGCAGGCAAGAATACAAGCATGGCTAATGTTGATTTGGTTAAGGAGCTGCTTGAATGCATGGGTGAGGTTTATATCATCGATGAAGATCAAATGGATGTTTTTACGGGATTAGCCGGAAGCGGTCCTGCCTATTTCTATTATTTGATGGAAAACATGGAACGCGTAGGGGTAGAAAAAGGTATGGATGAAGAAACGGTTCGAAAAATAGTGGCGCAAACCATTTTCGGTGCTGCAAAGATGGTACTGGAAAAAGAAGAAGCACCGACTTCACTTAGGGAAAAAGTAACTTCTCCTAACGGTACGACCGCTTCGGGACTGGAAGCGCTAAGGAA
The DNA here is from genome assembly GCA_018613035.1 of Pseudomonas sp. ISL-84. GTDB lineage: Bacteria > Bacillota > Bacilli > Bacillales > Cytobacillaceae > Cytobacillus. The sequence continues at coordinate 9,176 of JAGGRA010000021.1, read as the reverse complement.
ATTTAACGGAGGAGAAGCCATCTCACAGGCAGTCGAGCATGCTGCGAAACGCTCGAAGGAAATCAGCAAGGAATTGGAAGGGGTACTTGTCACTTCCTAGCCTTAAGGAAGTTCATAAACCCGGGGAATAAAGCGGTCGAATTCTTTTGACTCTCCGGCCCACACCAGGCGGCCATTGTGTCAACGCGAACTTCTCGGCCCTGTACTTATTTATTTATGAACCTCAATTATAAAGGCTGCAATAGTTCACAGGAGGTATTGGATGTTAAATAAAGAAAAGCAGATAAAAAGAGTTGTTATTAAGATTGGAAGCAGCTCATTAACAAGCATGCACGGAGAAATTAGCCGCAGGAAGCTTGAAAACCTTGCGGAGCAAATTGTGGCTTTGAAGGATGCTGGCTATGAAACAGCTGTGGTTTCATCAGGTGCTGTAGCAGCGGGCTATCGCAAGCTTGGGTGCATTGAACGCCCATCATCACTTCCGGAAAAGCAGGCTGCAGCTTCAATTGGCCAAGGGCTGCTAATGGAATCTTACTCAGAACTCTTTTTATCTCACGGGTATGTGGCTTCACAAATATTAATCACACGAAGTGACTTCTCCGATGAAGTACGTTATGGAAATATGCATAACACGATGAATGTGCTATTGGAGCGCGGAATCATTCCAATTATTAATGAAAATGATACCGTTACAGTCGATCGGTTGAAATTTGGGGACAATGATACCCTTGCTGCGAAGGTTGCAGGCCTTATTGATGCTGATCTGCTCATCATTCTATCGGATATTGATGGCCTATATGACAGCAATCCAAATGATAATCCACATGCACAGCTTCTGGAAAATGTTCATTCTATTACACCGGAAATTGAAGCAGCAGCTGGCGGGTCAGGAAGTGCTGTTGGAACCGGCGGCATGAAATCAAAGATCCAGGCAGTGAAAATTGCGATGGCAGCAGGGATCGACTCCTTTTTAGGAAAAGCAGGAACCGAGAATATCTTATTGGATGCTGTGGAAGGTACTGCAAAAGGAACTTATTTCGAACAGGAATCAGATGCATTTAACCTCGATAATCAAAGACAGTGGATTGCTTTCCATTCAGGTCCAGAAGGCAAGGTTACAATCAACTCTGATGCCAAAGCCGCCATTATTGATAATAATGAAAATTTGTATCGTTCTGATATCCAGGAGGTTAAAGGCCGGTTCAAGGATGGCGCGGTTGTCCGTATCCTTGATGAAGAAGGAAAAGAGATCGGCCTCGGCAGAATTAATTTTTCAAATGAACAGCTTAATGAATTAACAGCAGAAGATGAAAAAGAGCTAGAACCGGCAATTGCACAAGAAACGTTTGTATGTTCACGGGATTTTAAACTGCCGGCACTTGTTTAATGTAAATATACTAGGAGGGATTCAATGACTACTGCAGCTGCAGTAAAAAAAAGTACAGTTGAAGAACAGGCGAAGAGGGCAAAAAAGGCTGCCAAAAGTTTAAGTATTTTAACGACAGAAGAGAAAAATGAAGCACTTCGTACAGTCGCAGATGCTTTGGATACAGGATATGAATCGATTATACAAGCGAATCTTATCGATCTGAAAAATGGAGAAGAAAAAGGGTTTGAGCAGGCCTTTATGGACCGTCTTTCCCTTAGTAAAGAACGTATAAATGACTTTGCAGAAGGCCTTCGCCAAGTCGCGGAACTTCCTGACCCAATTGGAGATGTCATGTCAGGCTGGACATTGGATAACGGCTTAAAGGTAGAAGAGGTACGAGTTCCGCTTGGCGTCATTGGAATGATCTATGAGGCGCGCCCAAATGTAACGGCTGATGCAGCAGGACTGGCCTTAAAGTCAGGAAATGCCATCGTTTTAAAAGGCGGTTCTTCCGCTCTAAATTCGAATAAAGCCATTGTGGAGATTATTCATCATGCACTTGAAGAGACAAAAATACCAAAAGATGCGGTTCAATTCATTGATACGGTGGACAGAGAAGCCACTCAAACGCTTTTCACTATGAAAGAGCATATCGATGTATTAATCCCGCGAGGAGGAGCATCTTTAATTAAAGCTGTTGTTGAAAATGCGACAGTTCCTGTGCTTGAAACAGGAGTAGGTAACTGCCATATATATGTGGATAAGGATGCAGATCCGGAGAAAGCCATCAATATCCTTATTAATGCAAAAACAGATCGGCCGGCTGTCTGCAATGCAGCGGAAACGCTGATTGTTCATGAAGCATGGCTGAACCAGCATAAAGAATTGCTTGCAGAATCATTTAAAAAGCATGGTATTACCGTTCATGGAGACGAGTCAGCAGCCGCTGCCCTTCCAGATGTAAAGACAGCAACTGAAAGTGATTGGGCAAATGAATATTTAAGCCTGGATCTAGCTGTAAAAACCGTTAAAGATTTGGAAGAAGCGATTGACCATATCGACCAGTATGGTACAAAGCATTCTGAAGCGATTATTACAGAAAATGCAGACACAGCGAAGAAGTTTATGCAGTTAACGGATGCTGCGGCACTTTATCATAATGCATCCACAAGGTTTACAGATGGAGGGGCGCTAGGCTTTGGTGCTGAAATCGGCATATCAACACAAAAACTTCATGCGAGGGGACCTATGGGCCTTCCAGCATTAACAACCCGTAAATATATAATGTCCGGAAACGGGCAAATTAGATAAGAACTTATGACAGGCACCGGCGTTAGCTGGTGCTTTTTTGTTAGGCTGTGATAACGCAATTGTTGGTTTACTCGTAAATAGCTGTCACATTTCCTTAGTCATGTCTAGTCAGTCTGCATATTCACTTCATTGTCTATCGATAAAAGCAAACTGAAGGGAGACAATGCAGGCGAGCGGAAATCAACACCAAAGCTTAACGGTATCTTTGTTAAAAAAATTGGCAGATGAATCGTGCCTGCTTTTTGTATTTCTCTCCCGCGGCAGATAAAGACTATCTTCAAGGGGTGAGAATGCAGTGACTGTCATAACGACGTTCAAAGAGAAAAAAAGAGAAAAGCAAATTAAATATGAAAAATCAGTCCTTCGGGAAATTTCCATAAAAGCTTTGAAAGAAAAAGTTCAGCAGTTTTTTGGCTCGTCCAGGTTTGTTTCTGGGTTGATGATGAATTCCGGAATCGAAGAAGCCTGTTACGATGTGGCGATAGAAGCGTATTTGCTGGGCGCAAATTACAGCCGTTTTGGGTTCTATGGCGAATCCTTGGATCAAGTACGTATAAGGTGTGAAAAAGAACAGAAACATCTAGTGGATACCTTATATAACTTCTTCCTGTACTGGGGACATGGTTCAGAGGCTGTTATGAGCGAATCCCTTTATTACATGTGCGAGCAATATGTAAACAGCTGGTGGTCAGAAGGGTTTAATAAAGGAGAAAGAAGGCATAAGCTGCGGCTGCACTAGACTGCCGCCCTCACTAATAATTAGCCCGTCTCATTGTCTCTAATGATACGTTGCGCTGTCCCTTTTCGAAGTTCTATTACTCCTCCTTGTCCCATATATTGAAATGAGGATAAGCAGGAGGGATTGATTAGGGCATATGAAGAAAAAAATAAAAATAAGCGGGTTTGCGATCGGGCTTATCATTCTTTTTCTCATTTTACAATATGATTTTACAGATGATGATTCTTGGGAATCGTGGAATCTTCCGTTAACGGGAAAGATTATCTTGCTTGACCCAGGCCACGGTGGTCCGGATGGCGGCGCCGGTGATGAAGGCGCACTGGAGAAAGATATCGCCCTTGATGTTTCTTTAAAAGTAAGGGACTACCTTCAAGAACAGGGAGCTCTTGTGATGATGACGAGAGAGGATGATCGGGACCTTGCACCTGAGGGGACCAGGGGATATAGCAGGAGAAAAGTGGAAGACCTTAAGAAAAGGCTTGAAATGATTAATACTTCTGATTCCGATTTTTACGTAAGCATTCATTTAAATTCGATTCCTTCTCCCCGGTGGAGCGGTGCCCAGACCTTCTACGCGCCTGGAATCAAGGAAAACGCGAAAGCCGCAAAATTCATTCAAGACGAGCTGCGCCGCAATCTGGAAAATACAAAACGTAATTCCAAACCGCTGAATAATGTTTTTATCTTAAAATACGCTAAAAAACCGGGGGTCCTAGTTGAAGTAGGGTTTTTATCCAACCCGGGTGAAAGAGCTAACTTGAAGACAGATGAGTATCAAGATAAAATTGCTGCATCCATATATAATGGAATCATGCGCTTTTATACAAATGAGGAAGAATTAACAGAGAAGTGGGAGTGAAAAGGTGCTGAAAGGGCATCTTTTCTTTTTTTAGCCTTGGCTCTGTTAAAGCTCATTATTGATTTTGGCAATATGCAGATGAAGGGACGAGATCCTCGAATTTGCATTCGCAATTTTCTTCTTGCGGTATCTAGTCAAGGATGCTGATTCAACGTCCAGCTGGAGCGGATCAAAGGGGGACTCCGCAGGCTTGAGGAGTTCTCACGGACCGCCCGCGATTCACTGAGCTTCTTGAGGGGAAATCAACAGGGAGGTTTAACAGATTATTAGTGATAAGGGTGAACAAGCAGGGGAATAGTGAATAAAAATGGGATGTGATAGAATTAACAGTAAAGAATATTCAATATGTTATACTAAAATGGAAACGAATTCAGAAGGCGGGTGTTTTTATGTTAACTGAACAGAAAGTCAAAGAAGCTTTAACCGGCTTGCAGGAACCATTTATACATAGAACGTTAGGCGAACTAAATGCGATAGAGGAAATTAACATTAAAGAAGAAAAGAATCATGTTAGCGTGAAAATCCAGATTGCCAAAACAGGAACTGCTGAACAGCTTCAGCTACAAACACAAATTGTGAACCTTTTAAAAGAAGCAGGGGCGGCTACAGTTGGGATCCGCTTCAGCGAGCTTCCTGAAGAAGTCTTATCGCAATACAGAGAGGCTGCATCTGAGGAAGATAGAGGTTTGCTTTCTCCAGGCAATAAAACCGAATTTATTGCAATTGCAAGCGGAAAGGGCGGGGTTGGCAAATCCACTGTTTCCGTAAACCTTGCAGTATCTCTTGCAAGATTGGGCAAGAAGGTTGGCCTTATTGATGCCGATATTTATGGATTCAGCGTCCCTGATATGATGGGAATAACAAAGCGACCTGTTGTCAGAGGAGAAAGAATTCTTCCAGTAGAGCGCTTTGGGGTGAAAGTCATTTCAATGGGATTCTTTGTTGAAGATAATGCGCCAATTATCTGGAGAGGCCCAATGCTTGGGAAAATGCTGAACAGCTTCTTTAATGAAGTAGAGTGGGGAGAGCTTGATTACCTGCTTCTTGATTTGCCGCCGGGAACCGGCGATGTTGCCCTGGATGTGCACACAATGCTGCCGTCCTGCAAAGAAATAGTAGTTACAACACCGCATCCGACTGCAGCCTTTGTTGCTGCTCGTGCAGGTGCTATGGCTCTTCGGACAGAACATGAGATCTTAGGTGTTATTGAAAATATGGCATATTTTGAAAGCAAGCTGACCGGGGAAAGAGAGCATGTCTTTGGCCAAGGCGGCGGAGAAAAGCTGGCTGATGAACTAAGAACAGAGGTTTTAGGACAGCTGCCTCTTCAGCAGCCAGATTGGAATGAAGAAGACTTCGCTCCATCCATCTATGATGAAGACCATAAACTTGGACAAATTTATACGGATATCGCGCGTAAAGTTATTCAAGCAGTTGAAAGCAAGTGATAAAAAAACCTCTTCCGTAATGGAAGAGGTTTTTTAATTTGATACAGCACTTATTAAGCTCCGCCGCCTTGGCCGCCGCCGCCCTGGTCTCCACCTTGGCCGCCACCGCCTTCACCACCGCCTCCTTCTTCGCCGCCCTGCTGTTCTCCGCTTTTTACTTCTTCAGCAGCTTTAAGAAGGAGATCCTGGATTTTGGCTTTAAAAAGCGGGCTTTCAAATGTTTCAGTTACTACCTTTTGCAAGTGCTCCCGATACTCTTTGCTTTTAAGAACGTTGGTTACTTCCTTTTCAAGCTCAGGATCTTTTAGTACCTCTATCATCATTCCGCGATATTCAGGATCCTTCATTAGATCCTTTAAAAGCTGTTCATTTTCCTTTTGCATGCTTTTTGCCATACTTTCAGCAAACTTAGGATCATCAAATGACTTCTTCCAAAACTCTGTGCCTTTTTCAGAGGTCAAAGTTTTCTCAATTGTTTCAGCAACAATCTTTTGGTCCATGACCAGCTTTTGCTTCATCTTTTCATCTGCCATTAATTCTTCAATGGCTTTTTTTCCTTCATCTGTCTTCAATATATCTACAACCATTTTTTTAGTTTGCTCATAATCCATTTGGCCGCCGGTTTCACCCTGGCCGCAGCCTGATATGAAAAACACAATTGCAAATGGCAGGAGCAAACGGAATTTTTTTAGCATGTTGAAGCTCCTTTCAGAGGTGTCCTTAACTTTAGAATGAAGAAAATGAGCAAATATTATGCGCTGCAAATACAATGCCTAGATTTTTCAAACTTTGGTTGGTACAATCATAAGGTGGTATTGTATTAAAAGGAATGAATTTAATTATTATGGGGGAAAAATAAATTGACTAGCCGTAATTGGGTAAAGCTTTTTATATCAACTCTTTTAGTTGGGGGTTTAACAACTGGAGTTGTAGGATTTATTGTTCGATGGGAAGAATTTGCACCAATCTTCACTGATTTTGATATTCTTGAAATCCTCTCTGTTTTGTTCTGGCTTATAGGTGTAGGATTAATTTTTAGTATCGTGAGTCAAATGGGATTCTTTGCTTATCTAACTGTACACCGTTTTGGATTAGGCATTTTTAAAGGTTTATGGAATCCTATCCAAATCGTGCTTATTTTGTTTGCATTATTTGATTTGGTTTATTTCCGCTATAAGGCTTTTGCCAATGAGGGAGACAGCATCCTCCCGTATATTGGCGTCGCAAGCTTCCTCCTAATAGTGGGACTTATAGTCGCTGCGATAAAAACAAAGCAAACGAATCAGCATGCATTCATCCCGGCAGTCTTTTTTATGGTGGTGGTAACGGCGATTGAGTGGGTTCCGGTTTTAAGGGTAAATGAAGAAAGCTGGCTATACTTAATGTTATTTCCGTTATTAGTTTGCAATACTTATCAGTTGCTTATTCTTCATAAACTTAATGAAGACTCGCAAAAACAGAGAAGCAAAATAGCAGAAAAGCCATCCAGATAAAATGGATGGCTTTTCTTTTGGCTCTTTTCTAAAAGATTGTTGTTTCTAAATAGATTTTGTAAATAAAACATTGATAAATAAGGTTGGTTGATTGGAGCTTAATGTGCTAATCCTGTGAAAAAGCATCCGCATTTCCTTCGTACGGTGATTATTCAGGACCGCTTATTCTAAGTCCAGCGGGAGGAGTGGGCGTGAGACCCCACAAGTGCTGTGCACCGAGGATGCTCACCGCCCGCCCCGCGCTTCGTTGAGCATCTTAGAGTGGAAATCAACCCCTCAGTATTGTTTATATAGCAACAAAGTTAAAACAGCCTCATTATTTTATTTCATTTGTCTTGGTATCAGCATTTGCAATCATTTGGGAAACGGTAACCAGCTTTAAATCTCTTTCCTCAATATTATTCAAAATGAGTGGAAGTGCCTTTGCTGTTTGTTTGGCGGAATCGGATGCATGAAGCAGGACAATATCCCCTTTTTTCACTTTAGAGACATTTTCAACAATTACTTCAACTCCAGGGTTAGTCCAATCCTTTGAATCAATACTCCAATGTACAACTGTATAACCCATTCTTTCTGCAACCTTTAATGTCTTTTGGTCAAAGTGACCTGTAGGGGCACGGACCAACTTGATGTCTTTAATATTTAGTTTTCTAAAAGCTTCCTGGGCCTTTGCGAGATCCCGTCTGATTTTATCTTCCTCAAGCTCGGTATAGTCCTCGTAATCGTAGCCCAAAATTCCAATTTCGTAACCCTCTTTCACGATTCTGGCTACTAAATCCGGATGGCGTTCTGCCCAGGATCCTGCAAGAAAAAATGTCGCCGACTTAACACCTTCCTTTTTGAGTATGTCCAAAATAGGTTCTGCTTTAACATCACCCCATCCAATATTGAAGGTTATGGCTAAATCCTTTTCCCCTTTATAAACAGCCTTTGGTCCATCCTTGGCTGAAAAAGCAGGCAAGTGGACGATGCTCTCCATATAGAGGAACCACGCAGTAAAAAATGCTGCTATAACCACTAACAGGATTTGTTTTAATGACTTCCCATTTAACACATAAAAAAAGTTCATAATATCCTTCACCTCGTCCGTTACATTCCTTGTCTCATACCTATGCATAACTTGTCTCATACATGAATAAAAAATTTTAATTCATAAAAAAGCACAAATGGAAAAATACTACAAAAAACCAAAAAAGAAACCACAGGGGGCAATGAACTTGATAGGTATGCTATTAAATCAAAAAGAATTAAAGGAATTGGAATATTTGATTAAGCGTGAGATGGATGAAATCCTTTTCGATTTAAAGGATGACAGGATTGATCATATTGTAAAAAGAGCCATGGAAGAAAGGTATAAAATATTATTTTCATTATTTCAGCGAGTGGCATCTCCAGCAGATTGCTTAAAGTACATGCGTTGCCGTCAGCGAGAACAAAAAGGATGATGCGAAATTTTTCAGGAAAAAACTTTTTACATACTGTTGACTTCTAATTAGTATCTTGGTATATTAATAAACGTCGCTGATGACGGTGAGTAAAAACATCTTAAAAAAGTTGTTGACGTCAAAGGTGATAAATGATATATTAATAAAGTCGCTTTTGGGCGACGGATTGATCTTTGAAAACTGAACGAACAAAAACGTCAACGTTAATTCTTTAGTCTTTTTTGAAAAGACAACAGCGGATCGTCGATTAAGAACGCCACGTCCTGTGGCAACATCGACGTCAACACATCCGTGTGTAAGTGAGCTTAATCAACTCTTATATGGAGAGTTTGATCCTGGCTCAGGACGAACGCTGGCGGCGTGCCTAATACATGCAAGTCGAGCGGACGGATGGGAGCTTGCTCCCTGAAGTCAGCGGCGGACGGGTGAGTAACACGTGGGCAACCTGCCTGTAAGACTGGGATAACTTCGGGAAACCGGAGCTAATACCGGATAATTCTTTCCCTCACATG
>JAGGRA010000020.1 GCA_018613035.1 Pseudomonas sp. ISL-84 | reverse complement strand
TTTTGTCCCAGCCTCTTTGTTATTTCCATTCAATCTCCGCGCCGCCAATCCTTTTTACGCCGCGAATGCTGCTGATTTCTTCTGTCAGCTTAAGGGCTGCTTTGTCCTTTGCCTTTGCTTCAATCATAAAGTCGATGTCCCGGTCAAAGGTTCTCAGCAAATCGAGAAGCGGCCTGATAAAGTCAAGATCTACATAGTCGGCGTGCGACCGGAAAGCTTTTTCGGATTTTGGTGATGAAATATGGATTTTCGGCTTCAAGCTGGTTTTTTCCCATGTCTGAAAAATTTCCGGGAGGAGTTCTTCCAAAGGCTGGTCTCCGGGATTGGCCATATGGTGATGATAATCAAACATAAGTGGAATATGTTCCTGCTGGCAGGCCAACAGCGTTTCATCCGTGTTATAGGTTTTATCATCGTTCTCCAGCGTCATTGCTACTTTAATATGGGAAGGCAGCATCTTTAGATTTTCATGAAAACGATCAATGGTTGCCAGCTTATCTCCATATGCACCGCCGATATGGATATTGATGATGCTTTCTTTTTCCACACCCATGGCTTCAAACATTCTGTAATGATACTCCATATCTTTGACGGCGTTCTTTGTTACTTCCTCCCGGGGTGATGTAAACAGGGTGAACTGGTTAGGGTGGAAGCTGACCCGCAGTTTATGTTTTTTAATAACCTCGCCAAGCTCCAGCCACTTTTCCTTAAAAGGTGTAACAAAATCCCATAATACTTCAGGATGGGTGGCAAGGGGGACGATGGAACTGGAGAGCCTATACAATTGAATTTCGTGTGCAATATTGTAATGCAGCATCCTTAACGTATTCTGCAGATTTTGAGCTGTGACTGTTTTTAGTTTTTCCAGCCTTTCTTCAGAGGGCATTTGCTGATAGCGGGTAAAGGTTAAAGTTCTGGCAGGGGAAGCTTCCCACAAGCTAATGGCGTGGGAAACATATCCTAAGCGAATCTTCATTTTGATGCACCTTCTTTTCCCCGGATCCCCTTAGAGGAAACTGGCCACCGTGCGGGCAAGCATCTCCTTAAATGTCCGAAAAGGATCCAGGCGGTTTAATTCTTTTAACGTTAATCTTTTCGCATTTTGAATGTCCTTATCTAAAACTGCTTGGACCTTTTGGATGAATTCCTTGTCATAAATAAAGCAATTGATTTCATAGTTTAAAAACAGGCTCCGTTTATCAAAATTGGCTGTTCCGACATCTGTGATTTCATTATCGATGATGATTGCCTTGGCATGATAAAAACCGTTTAAGTATTCATAAACATATGCACCTTGCTTTAGCAGCTTTCTTAAATAAAGATAAGAGGCTTCTTTTACAAGGACATGATCCGTCATGCAGGGTACAAGAATTTTAACAGTGACGCCTCGTTCCAATGCATGGCTTAAATCCTGGAAGAGTCTTTTACTGGGAATAAAATAAGGCGTGCCAATTGTAATCGATTGCTTTGCATGACGGATTATAGAGGAAAAGCTTTCTTCCAAAAAGGCCCCTTTATAGGCAGCCAGCTGATGTTTATATTTGCCCGAATGGAGTTCAGGAAAATAGATGCTGTTTGCCAGCAGGTCTGTCTTTGTTGCTTTGTACCAATCTGCAAGAAATTCTCTTTGCAGATCGTGAACACCTTCGCCTTGGAGTTTCAAATGGTAATCGCGCCAGGGTGTCAGCTTTGGATCTTTATTAATGTATTCTTTCCCGATATTAAAACCACCGCTATACCCGATCTTTCCGTCAATAACGGTAATCTTCCTGTGGTTTCTGGCTTGAAACGAATAGAAAAGAAAAGGCAGCTTGGGAACATGTGCGAAGGAAAATTTTATTCCGCTGCTTTTGAGATCTTTAACGGTTTTTCTCTTAACGGGAAAGCTGCCGGCCCAATCGAGAAGGAGGCGGACTTCAACCCCTTCCTTTGCTTTACCCTTTAGAATAGTTAAAAACTCCTCACTGATTTTATCATCCTTCACAATATAAAATAAAATATGGATATGCTTTTGGGCGTTTCTTATTTCAGAAAATAAGTCTTTAAATAAAGCAGGCCCGTCTGCAAACATCTCCATATCGCTCTGGCGGATTGGACAATTTGTTCGCTCAAGTTTTTTTAAATGATTTTTACGGCCCCATGTAAAATCGATATACATCCATAAAAAGAGGACGAGTAAAATGACCATGATGATATCCCAGACTGTCAAAACGCCATCTTCCTCTCAACAAGATTTCCTGTTAGTATTTCCTTCGTCTTCATTTCTATCATGGAATCTTTCGTTTATTGCAGGACTTTTTCCAAAACGAAGAGAAGTTATCTACATGTGGATAACAAAATAATTAAACTTTTCGAACAAGTTTATCGAAAAAGTGGTTGACTGAATGCTCATTCATAATATAATGGGAGTAAGAGATAAATTCAGAAAATTTTACTGTATTTTAAATTTTCTAAGGAGAATGAATTTGCACAAAAGTTGCTGGAATCATTTACGAAAGGAGCACTATGCCCAATGAACGGTCTATTATGGATTAACTTAATTGCATTCCTTCTTGTAACCGCTTACGCTGTCAGCCTGTTTGTCTATGTTGTCAAGACACGGATTGAATATATCAAGCTGGGCAAAAAGGTCGAATTTGACGGCAAAGTAAAAGAGCGCCTTGAAAAAATCTGGGTCAATGTGTTTGGACAGAAGAAGCTCTTAAAGGATAAGAAAAGCGGAATTATGCACGTCATGTTTTTCTACGGATTTCTTCTTGTCCAATTTGGTGCCATTGATTTTATTATCAAGGGAATTAAGCCTGGTGCACATTTGCCGCTGGGACCTTTGTATCCTGGCTTCACGTTCTTCCAGGAAATTGTGACCTTGATGATCCTTGTTGCAGTGATCTGGGCTTTTTACCGGCGTTATGTTGAAAAGCTTGTTCGCTTAAAAAGAGGATTCAAAGCAGGTCTCGTACTTATTTTTATCGGAGGGTTAATGCTCTCTGTTCTCCTTGGAAATGGGATGAGCATGATCTGGCATGGCCATGAAGGAACTTGGTCTGAGCCTGTCGCGTCTCTCATTGCAGGAGCATTTTCATGGATGGGTGAGACCGGAGCGATTGTTGTATTCTATATCTCCTGGTGGATCCATTTGCTGTTCCTATTAGCTTTCCTTGTGTACGTGCCGCAATCCAAGCACGCTCACTTAATCGCCGGACCGGCCAATGTTTATTTCAACCGTATGGATAACCCGGGAAAATTAAAAGCAATCGATTTTGAAGATGAATCACAGGAAAGCTTTGGTGTCGGGAAGATTGAAGATTTTACACAGCATCAAATGATTGATTTCTATGCATGTGTGGAATGCGGGCGCTGTACAAATATGTGTCCGGCTACAGGTACTGGTAAAATGCTTTCGCCAATGGATTTGATTATTAAATTGCGTGACCATTTAACAAACCACGGTGCTGCTGTAACATCCAAGCAGCCTTGGGTGCCAACTTTTGCTTTTTCAAACACGAAAGGCAATCAGATTGCGCTTGCAGCTGCAGGCCAAGGCGCTGAAGAAGCGGCGGCTGGCCTTGCATACAGCCCAAGCCTGATCGGCGAAGTCATCACAGAAGAGGAAATCTGGGCATGTACAACCTGCCGCAACTGTGAAGATCAATGTCCGGTTATGAATGAGCATGTGGATAAAATTATTGACCTGCGCCGTTACCTTGTTTTAACAGAAGGGAAAATGGACGCTGATGCACAGCGCGCCATGACGAATATCGAACGCCAGGGCAATCCTTGGGGACTGAACCGCAAGGAGCGCGAAGACTGGAGAGAGGCACGCGAGGACGTGCATGTGCCAACAGTGAAGGAAATGAAGAAGGCTGGAGAAGAGTTCGAATACTTATTCTGGGTTGGCTCAATGGGATCTTACGATAACCGCAGCCAAAAGATTGCTCTATCCTTTGCCAAGCTGTTAAATGAGGCAGGCGTTAAGTTTGCTATTCTTGGAAACAAGGAAAAGAACTCAGGTGACACGCCAAGACGTCTTGGTAACGAATTCTTATTCCAGGAGCTTGCGACTAAGAATATTGAAGAATTTGAAAAAAATGAAGTGAAGAAAATCGTTACAATCGACCCTCATGCCTACAACATTTTCAAAAATGAGTATCCGGATTTTGGGTTGGAGGCAGAGGTCTATCACCATACTGAGGTTCTTGCCAAGCTTGTAGAAGAAGGCAAACTGAAGCCGCAATATGCAGTGAATGAAACAATCACATTCCATGACTCTTGCTATCTTGGACGATACAACGAGGTGTACGATCCTCCGCGTGAAATCCTTAAGTCTATTCCAGGCGTTAAGCTTGTGGAAATGGAAAGAAACCGCGAAACCGGCATGTGCTGTGGAGCGGGCGGCGGCTTGATGTGGATGGAAGAAGAAACTGGCCACCGCATCAATGTATCACGTACAGAGCAGGCGCTGGCGGTTAACCCGTCCGTGATCAGCTCGGGCTGTCCTTACTGCTTAACCATGCTATCTGATGGAACAAAGGCAAAAGAAGTGGAAGAACAAATTCACACGTACGATGTTGCTGAAATTCTTGAAAAGTCTATTTTGGGTGAAAAACAGAATTTAGCTTCATAAGATAAATAATTTTAGTAGAAATTGAAGCACTAAAACGAAATCGTTTAAAGCATTTTAAGTCACTATTAAGCATATATGTATGTGACAGGAGAATGATTTTTATGAATTTTGTGTAAAGTGTTTCAATTTCTGCTATTTTTCTAGTAAAATAGAAAAGAGTAAAGCGCTTACAATTTTAAGTTGGCTAGAGATCTCGATTATCTCTTTTTGCGCGCCGTCTTTTCGAGCGAGCGTTCAGTCAACCCTTAGTACCTCCACATACATTTAACTTCAACAAGACCAACTGCAAAGATTCAATATTTTTTCTAAATAATTTTTTGAACATTTTAAATTAATAGTACAAAGGAGCGATTCTTTATGGGGAAAACCGTAATTCTTAGCGGAGCAAGAACACCTTTTGGAAAATTTGCCGGAGGGCTTAGCAGCTTTTCAGCTTCTGATCTTGGCGGTTTTGCAGTGAAAGAAGCATTGGACCGTGCCGGTGTAAAACCTGAAGAAGTAGACGAAGTGATTCTTGGAACCGTTCTTCAAGGCGGACAGGGACAAATCCCTTCACGCCAGGCTGCGAGAAAAGCAGGTTTGCCATGGGAGGTAAAAACCGAAACAATCAATAAAGTTTGTGCTTCCGGAATGCGCAGCGTGACGTTGGGCGACCAGATTATCCGGGCAGGGGACGAGGAAGTGATTGTGGCTGGCGGCATGGAGTCAATGAGCAATGCTCCTTACATATTGCCGAAAGCGCGCTGGGGCTTGCGCATGGGTGATTCAACAGTTAAGGATTTAATGGTTCATGATGGATTGAGCTGCAGCTTCACAGGAGTCCATATGGGAACGTACGGAAATTCAACAGCAAAAGAATTTGAAATCAGCCGTGAAGAGCAGGACAAATGGGCATTGAGAAGCCATGAACGAGCGATTGCAGCCATTGAATCCGGCAAATTGGCAGAGGAAATTGTCCCTGTAGAGGTTCCGCAGCGAAAAGGTGAACCTGTCGTTGTCGCTAAGGATGAATCGCCTCGTAAAGATACTTCATTAGAAAAGCTTGGTAAGCTTGGTTCGGTGTTCAATTCGGACGGAACGATTACGGCTGGCAATGCGCCAGGAGTTAACGATGGTGCAGCAGCATTGGTGCTCATGAGCGAAGATCGAGCAGAACGCGAAGGCAAAAAACCGAAAGCCTATATCCTCGGCCATACAGCTATCGCGGTTGAAGCAAAGGACTTCCCGCAGACTCCGGGACTTGTTATAAATGAGCTTTTGAAAAAGACAGGAAAAACGCTTGAAGAAGTGGACCTTTTTGAAATTAATGAAGCGTTCGCAGCAGTTGCCTTAACGAGCGGAAAAATTGCGAACCTGGATGAAGAAAAAGTGAACGTGAACGGTGGAGCAGTCGCATTGGGACATCCAATCGGCGCAAGCGGAGCGAGAATTATTTTAACCTTAATGCATGAATTAAAGCGCAGGGGCGGCGGAATCGGCATTGCAGCCATCTGCAGCGGCGGCGGACAGGGCGATGCCGTCATGATCGAGGTGCCGAAGCAGTAATTTAGAGCAGGATGGGTGTTTAACGGCCGATAGTGCAGATGCGAGGAATTATCGGACAAAAAGAAGATAAAGTCCATATAATT
>JAGGRA010000019.1 GCA_018613035.1 Pseudomonas sp. ISL-84 | reverse complement strand
CTCCCCGCGGAAAGCAAATGCCCCGTGCTGAAATCAACGGTCTGAATCCAAAAGCAAAAACAACAATCAATGAGAAAATAGCCTTAAAAAAATGCTCATTAATAAACATACAGCAAGTCCCCTACTTTTGCTGTTAGTACCTTTTCTGCAAAATAAGCATGCAGCAGCTCATTTTCATCTAAAGAACCTTTTTCTTTCCCGTCTTTTTCAATTATGATTGGATGCTTACATCCACGCTGGAATCTTTCAAGAACATGAATAACCAACTCTTCTTCTTTTACAACCAGGGGCTTTAATGTCCGAAAATCGCTGTTTTTCCCATAATATCTCTCAAGGAGAAAGCGAATAAAAACAAACCGGCTTTGCTTCCATTCATGGTATAGCGAAAACATCAAAAAAGCGAGGATCACCCACATATTCAGATTAACAGGAGATGTCAATAAAGTAAAAATAATGAATCCAAATATACCAGCTCCTGATATCAGCAATGTTTTTCTGTGGGCATCTGGAAATGCCCGGTTACGTGACATCCATAAAAAAATCAGCTTTCCGCCATCTAAAGGCCAGACAGGAAGCAGATTGAATATCAAAATCATTAAATTAAATTGTATAAACAGCTGAAAGATTTCTTGCGGCATCCAAGTAAGCTGATAAAAAAGCAATGCCGCTCCCATCATCCAAATATGCTGAAGCGGCCCGGAAATTATTACTATAATTTCTTCCTTAAGCGGCCTATTTCCATGCTCATCCATTTCCGCCACACCCCCAAAGGGCAAGAGGGCTATCCTTTTGATTCTCCAGGAAAAGAGGGCTGCAGCTGCGGCATGACCCATCTCATGCACGAAAATAATCAGCAGCAATAGACATAGTTCAATAAAATGGGCAGTTGCCACTGACAACCCAATAATCGCCCATAACAAAGGATGGATATGAATATACTTTATCAATTCTGGAATTTTATTCAAATGGTATCACCTGAATCGGATCTATAAAGTCATCACCTTTTTTAATAGCAAAATAAAAGGAGCCTTTTTCACCATCTTCAGTATTACCCGCAGTACCTAATCCTGTACCTTTTTCAATATATTGATATGGATTTACATTAATATCTGCTAAATTGCCATACCAGGATTCGCTTTTATCACCATGCTGAATAATAACTGTGTTACCGAAACCGTCTTTTTTCCCGGCAAACCTTACTAGACCTTCGCTCATGGCCTCAACGGAAGCTTCCTTTCCGGTTTCAATTGTAATCCTTTGGCCATTATCATTAAAGTCTTCAAGAATTTTAGCAGAAGCAGGGAGTGCATAATCACTGTCTGCAGAAGAGCTCTGGGTCTCTTTTTTTCCGTCTGAAAACGGAAGGAATGCAAGCGGCTTACCAAACTGGTCTTCATACCAGCCTGAAACAGCAGCGAATTGAAAATCCTTTTCCATGGAAGCCATCACAAAATCCCTTGCAGGATTAAGCCTTGCCGTCTCGTTTTTAAAGAGAATCGCTGCAAGTAAAAAAATACAGGCTGAAGCAAGCAGTTTAAACAGAAATAACTCTTTTCGAAATAAAGGGTGGTCTCCTTCTCCCATTTTTGTGTCATAAGAAGGAAGCTTATTAAACCCGTAGCGTTCCTCATCCTCTGTCCAAAGAAGATGTGAATCTGCCTTCTTGGACAGCCTTTCATTCTCTTTTTTCCTCCGTGCAATTCTTTTGCGAATTTCATCCGCTCTTGAATTCATGAGATCCCCACCATTTCCTTAATAACTCTATTTGTACAAGTTTATGAGTTGTCCAAAAAGAGTATGACTCACGGAAGGAATAGATATAAAAAAAATAAACCGGGGAACTCTCCCCGGTTGTTTGCTGCCAGTATTCATTATTTAACGCCAAAAAACTTTTTAATTTTTGAAAAGACGCCCTTGTTCTCCTCTTCAAGAGGCTGAAGCGGCACCGATTCGCCAAGAATGCGGCGGGCAATATTTCGATATGCTACTGATGCTTTGCTGTTAGGGTTTAAAGCAATGGGTTCGCCATGATTCGAAGCCTTGATCACTTCATCATCATCTGCCACAATACCGATTAAATCAATCGATAGATGGGCTGTAATTTCATCTACATCCAGCATATCGCCATTTTTCATCATATGGCTTCGTATTCTGTTTATAATCAGCTTTGGCGCTTCTACATTTTCTTCTTTTTCAAGCAATCCAATAATTCGGTCTGCATCACGGACAGCCGAAACTTCCGGTGTCGTAACAACAATAGCCTTGTCCGCACCAGCAACCGCATTTTTATACCCCTGCTCAATTCCGGCTGGGCAATCGATTACAATGTAATCATAATCCTGCTTCAGCTCATCAACCAGCTTCTTCATCTGCTCAGGCTTCACGGCTGATTTATCGCTTGTTTGTGCAGCTGGCAGCAAATACAGCAAGTCGTCAAACCGCTTATCTTTTACAAGTGCCTGATGAATCTTGCATCGGCCTTCAACCACATCAACAAGATCATAAATGATGCGGTTCTCCAGCCCCATCACAACATCAAGGTTACGAAGGCCAATGTCTGTATCCACCAGGCAAACCCTTTTTCCCTGAAGGGCAAGTGCCGTACCTACATTTGCGGAAGTAGTCGTTTTTCCTACACCGCCTTTACCGGACGTAATGACAATCGCTTCTCCCATCCTAGCTTCCCCCTTGCAATCTAGTAATATTTGGTCTTAGATGCATTAAAACCTGTAATCTATCAACTGTAATTTGCTCATTTTCGTCTATGTAAGCACATTCCATTTCTCTCTTTTCCTCGTCTTGATCCTTGTCAGGAGCCCTGTTAATACAGTCACTGATCCTTAATTGGGAAGGCTTCATAAGAGAAGCAACCACAACCGCTTCCTTATTTCCATGGCAGCCTGCATGGGCAATTCCTTTTAAAGCGCCCATAATAAATATATTTCCTCCCGCCATTACAGTGCCCCCCGGGTTTACATCCCCAACAAGCAGAAGATCTCCCGGAACTTCTAATACCTGTCCAGATCGAATCATTCTTGCGACTGATACGATTTCACTTTCCTCTTTTCGTTTTTCAGCTTCATCTTTTGTTATAACATTGGAACTTATGGACTCAACGATCAGATTTTTCTTTTGCCGGATTAACTCCTTTAATTCTTCCTGCTGTCCATTGGTAAGATATCGATTGCCCACTTGAACTCTAACCGAAATAAGCCGGTCTTCCCCAGCCCTGGAACTTTCTGAAAGCTTCAGGTCAAGCTCTTTCTTCAGTTCTCTGTATGAGCAAGAATCATCGAGGTGCAATGTCAGCCCGTCTTTTGTCCCTTTGATTGTAACGTTTTGGTTTTTTTTCATTTCAAGATGTTCACCTCAATGATAAGAAACACATAAGTGGTTTATTGCACTCTATTTTCATGCAGCCCGGATAATAGGAACTAAGGTCAGTTAGGGCTGAATTTTTTAAACAAATGGCTGTTTTTGCGAACTTTGTTGTTTTTTAAACAAGTAATGAGGAGTGGTTGATTTCCGCTCCAGGTTGCTCTCTTTCCGCGGGGCGGGCGGTGAGCCTCCTCGGTGCAAGCACCTGTGGGGTCTCACCTGTCCCGCTGGAGTCTCGCACCTTACGCTGCAATCAACCAACCTTATTTATTAATGGTTTTATTCGAAAATCTATTTAGCAACAACAATCTTTTAGAAAAGAGCCAAACAAATAAATAAGACAATTATCCCTATCCTAAATAGCCCATAATAAGTAGAATTCGACAGAAACCTTCTAAAATCCTTTTTCCCTAATGCTGTTTTCGCAAACTTAGCTGCTTTTTTAACAAGCAGTGAGGGGAGGTTGATTTCCGACCCAGGATGCTCAGCGTGCAGCTCTTGTGGGCTCTCACCTGTCACACTCCTCCAGCCAGAGTCTCGCAGCTTACAGACCAATCAGCCAACCTTTTTTATCAATGTTTTTTAATTACAAAATCTATTAAAAAAAACAAACTTTTTGGAAAGAGCCTTCCCTAAAATTATTCATTTAAAAGAAACCGGGTTCAGCCGGTTTCTTTTCGCAATAATATTGATATTGAATGGTACACATGTTTCCTATTCCCCTACACTACTCATTTAAGCTATCTGCATATTTTTCAAATAATCTTTTGAATGGATAGGCAGCAAGGATAATAAAAATCAGATTCAAAATAAGTGTAGGCACAAGGCGGGACGATAAGAAGGCTGCAAAGTCCATGTTTGTACGATGAATCAAAAAATTCATTTGGTAGGAGCCGGCCTCAAGCAAGGCAACCCCCAAGAGAACTATTATGGAAGCCATGGCTATATTCGTCTGAAGAATTTTCATCAGTTTAGTCATAATATAAGCAATGATAGGAAACAGAAATAGATAAATACCTATTATTTCCACATAAACGATATCGAAAAGCAAGCCGAATAAAAGCCCGTATATGACACCGTGCTTTTTTGAACCGTAAATGGTCAAAAACAGCAAACTGGCAATCAGAAAACGCGGAACGGCAATTTTGCCGCTGCCAAACAGCTCAGGCGGGGTTAATTGAACGAATATGCTTTCACCAATAAATAAGCCCAGGAGTATGAGAGGAAGAAGAAATCTTCTCACAGTTCCTCCTCCTTCTCATCTATCATTTCCATTAATTCAGGCTGGAGAGCCCCTCTCTTTACAACCATTACATGGCCAATATCGTAAAAGTCAGCTCCTGGTTCTATATAAGCAGTTTGCGTCAGTCCAAACTCATCAGGAACTACATCTACGACTTTCCCGATTGGAAGACTTTCAGGAAATACGCCTCCGAGGCCTGAAGTAATAACATTCTGCCCTTTTTCAACTTTAGCATCATAAGGTATGCGTTTAAGGAGTAGAAGCCCCTTCTCTTTATCATAGCCTTCAATCAGACCGAAAAAGTTATTTTCTCCAGCCTGGATCTTTGCCGATATGCGATTGGTCGGATCCATAGAGCTTAGCAGCTGAACGGTTGAAGTGAAGGTATTGCTGCTTTTCACCTTACCGATAAGCCCTTTAGATGTAATGACAGCCATGTTCGGTTCAATTCCTGCATTTTTCCCTTTATTAATAATAAGCAGTTCATGCCATCGATCCGGGTTCCTTCCTATCACAGTTGCCTGCTTCGGTTCAAATTCACTTAATGAATCTTTTTTATCAAGGATCTCGCGAAGCTCAGTATTATCTTTTTTAAGTCGCTGAACTTCTGACTCCAGCCGGGCAAGTTCATCAAGCCGTGTTTTCAACTCTTTATTTTCTTTGTATGTATTTTGCAAGTCTTGGACATTTTCAAAAAATCCAGCCACATAGTTTACAGGACGGGATACGGCATTCTGCACAAAACCGGTAGTATCTTTTAAAAATTGCTCAGGCCAAGTTAAATTTTCTCTATCTTTTAAAGAAAACCCAATCAATGCCACGAGAATAATGATGCTGACAAGCAAAATAATCAGGCGTTTATTCAAAAAGAACTGTGGCATCAGTTACACCTCGATTAGTATTTTTTACACAGGTTATAAGAAAAGCGCATGGCGCCTCCCTATACCATCATTGCTTCCAAAGATAACATATATCTACAAATTTATCATTTAGCATACAAGATTAGACAATACGAAAGTTGAGCCCAAACACTTCAAACTCGTGAATGGGCTTCATGTTTTTTCGTATCTATCTTTGGTTTTTATCGTGACTCTTTGGCTTTATTTTTAAATAAGTCAATATGGTCCAGAGCTTTCCCAGTGCCAATTGCTACGCAATCAAGCGGGTTTTCTGCAATAAGGACAGGCATTTTCGTTTCTTCACTGATCACCTTGTCCAGGTTGCGAAGCAATGCACCCCCACCCGTTAGAACAATGCCGCGGTCCATAATATCAGCCGCTAATTCTGGCGGTGTTTTTTCCAGCGTGTTTTTCACTGCATCCACAATGGCATAGACAGTATCATTCAGAGCTTTTGAAATCTCTTCTGCAGTAATTTCGATCGTTTTTGGCAAGCCAGTCAAAAGATCGCGTCCGCGGATTTCCATGTTCTCCACACCCTCTGGATCTCCTGCAGAACCTACTTCAACCTTAATCATTTCAGCAGTACGGTCACCGATCATCAAATTATAATTTTTGCGGATATAATTTATAATGGCATCGTCCATTTCATCACCGGCAATACGGATAGATTGGCTTGTTACAATGCCGCCCAAAGAGATGATGGCTACCTCAGTAGTTCCGCCGCCAATATCTACAACCATGCTTCCTGTAGGTTCCCACACAGGAAGATTTGCGCCAATTGCAGCAGCAAACGGCTCTTCTATCGTATAAGCATCACGCGCTCCTGCCTGGCGGGTTGCATCCACAACTGCACGTTCCTCTACAGCTGTAATCCCAGATGGCACACAAACCATTACATAAGGCTTTCCAGAGAAGAAGCTCTTATTTTTATTGGCTTGTTTAATGTAATATTTCATCATGACGGCCGTTGTTTCATAATCGGCAATGACCCCATCCTTCATTGGCCGGAGTGCTACAATATTCCCGGGGGTTCGGCCGATCATATTTTTTGCGTCATTTCCGACCGCCACAATATTTTTTGTGTCCGTCTGGAGTGCAACTACAGATGGCTCTCTGACTACGATTCCTTTCCCTTTAACATAAACAAGTGTATTAGCTGTCCCTAAATCTATTCCAAGGTCTCTAGTACCGATTCCAAACATAAATGGTATCTCCCTTTCTGATACATAATGCTAATTTTAAGATAAGGTATAATAATTGAAATCTCTTTAATCTATCAGGTAAAATAAGCCTTTTAAACGCAAGGCATCTCAAAAATCATAACCAATATTATATCGTATCGTCAATTAAAAACATAGCTTTTTTACAAGGTTATTTCGAATGTTACATTACAAATAACCTTTTTCTTTCAAGCTGACAAATTTATTCTCGCCGATAATAAGATGGTCAAGTACATCGATGCCGATTATTTTGCCGGCCTCTGCCAGCCGCTTTGTTACTTCTATATCTTCTCTGCTTGGAGCAGGGTCTCCGCTCGGATGATTATGGATACAGATAATTGAAGCTGCAGATCTGCGAAATGCCTCTTTAAATACCTCTCTCGGATGCACAATTGATGCATTCAGGCTTCCAATAAAAATGGTTTGCTTATGGAGCACCTGATTTTTCGTATTTAAATAAAGGCATACAAAATGTTCCTGTGACAGGAACCGCATGTCGTTCATAACATAATTTGCACCATCTTCAGGAGAGCGGATGATATATCTATCATCGTAGGCAAGATTAGAAATTCTCCGGCCAATTTCGACAGAAGCAAGCAATTGGATCGCCTTCGCGGTTCCAATACCCTTAATTGCGGTGATTTCATCCAACGATGCATCCTTCAACAGCCGAAGGCCTTCAAATTGAGTGAGAAGCCTGTTTGATAATTGCAGAACGGATTCATCTTTCGTGCCCGTTCTTAGCAAAATGGCAATCAATTCGTGATTTGAAAGGCTTTGCGGTCCATTTTGGACAAATCGCTCGCGAGGACGTTCATCTTGAGGGAAATCTTTTATTAAAAAGGATTCAGTTTGCATATTATTTCCTCCCTAACCTATGGGCCAGGGAGCAAAAGATGAGGAAAATCTATTAAGGATGCGCGTAGCCCGCCTTCCTTAATTCCCGAACCGTTCTTGACACAGGAAGGCCGACAACCGAAAAATAATCTCCATTAATGCTTTTTACAAGCACGCTGCCAAAGCCCTGTATTCCATATGCTCCCGCCTTGTCAAATGGTTCACCGGTGCCGATATAAGAGTTAATTTCTTCATCTGTTAACTCCCAGAACACCACCTCGGTTTTTTCATAGAATTTTATTTGTTTGCCTGGTGCCAAAATGGAGACACCTGTGTAGACGGAATGAGTTGTTCCCGACAGGCTCTTCAACATACTGAAGGCTTCTTCGCTATTGCTTGGCTTTCCTAAAACATTTCCATCCTTGACTACCACTGTATCTGATCCAATCACAAAAGCATCAGGGTGCTTTTCAAAGACAGCAAATGCTTTCCTGAAGGCGAGTTCCTTCACAATTTCATCAGGTGTTAACCTGGGATCAAAGCTTTCATCAACATCACTGCTGGAAACTTCAAATGTTAAATGAAGATTTTTGAGAAGTTCTTTTCGCCGTGGGGAAGAAGAGGCTAAAATGAGGTTTTGCATCGAATCACCTTACCTTTATGTATCAATTTGGGAGATACAGACTTATCGTATCAAAAATCGGCTGCACAAACAATTTAAAAAACTGCTTTACATAATTATTTGATAAAAGTTTATAAGGATCGACAAAATGAAAGAGCCTGCCGAAATTTCCCGAACAGACTCCTTTAATATGCGATATTTCCCAGAAAATATTCGAATGGTAGAAATTTATGGCACTATTTGCTTACAATGACTGATAAGCGGCCAGAAACGCAAGCAGGTGCTGCTGAACTTTTTCGGCCGAAGCTGCATCTCCAGTTTGCTGGAAGGCATTCATTTGTTTGGATGCATTTTCGAGTTCTTCTTTTATAGAAATAAGCCCTTGTTTTTTGATTTGATCAGCTTGTAATTCATTTAATGCAGCACTCTGCTTTTTCATATCCTCAACCAAACCTGCGGGCATAGTTTTTTCAACAGCTGCACTGGCTGCACCTGCTGTAAGGGTTTGATACATGGAGGGTGCCATTTCAAGTATTTTTTTCTCCACTGCATTTAATCCCTCTATAGACTTCGCATCAAATATGATTTCTTTTGCAAAAACATCGATACCTTTACTTTTTAAAGCTCCGCCCATTTCTTTCGCATGCTCAATACTGTCAGCTACTCCTAAATAAAGAAATGTTTGTCCGTCCATTTCTATTAGTTTGCTATTTGCACCTTTTTGAGCGTTTGCTTCCTGTATTTGTTTGGCTGCTTCGCTATTTGAGAAGACTCCTCCCTGGACCACAAACGTGGCCAATGGGTCTAGTGCTGCTGTTTCCGTTCCGGGCGGCTGTCCAGAAGATGCAGGGGTTTCAGTTACGGCAGGAGCAATAGTCTCGGCTGCCTGGTCAGTGAATACCAATTTGAGCATAATGAATCCAAAGCTTGTCCCAAGCAGGACAGCAAAAAAGACAGCAAGAAAAATGGATGTGAGAAAACCTTGCTTATTTTTCCTCTTGAAGTTTTTGGCCAATGTACTGAGTCCTTTTTTTGCTGGGGATTTTGGAGGGGTTGCTACCTTAAACTCTTTAATTTCCGAATCCTCCGTCTCCTCTGGCAGGATCCAATCGAAACTGTCATCTGCTTCTTTTGCAGCAGCGGTTTGTATTGAAGTAAAGAACTCCGTTTCCTCGTGTTTTTCTTTTCTTTCCAGCTCTTTTGGCTTCCAGTTTTTTTTCTGCTTTCCTTCATTTTTCTCCTGAAACGGACGGTCCTTGCCATTTATTTTTATTGTGATCGTTTTTCCGTTATTAGGCTTGTCCACACCTTGTCCTCCTTCCATGTCGATTGCTGAATTGGTTTCATCCTAACATACTGCTAAAAAAAAATAACAAGACTTTTGTCGTCTTGTTAGCGAATGATTTCGTCAAATTTTTTAAGATCCTATGCAAGTTGGAAAAAGACATTTTAGCGGATAATTTTAAAAGCCTGAAGATAGCCATTGTAAGTATTGATTTATAATTGGAACACCAAAATAATAGGAAGTCAAAGTACCTGCCCCGATGAATGGCCCAAAGGGAATGGCGCTGCCTTTTTTTACTTTACCTGATATCAAAGCCAGCAGACCGAATAAAGCACCATAAAGGGTTGCAATAAAAAAGGATAGCAGCATTAATTTTGTGCCTATTACAAAACCAATAACTGCATAGAGTTTAATGTCACCGCCACCCATGCCGCCTTTACTAATAACTGCTATAAACAATAAAAGAGCAAATCCGCCTGCTGCCCCATATATTGAGTCGAACCAGGGATCTAAGGGTATAAATATTCTTTCTAATAAAAAAACCACTGAAAAAACTACCAGAATTTTATTCGGAATAATCATATACATAATATCAGAAACCACAATAATAATAATCAGAGAAGTGAGAGTCCATGCCACAAGCAATTCACTGGTCCACCCTAATAAAAGGGGAGCCGAACCAAACAATAACCCTGTACCCAATTCAATTAAGGGATATATAGGAGAAATCATAGCTTTACATCCCCTGCATCTTCCTCCTTGAAACAGATAGGATGCCACTGGAATAAGTTCAGATGGTTTTAACTGCCGGCTGCAAAACGAACATGAAGAGCCCGGAAAAACGATTGACTTTTTCAATGGAACTCTTAGCCCTACTACATTAAAAAAAGAGCCAAGTATTAAACCCAATATAAAAATAAAAACGAATATAAAACTCAATTCCTGCCACTCCCAAAATCTTGACGTATTGCTTTTTTAGATACATCCAAAGGATTAATAAGTTTATGCTAATATAATTGAGTTAGAGCACACCCTTACCATTTTTGCCAAAGTCATTTCGTATAGTTTGTTTTTTTGACTATAAAGCTTGCCCGTTGATTTCCGCTCCAGTTACGCAGCGAACGAACGGGAAAAACTGATTATGTAGTAAAGATCCATTAAGAATATACTATGATTCTCTTATTTTATTTTACAGGCCACCTTCACATTCCAAGAGTATTATAATTAATTCGCTTATTTACTACATGCTTAATATCCAACACTTTTGTGTCTTTTGACATAGAAAATGCGATCTTTTATCTGCAACTCATGTAAAAGCAGCCTGCGTGATACCCTCAGGCTGCTTTTTTATTTTGGCTCTGTTAAATCGGCCTGTTGATTTCCGCTCCAGGCACTCGCTTTCCGCGGGCGGTCCGGGAGCCTCCTCGACGCATTCACGCCTGCGGGGTCTCCCGCTGACACGCTTCTCCCGCAGGAGTCTCGAGCCTTCCGCTCCAATCAACAGGGTGCTAAAAATCAACATTGAACGTTAACACAGCCTTTATTTTACGTATTCTGCGACTCTGTTCCTTCCTGCCCGCTTTGCTCCGATATACAGGGCTCTGTCGGCATGGCGAATCAGGGCAAGTGAATCGTCTGCGTCCATTGGAGCAGAAGCTACACCAATCGAAGCTGTGATATGAACGGTTCGGCTTCTGCTGCTTTTATCCATATGGTGACGAAGGTTAAATGGCCGGTTGGCTATCGTTTGCCTAACAAGCTCCGCCCATTTCATTGCAGCTTCCTTGTTGGCATCCGGCAATAAAATAACAAATTCCTCTCCTCCGTAACGGGCAACTATCCCCTCATTCCCCATTATATTGGTCAGCCTATTTGCCAGCTCACAAAGAATTTCATTTCCGCTTTGATGACCATAAGTATCGTTCACTTGTTTAAAATGATCTATGTCCAGAATAATCAGTGATAAAAGGTCTTTTTCACCTTTTTGCATTCTGCTGAATTCTTCACTAAGCTTATTTTCTATATAGCGATAATTATATAGTTTAGTTAGTGCACAGCGTTCACTTTTCGCTTTGGTTTCTTCATGATGTTTTGCATTTTCAATGGCAATGGCAAAGTGTGAGCATAAAATATCAACGATCATCAGCTGTGACTTTTCATATGCCCGCTTTTTGTTCGAGGAAAGCAATAGCACACCAATCACTTCATTGCTGCGGACTATTGGCACACTGATAATGCTCTCCGCGCCATCAGGCAAGAATTCCTTAGCAACACTTTTCCACTCTTTTTTCGAATGAAATAAAGCGGATTTCCTAGTGAACCAGACACGCCCGCTAATTCCTTCATTTTTCTTGAGCGGCTTGAGGTCAAGCTCCTTCTTTTGGCCGTTTTCAACTCGATAGATTAACTGCAACGCGTTCTCATCCACAATATCTAGAATATAGGCATTATCTACCGGAAGCATCTCATTTAATTTTAAGATAAAGAGATCCATGACTTCATTTACATAAAGTCGCTCTGCCATTTGATGCCCTATTTCTGCTGCTTTTTGGAGGTAATCATTTATCTTTTCGCTAGAGTAATACAGATGGAGAATGATGGAAAGACTAACGAATGGCACCCCTACAAATAGCAATGCAAGCAGCCCTACTTCCAGGTAAAGTATATAAAGAACAAGACCGATCGGGAAAGTGATCAGCGAGGTGACTAATTCCCAAACAAGGTCTTTCTCAAAAAAGGAGCTCTTCCTCCCATAGACTGTATACTGAATTAAACTGAGCAGCAGCTGATTTAAAGTAAAATGAATCAGCGGATAGGCGGCGGCAACCCAGAAATATTGCGGGTTGGCAATGACATCAATTCCCGTTTTGCCCCCCATTGCAAAGTAGGCTAATCCACTTGCCAGCGACACCGCAAAAAACATTAAAGAGTTAAGCGGCAGACGGAAAAACTCGTGCTTTTGAAGTTTAAGCTTCATAAGGAGTATAATGACAGCTAATTGGACCATCACCATTTCTACCAATAGGCCAAATGTTAAGAACACAGCCATTGAGACCCATTGAAGCAAAAAAATCGGCGTATTATTGACCACCATAGGCATGACCGATACAAAAAACATCAATATAAAAAAGGCAAATAAATTAATACCCTGTCCGGCAATCTGAGGAGGGAAGAAATAATAAGTGATCAGCAAACCTGCTGGAAAAATGAGAAGCCAGATACCCCAGACTATAGCTTTTATTTGAGAACTAACCATTTCCCCCCTCCTCATCAATATTAATTAGGAAAAAAGTCGGATAACGTGCATATTTTATCAAATTTTCTAACTTTTGTCATATTATCATTTTTTATTTTCTAATAATTTCAAAAGATAGGGCTTTACTTCCGATAGAAAATAAAGTGATCCAGTAATTACAAAGACACTGTCTTTGTCTGTTTCTTTTAGTTCTTTATCCAAAAGCTGCTTCCAGTCTTTATTAAAATACTTCTTGTTGTTTGAGCTAATTTTATATAATTCTTCGGCCGCGGCTGCTCTTGGAAAATTAAATTCCGTGAAAGTGATCTTATCTGCAACAGAATCAAGACTATCAATCATTTTGTCGAGCTTTTTATCAGATAAGGCAGCAAAAACAATATTCCTTCTTCTATTTTGGAAACGCTTCTCCAACTCAGACGACAAAGCAGATATTCCTTCCTCGTTATGGGCTCCATCAATAATAATCAATGGATTTTCTGAAATGATCTCAAATCGCCCAGGCCAGTATGCTGCTTTTAGCCCTGCTCTTATATGTTCATCTTCTAACAGAAAGGAGTAATATTTATTTAAGAGCACTGCCGCCATCACAGCAAGTGAAGCATTTTCTGTCTGGTGCTTGCCTGCCATTGCCGTTTCAAGCCCTGGAAACTCCTTAAATACAGTCTTTAAGTTAAAGAATTCTCCCTTTGGTAAAGATTTATGTCCAGCAATGGTAAATTCGTTCCCCAGCTGGTAAACCGGCGCCTTCATTTTGAAAGCTTTTTCTTGTATGACATTCAATGCTTCTTGCTGTTTTATGCCAGTGATCACATTTATACCAGGTTTAATGATTCCAGCTTTCTCAAATGCTATTTCCTCATATGTATCCCCCAGGATGGCTGTATGGTCAAGGCCAATACTCGATATGATTGATAAAACAGGATAAATGATATTAGTGGAATCGTATCTGCCCCCCAGCCCTACTTCAAACAAAACAATATCGGCAGGCTGGACGTGTCCAAAATATTGAAATGACATGGCTGTAATGATTTCAAATTCGGTGGGACCCCCTAGTTCTGTCTTTTCAAGTTCTTCATCCAAGGGATATATATCATTAGCAAGCCGGACGATTTCCTCATCCCTGATTGGGACACCATTTAGGGAAATTCGCTCATTGAATTGCTCGAAATAGGGTGATGTGAAGGTTCCAACAGAATAGCCGGCTTCCTGAAGAATCGACCTCAAAAATGTAACCGTTGACCCTTTGCCGTTGGTCCCGCCTATATGGACAGATTTAATTCTTCTCTCTGGATGTCCGAGCTTTTCCATCATCCATTCCATTCTTTGAAGCCCTGGCTTGATCCCTAGCCTTAATCTGGAATGAACCCAGTTAAGCGTTTCTTCATAAGTCGAAAACATGCATTTGCACCTCCGTAATACAGGAAGGAAGACGAATCCTCTAAATGGACCCGCCTTCCAGATATATTGGTTATTCTCCTTTAAATATGTGTTCAATAAGGAGGACATAAAGAACCAAGAAGATCAAGGAAGCGCCGCATTGAGCAGCGGAGCGTATGTCCTTGATACGTGAGCAGCGAAAAGCAAGCTGACCCAGAGATTCGACTGCTATTTTTCCCGGACTTATTGAACTTCCTTAAGTTCTTTAATTCGTGCTTCAACAGCTGCTCTCTTCTCACTGTAATCTTTTTCTTTTGCCTTTTCTTCTTCAATTACTTTTTCAGGCGCTTTTTTGATAAAGCCTTCATTTCCAAGTTTCTTTTGAACACGTTCTACTTCTTTGTTTAATTTATCCCATTCTTTTTGCAGGCGTGCAACTTCTTCCTCAATGTTGATTAAGCCTTCAAGCGGAAGGATAATTTCTGCTCCGGTCACAACAGCTGTCATAGCTTTATCAGGTGCCTCAATCTCCAGAGCCAGTACGAGTTCTTCCGGATTACAGAAGCGTTCAATATAGCCGCGGTTATTCTCGAGAGTATATAGAACTTCCTGATCCTTTGCTTTTACCATCATTTTAATCTTCTTACTCATTGGTGTGTTCACTTCTGCACGGCTGTTCCGGACAGAGCGGATGATCTCTACAAGCAGCTTCATTTCATTCGCCGCCTGATGGTCAGTGTATTCTTCCTTAACAGCCGGCCACTGGGCTGCTGTAATAGATTCACCTGAATGCGGAAGGTTCTGCCAAATTTCCTCCGTTATAAATGGCATAAATGGATGAAGCAGGCGCATTGTGTTATCCAGCACATATGCCAGAATGGATCGTGTTGTTTTCTTGGCAGCTTCATCTTCGCCATATAGCGGAAGCTTTGCCATTTCAATATACCAATCACAGAAGTCATCCCAGATAAAGTTGTAAAGAACGCGCCCAACTTCACCAAATTCATAGCGGTCAGACAGTCGTGTGACCGTTTCAATTGTTTCATTTAATCGAGTTAAAATCCATTTGTCAGCAACAGATTTTTCTCCGCTTAGATCGATTTCTTCGTACATTAAGCCATCCATATTCATTAAAGCGAAACGGGAAGCGTTCCAGATCTTATTGGCGAAATTCCATGTTGCTTCTACCTTTTCCATGCTGAAGCGTAAATCTTGTCCCGGTGAGCTTCCTGTTGATAGGAAATAACGAAGCGAATCAGCGCCATATTGATCGATTACATCCATTGGGTCGACACCATTTCCAAGAGACTTACTCATTTTTCGCCCCTGTGAATCACGAACAAGACCATGGATTAAGACATCCTGGAATGGACGCTGTCCGGTAAACTCAAGTCCCTGGAAAATCATTCGCGATACCCAGAAGAAAATAATGTCATAACCTGTTACAAGCGCAGCGGTTGGATAGTATCTCTTGAAGTCGGCTGCCTCAGTTTCCGGCCAGCCCATTGTCGAAAATGGCCAAAGCGCTGAACTGAACCAGGTATCCAAGACATCTTTATCTTGTTCCCAGTTTTCAATATCTCCAGGTGCTTCGTGTCCCACATA
The DNA here is from genome assembly GCA_018613035.1 of Pseudomonas sp. ISL-84. GTDB lineage: Bacteria > Bacillota > Bacilli > Bacillales > Cytobacillaceae > Cytobacillus. The sequence continues at coordinate 79,862 of JAGGRA010000019.1, read as the reverse complement.
TACTTCACCGGTTTCTTTATGGTACCAGGCAGGTATGCGGTGACCCCACCAAAGCTGGCGGGAAATACACCAGTCACGGATGTTTTCCATCCAGCGAAGATATGTTTTCTCAAATCTATCAGGAACAAAATTCACTTTTTCCTCTTTATTTTGAAGGGCTATTGCTTCATCAGCAAGCGGCTGCATTTTTACAAACCATTGGGTTGAAAGATACGGCTCTACAACTGCACCGCTGCGCTCTGAATGGCCAACGGAATGCATATGTTCTTCAATTTTGAATAGAACTCCGTCTTCTTGAAGATCCTTCACGATTTGTTTGCGGCATTCAAAACGGTCCATACCTTGGTATTTTCCTGCTTTATTATTCATTGTGCCATCTTCATTCATAACCAGAATTCTTTCAAGATTATGGCGGTTTCCGATTTCAAAATCATTCGGATCGTGTGCAGGCGTAATTTTTACAGCACCTGAACCGAAATCCATTTCTACATAATCATCGGCAACAATCGGAATTTCACGTCCAGTGATTGGCAGCTTCACTGTCTTCCCAATTAAGTGCTTATAGCGTTCATCTTCTGGATGTACAGCAACAGCAGTATCGCCAAGCATTGTCTCGGGGCGGGTTGTTGCAATTTCAATATGGCCTGAACCATCAGTTAGCGGGTATCTCATATGATAAAAAGCACCCTGGACATCTTTGTAAATAACCTCAATATCTGAAAGGGCCGTTTTAGTGGAGGGGTCCCAGTTAATGATATATTCGCCCCGGTAAATTAACCCTTTATTATATAGTGAAACGAACACTTCTCTTACGGCTTTAGACAGGCCTTCATCTAACGTAAAACGTTCACGGCTATAGTCCAGGCCCAATCCAAGCTTTGACCATTGCTGGCGAATATGGCTTGCATATTCTTCTTTCCACTTCCAGGTTTCTTCTACGAACTTCTCCCGGCCAAGGTCATAACGGCTTTTGCCTTCGCTGCGAAGTTTTTCTTCTACCTTTGCTTGAGTGGCAATACCCGCATGGTCCATACCTGGAAGCCATAAAACATCATATCCCTGCATCCGCTTCATACGCGTAAGGATATCTTGAAGAGTCGTATCCCATGCATGGCCAAGATGAAGCTTTCCTGTTACGTTTGGAGGCGGTATAACAATTGTATAAGGCTGCTTCTCAGCATCGTCCGTCGCCTCAAAAAATTTGCCCTCCAGCCACCAGTCATATCGTCCTTTTTCTATGGACTGAGGATCATACTTAGTCGGCATTGATAATTCATTATTATCCATGTGTCATTCTTCCTTTCTAAAAGCACTCATAAAAGATATCGGCTGTTTTCTCATAAATTGCTGTTTAGCCTGAAAATAATGGCCGTTGATTTCCACTGCGGGCGCTTGCTTTCCGCGGGAGAGAGCCTCCTCGGCTTCGCCTGTGGGGTCTCTCACCCCTTCTCCTCCCGCAGGACATTGAAAATCTTCCCTGAATCAACACCGCAAGAAAAAAATGCGATAGCATTTTCGAGGATCAAGCGCCCTCCGCTCCAATTAACTCAGCAGGTAAAACTTAGTTAACAATTAAGAGCAACAAACTCTGCGAAAACAGCGAAAATAAAAAAACTCCATTCGCCATAAAAGGACGAATGGAGTTGCTTCGCGGTACCACCTTTTTTTCAATCACTAAAGAAAATTAACGGCTCACAATGGAGCAAAAAAACATTCTTATAGAGATTGACTCTTAAACAGATAACGGATTTCCCGTCTTTCACTACTCGGATTGAACCTTTTGCAAAAGATGCTCGAGGGCGACCTTCCAACGGTTTTGCCTGAAAAACCTCTCAGCTATTGGTCTTCCTCTCTAAAGGCAAAGGGCCATCGTACTCTTCCCTGTCTTAGCAACTATATACAGTTTTTATATATTAGATATACTACCGAAAAAAGGCTGTTATAGTCAATAAGGATAACCGAATTTTTTATATATTATACGTTTTTTCAATTTAGAGGTGAGGCATAACGTAAAATTAGGCAACAGGTGATTTAGGTTGAAGCCACGTAATTGTTGCTTAATATGATCTGGTCCTTCATTTACTGAAGTTGAAGTTACTCCCATTTGAAAATTAGGCACTTTAACGCTGGATGAATCATAGGATAGAAATAAATAAGGACATTCGGGAAAGGGGCATGCGAAGTTGAGAAGAAAATATAATCCTTATACACTGCCTCCCTGGTTAAGAACTTTTAGAAATGTGTGTGCACAGTTCATTATTCCTTTTTGTGTTTTTCAGGGCATAAGAACAATACTCTTGCCCACTACCTTCGATGTGCTATTGCTTTCGATTTTCATCCTTACAGCCATTGCCTTTCACCTGGAAATAATTTAGGAGCCCAAGTCCTGTCAGCTTTGGGCTCCTTCTTGCTGCTGTGCTTCAGCAGCTGCTTTTGCTTCTTGTTTTTGGCGTTCAATTTCATCTATTCTCATTGCTACATATTCGGTGTTTTTCAATAGCCAAAACTGCCTCTGAAGATGCTGGACGGCCTTTCTCTCCCCCCTTTTCTGTTCTCCTTTATGATATTGTTCAGCGGCCCTTATAATGGAACCAGGATGGGCGAAATAGCCTTGGAACAGCAGCATCTCATCTTCCTTAAATGGGAAATACTTTAAGTATGTGTATATACAATCCACACTTTCATCCGATCTCTTCGGAAAACTTTTCAAGGTCCGAGATAAAAATGGCAGCAAATCATGGAGAGGGGAACCTTGCCTTGCATTTTCAAAATTCATAAAGTAGCCATATCCTCTATCGTCATATAAAAAATGTTCAGTGGAGACTTTTCCATGTATGATGACAGTCCGGGCTTTATCGCTGTCCTTTGTTTTTTCGTACCAATCCTTTAATTTATTTGTCGAAAATTTAAGAGCCTGACTGACATCATGATAATAAAGAGTAAACAGCAGCTCAAAGGGCGACATATACTCTTTTCTTTCACAGGACTCTATAAATCCATCCAAAAATTCATTTTCTTTCTCCCACTCCAGCAGTGTTTTTTCATAATGCTCCGTTCTATCTTCCTTTTTGATGGGAACTTCACGTGCTGACAGGGTATGAAGGCGAGCCAGCTCCCTAAGCATTTGCTGATGACGTTCAAACCGGTCCTCTTTCTCCTCATTTGACAGCCAGGGCATCAAATAAAAAAGCTCATTCCTGTGAAGGACTGCATATCTGCCATCAACTGTAGGGTATATGGGTACAATTCGATTATAGCCTTTTTGGTAAAGGGTCTGGACATGCCGTATGAAATCCGCACCATGTTGAGGCTTAATTTTTTTCAAAGCAAAAACCCCTTTATTGCTATAAATCTTATGGACTCTTCCAAACTCCTCCACAAAATGCGGCTCTAAAGAATAATGCTTTAAAATAGGAGAAACTTTTCGCAGCCGATTTTTTTCTTCCACAGTATCCACTCACTTTCCAAATGGCTTGATTGCAATTTGGAGTATCTTTACTCTCAGGATATTTCCCTGAGTGCCTGATTCACTCCCGGTTGTCGCCATTTCCCGGTTCCTTCTCTTGGTATGTTGTATAGTTCCTTTCCTTTTACTCCATATATAAGTTTCTTCAGGAACTCCTACGGAAATATGGCGTCAGCCAACTCATGACACACTTTTACTCATTTTTCTCCAATGTTTGATTCGTGTCACATTTCTCAAGAAATGAAAACAGCTGAGCGGGTTATCACTACCTGCTCAGCTGTTTAACCATTTAATGGGCTACCGCAACAGGAATGTACAGCACTTGCCCTTCATAAATATCCTGATTTATTTCCAGGTGATTCACCCTTAATAATTGCTGGGCAGGAATTTCATACCTTTCAGCAATTGCATCGATTGTATCTCCATTCTGCACAATGCAGACCTTTAGCTTTACATGTTCTTCTTCCTCTTCTTTGCGGGCAAAGAATTCAGTTAAAGACATGCTTTTCTTTTTCGAGAATTTTTTCTTTTTAGCTTCCTGTTCAGAAGATGATGATTCTTCTTCCTCCGGACTTTCCTGTACTGCCATTTCTTCAGGCTTCTTTTCATAGGAAGGGCTATCTGATTCTAATGCTTCAGTCATTTGATAGATCTCCTGAGCTGTAGGTGGCTCTTCCTCACTCCGCTGGGAAGCAAATGAAATTTCCGGTGTTGACTCTGCAGGCTTTTCATCTTTCTTCTCCTGTTTTTCTTCAATTGCTGATAGAGTTTCCAGCTGCACTTCATCAGTTTCAGGCTGTTTCCTTGCCTCTGCCTCAAATGGTACAAATACTTCTTTAGGCTCGCTCTGTTCCTCTTGGTGTTCCTCTTGGTGTTCCTCTTCCCTATGCTCTTCCTCAGCAAAATCGTAAACCGGCTCAGCTTCTTCCTCCTCTGCTTGTTTTTCCTGATAAGCTGGCCATTCCTCCTGGTTTACCGCTTCCTCCTCAGTCTCTTCAACAGCAGCTGTCGACCTGTGAACTGGCTCCAGCTCTTCGACTTCAACCTCCTCTTGCCATTCCTGAACAGGGAGATGCTGTTGATCGCCGTATAAACCGGTGATTGTTAAATTAGCTGTTAGTTTCATGCAGCTTCTTTCGGGCAGAACATAGTCAAAGGATTCTACCGCTACGTCAATATCATATATGCTTTGGATTCTATTATTTGGGATTGTAATATCGACTGGAAAATAGTGTTGAAATTCGCAAGTTCCCTCTTCTCTTTCCTCAACTGCCTGAACGAATTTAGCTCCTGCAAAAACCTCTTCATCACCAGCTGTTTCTGCATCACTCCGTTTATACTCACCCGCAAGTTCAAGCGCTCCCTGAATTGTTACATATTGATCGCTTTCCTGAATAGTTATATTGGGATCTAACGAAATTGAAATCAGTTCTGATACTTCCTGTCCTTTTTGAAACCAGACCGATTCTTCTAAAGAAAATCGTAAGCACGATGGATTCCCCTGAGACAAAGCGACTCCTCCCTTCAAATCTTCGCGTTTAATCACTATGTCATTAACAATCCTATGAGAGTTTTATATACTTTATGATTAGAAAAATAATGACAGAAAGATTCTTTTATTGATTTTTTGATCGTTTCAAAAGCTCTTATAAATTGGCCTGTTGATTTCCGCTCCTCACTACTTGTTAAAAAAGCAACAAAATTCTCGAAAACAGCCAATAAAAAACACCCATCAATTGATGAGTGTTAAGTCTTTTTATTTTAGTTTGGAAAATGCTTTTTCGGCTGCCTCTATCGTCTTCTCAATATCGTCATCTGTATGAGCGGTTGAAAGGAAAAGCCCTTCGAATTGAGACGGAGGCAGGAATACACCCTGATTTGCCATTTCCCTGTAGTATTCTGCAAAGTATTCCAGATTGGAGGTTTTTGCTTTTTCATAGTTAATAACATCTTCATTGGTAAAGAAGAACCCGATCATGGATCCGGCACGATTAATTGTATGCGGGATTTCAAATTTCTCTGCGGCAGCTTTTAAGCCCTCTTCCAGCCTGTCTGCTTTCCGTTCGAACTCTTTATACGATTCAGGAGTAAGCTGACTTAATGTCTCAAAGCCTGCTGTCATCGCGAGTGGATTGCCCGATAAAGTACCAGCCTGGTAGATTGGGCCACTCGGTGCAATTTGCTTCATGATTTCAGCTTTACCGCCGTATGCACCGACAGGAAGTCCACCACCAATAACCTTACCGAGACATGTAATATCCGGTGTAACATCGAAGTAACCCTGAGCACTATTGTAGCCAACACGGAACCCTGTCATAACTTCATCAAAGATTAGTAAAGAGCCATTTTGCTCTGTAATCTCTCTTAAGCCTTCAAGGAAACCTGACTGAGGAGGAACAACTCCCATATTTCCTGCAACAGGTTCTACAATAACCCCTGCGATATCCTCTCCATATTGTTCAAATGCATATCTTACGCTTTCAAGGTCATTATACGGAACAGTGATTGTATTTTTGGCTACACCCTCAGGAACTCCAGGACTATCAGGAAGTCCGAGAGTAGCTACACCTGAACCCGCTTTTATGAGCAGGGAGTCCCCGTGTCCATGATAGCAGCCTTCAAATTTCATGATTTTATTTCGGCCGGTATAGCCACGTGCTAATCGCAAGGCACTCATCGTTGCTTCTGTCCCTGAAGAAACCATGCGCACCACTTCTATTGAGGGCACACGTTCAATAACCAGCTTTGCCAGTTCATTTTCGATTTCAGTCGGTGCACCGAAGCTCGTCCCCATTTCGGCCACCTTTTTAATTGACTCAACGACACGGTCATTCGTATGTCCCAGGATTAAAGGGCCCCAGGATAAAACATAATCAATATACTCATTTCCATCAATATCATAGATCTTTGACCCTTTGCCCCGTTCCATGAAAATCGGATCCATATTGACAGATTTAAAGGCGCGAACCGGGGAGTTAACTCCCCCGGGCATTAATTTGCTTGCTTCTTTGAAAGCTTCAATAGATTTATCGTAAGAACGCATGTCATCCCTCTTTTCTTTTTATAGGTAAAACTATCGCTGTTCCTTAATCCATCTGGCTGCATCTTTTGCATGGTAAGTAATGATTAAATCGCTTCCGGCACGCTTCATGCCAGTAAGCATTTCCATTACAATTTTCTCTTCATCGATCCAGCCATTTTGCGCTGCAGCTTTAACCATGGAATATTCACCGCTTACATTGTAAATGACAATCGGCAGGTTAATATTATTTTTTACATCACGTACGATATCAAGGTACGGCATACCTGGTTTTACAATCAGAAAGTCCGCTCCCTCCATTAAATCAGACTCTGCTTCACGCATTGCTTCCATGCGATTTGCAGGGTCCATCTGGTACGCTTTGCGGTCGCCGAATTGCGGAGTGCTGTCTGCAGCGTCCCGGAAAGGACCATAAAATGCAGATGCATATTTTACAGCGTAAGACATAACCGGAATATTTTCAAAGCCTGCTTCATCCAGCCCAGCGCGAATGGCAGCTGTAAAACCATCCATCATATTTGATGGTGCAATGATATCTGCTCCCGCTTTCGCCTGGCTGATAGCCGTCTGTACAAGCAATTCAAGCGATGCATCATTTAGCACTTCACCATTTTCAATCAGACCGCAATGGCCATGATCAGTATATTCGCATAGACAAGTATCAGCAATGACGATCACTTCAGGAAAATGGGTTTTAATAAATCTTGTTGCTTCCTGAACAATCCCATGGTCATGATAGGCCTGCTGCCCGCATGCATCCTTTTCTTTCGGAATCCCGAATAATAAAACGGATTTAATTCCAAGAGAAGCCACTTCATTCATTTCTTCTTCCAAATGGTCCAGTGAAAGATTATAGATTCCCGGCATAGAAGGAATCTCCCTTTTGATATCATTTCCCTCAGCTACGAAAATCGGATAAATTAAATCCTCTGTCCGCAAAAAGGTTTCGCGCACAAGCGCTCTCATGTTTTGGCTTTGGCGAAGGCGTCTATGCCTGGTAAATTGCAGATCCATTAAAATTCCCTCCTAGTCATTGTTTCCAAATAGGCAATAATACTTTCAAGCATGCTATGTACTGTATATTCTTCCGGAACAGCATGTACATTTAGACCGTAGGCTTCTGCTCGTTCTTTTGTGACAGGGCCAATACAGCTGATTAAGCTGTTCTTTACAGAATCTTGATATCCAAGTTCCCCTATGGCTCCCATGAAATGATCCACAGTTGAAGGGCTTGTAAAAGTCAGTATATCTAACCCTTTCCCTGAAAGCTGCTTCTGTAACAGGGCAATGCTTTCTTTTGGAAAAACAGTCTTATATACAATGATTTCATTCACCTCGGCGCCTTTTTCAGAAAGGGCAGTGGCAATATAGTCCCGTGCCAGATTTCCCTTGGGAATTAAAACCTTCGTTCCTTTTTCAACAAATGGCAAAAAATCCTCAACAAATCCCTCCGCAACATATTCCCGGGGGATAAAATCAGCATTAAGCCCTTTATCAGAAAGACATTTTTGAGTCTTTTCACCGATCACTGCAATCTTCGGTAAAGGTTTGTTAACAGGCATTTTATAATCCTCAAAGAAAGCTTCAACGGCTATTTTACTTGTGAAAATTACCCAATTATAAATGTGAATTCGCTTTCGTGCTTCAGATAAAGCTTTCGGGTTTCGTAAAGGCATAAAAGCAATCAGGGGGATCTCAACTGGTATCCCCCCATAGTTTTTAACAAGCTTTGAAAATGCCTGAGCCTGTTTTTTCCCTCTTGGCACCAAAACAGTCATGCCTTTTAAAGGGGAGGAACGGGTCATTGCCCGTCAAGCTCCTCTTTTACCCGGTCAATCAGCTCTTTAGCTCCCTGTGCAGTTAACTTCTCAGCCATTGCAATTCCAACATCTTCCGGGTTTGTACCAGTTAACTTTTCCTTGTAGATGATCTTCCCGTCAGGGGAACCGACAAGGCCGGTTAATTCAACGTCACCTGATTCATTTAGTGTGGCATATCCTGCAATCGGCACCTGACAGCCGCCCTCCATTTTATGCAGAAACGCCCGCTCTGCCCTTACAGTTTGGCTTGTCTCACGACATGTGAACTTGTCAAGCAACGAAAGAAGCTCTTCATCACTTTCCCGGCACTCAATGGATAGAGCGCCCTGGCCGACAGCCGGCACGCAGACTTCAGGCTCCAAAAATTCAGTCACAACATCGGAAGCCCAGCCCATTCTGGAAAGTCCCGCCGCTGCGAGAATAATCGCATCATATTTTTCTGTTTCCAGCTTTGCTAACCTTGTATCTATATTTCCTCTAATCCATTTAATCTCCAAATCAGGGCGCTGGGCTAAAATCTGTGCCCCCCTGCGCAAGCTGCTTGTTCCAATGACGGAACCGGCTTTTAAGTCACTGAGCTTTACACGCCCTTTTGAGATTAGTGCATCACGATGGTCTTCTCTTTCAGGAATGCTGCCTATAATAAGTCCTTCAGGCAGAACAGCCGGCATATCCTTCATGCTATGTACAGCCATATCAATTTCTTTATCAAGCATTGCCTGCTCGATTTCTTTAACAAATAACCCTTTGCCGCCTACCTTGGAAAGTGTTACATCAAGAATTTTATCTCCCTTAGTCACGATTTCTTTCACTTCAAACTCAAAGGAAGGATCAATGCTTTTCAATTGATTGATTACCCATTTTGTTTGGGTTAGCGCTAGCTTGCTTCTTCTGGAACCAACAATAATTTTTCTCATGACAGCCTCCTACAATTGTCCAGTTGACCATAAGCTGTGGCCGCTGGACTTATGAATACCAAAAATGGAAAGATGAAAGTTTTCCAAACAGAAAGAAATTAATTAATACAATTAGGAATGATGCTATATTCCAAAGTGCCAACGATTTGCCGTATAAGCCTTTCCCAACTTTCAAATAGAGATAGATACTGTATAAAGCAAGGACAATAAAAGACCCGATTACCTTCGAATCGAACCAAATCATATCAGGCACTTTGAGATAAGCCCACTGAATACCTAAAATTAAGCTTATCATCAGCATAGGTACCCCAATTACGTTTAATACATATGACATATATTCAAGCTTAGATAAATCCGTTATCCGCAGCAATCTGGTCCCCCATTTTTTCCTTTTAAGCAAATCATATTGGATCAAATATAGTAATGAAAAAACAAAGGAGAGAGAGAAAGCCCCATAAGAAAGAATCGCAACGGTTATATGGATCAGCAGAAGTTCCGATATAAGCTGCTGCGCCTTTACGGCCGAATCAATCTGGACGGGTGCGAATGTATGAATGGCCATAATAATGAAGCCGAGAACATTTGTAAAAAAGACGATAAAATCGACCCTTAGAAGCCGATTAATCCCCAGAGAGAGTGTGATAAGAACCCATGCATAGAAATAAAGGCCTTCAAAAATGGTCAATACAGGGAACCTGCCTGTATTTATCATGTATAAGACAAGGAATACAGTTTGCAATACCCACACAAATGCAAGTAACCAGAAGGCAATTCGGTTCGCCTTCCGGTTATGATGAAGAAAATCGATAAAATATAAAAGGACACATAAGGCATACAGAACCACCGTAAATTCATGCAGCCGTGTCATATAGATGTCAAACATGGACAGAACCTCTCTTATGATTGAAAGGAAGCCTGCGGTGATTGAGCGATAGCGTGTTTTGGCTTGGCTGCTGACGCGTTCTGCTGCTCTGAAACAAGTTCTTCTATATTAAAGATTTTTACAAATAAATCTAATGCCTGTTCGGAACCTTTCTGTCCAGCCATTTCTTTAGCTTGTAAAATAGGATCTTTTAATAGCTGATTAATGATGCTCTTTGTATGCTTGTTCAACACCTTTTTATCACGATCACTCAAGTGAGGCAGCTTTCTTTCAATGCTTGTCATGGTTTCACTCTGTATAGCCAGTGCTTTTTCACGCAATGCAGAAATAACCGGAACAACTCCAAGCAAATTCAGCCACTGTTTGAAATCAACAATTTCTCCCTCAATCATCAGCTGAATTTTTTCTGCTGCCTTTTTGCGCTCCTGAAGGTTTGCTTCGACTATTCCCTCAAGATCATCAATGTCATATAGGAAAATGCTGTCCAATTCAGCCAGCTTTGGATCCAAATCCCGCGGCACGGCAATATCCACCATAAACAATGGCTTCCCTTTGCGCATTTTTTCCACGTTAGTCATCATGCCTTTAGTAATAACAAACTCTTTGGCTCCTGTTGAACTGATTAAAATATCAGCATCCATAAGAGCATTTTGAAGCTCATCCAGCGTCTTTGCTTCACCGGCATAACGGCTTGCAAGATCCTGGGCTTTTTCATAAGTGCGGTTGATAACAGTTACTTTGCTCGCTCCATTAGCATGAAGGTTCTGGATCGCAAGCTCTCCCATTTTGCCAGCACCTAAAATAAGGACATGCTTATTTTCAAGCGTACCGAATATTTTTTTAGCCAATTCTACCGCTGCGTAGCTGACTGAGACAGCATTGGCCCCTATTTCCGTTTCCGAATGTGCGCGCTTTGCAAGGGTTACTGCCTGCTTAAACAGGTGGTTAAATACAGTACCAGTTGTATTTTCTGATTGAGCCTCCAAAAAGCTTGAACGCACCTGTCCCAAAATTTGTGTCTCTCCAAGAATCATGGAATTAAGGCCGCATGCTACTTTAAATAGATGCTCTATTGCCCCCTCCTCTTCATAGATAAACAGGAAAGGAGAAAATTCGTTTTGATCCATATTAAAGTGCTCTGCCAGAAATTCCTTTATATAATAACGGCCAGTATGAAGCTGGTCCACTACCGCATAAATTTCGGTCCGATTGCATGTAGACAGAATAACATTCTCTAAAATGCTCTTTTTATCATTCAATGTCTTCATCGCATCGCCCAATTGTGAAGAGTTAAAGGTTAGACGCTCACGAATTTCAACAGGGGCAGTTTTATAATTTAGACCGACGACCAAGATATGCATTTGAAATTGACACCCCCAGATAGATTGCATAGTTCACTACGATAATTATATCACTTCTATTTATTTAATTTAATGCTAAATTGTGAACAGAAATTGAACACATATGTTAATATGTTTTAGAAAATATAAATTTCTGAAATAGACAAATACTCCCTTAAGTACAGTAACAAAAAAACTTGCCAGATTCAAGTGAACCTTATTGGAAGTGGTGTTTTAATGAAAAATCAGCGTATTTTCCCGGGAATAATTTTAATCGGCTTTGGCGCCTACTTTTTCCTTCAGCAAACAAACTTCAGTCTTTTACAGCCATTTTACACTTGGCCTACGCTTCTTATGATCGTCGGAGCTGCCTTTTTATTTCAGGCATATCGCGCCAGAGACTATGAGGCAATTCTCCCAGGTGTGATTTTAGCCGGATTTGGCCTGCACTTCCATGTTGTGAACCGCCTTGAAATATGGCCCGATCACATAGGAACTTTTATACTAATCATCGCACTGGGTTTCCTTCTTCGCCATCAAAAGACAGGATCTGGATTGTTTCAGGGAATCTTATTTTTAATTCTTGCCGCCATGCTGCTATTTTATGACAGAGTCATTGAATGGATGGGGCTTTTGGAAAACGGCGTATCGAACGCCTGGCGTTTTTGGCCAATCCTCTTAATGCTAATTGGATTTTATTTTTTAATTGTAAAGAAAAAATAGAAAAGACAGGGGATACTTTACTCTTCCCCTGTCTTTTCTGCATTCAAACAATCTTATAGGACGGAATCCAAAAAGTTTTTAGTCCGCTCCTCTTTTGGGTTATTAAACAAATCCTCCGGATGCCCAACTTCCACAATTCTTCCGTCGTGCATATAGACAGCCCAATCTGCAACTTCTTTCGCAAAGCCCATTTCATGGGTAACGACCACCATCGTCATTCCTTCTTCTGCCAATTCTTTCATTGTTGAAAGAACTTCCCCTACAAGCTCAGGATCCAAGGCGGATGTCGGTTCATCAAAAAGCATGATATCAGGCTTCATCGCCAGAGCCCTGGCAATGGCAACACGCTGCTTCTGTCCCCCGGATAGCTTCGATGGATACACATTTTCCTTGTCAGAAAGCCCCACTTTTTTTAGCAGCTCCTGCGCTTCTTTCTTTACTTGATCTTTTGACAGCTTTTTAACATGCATAGGTGCTTCCATGACATTTTCGAGAACTGTCATATGGGGAAAAAGATGAAAATGCTGGAAAACCATTCCTACTTTTTCTCTGACTTTATTTAGGTCATGGGTTTCTTTTTCAACCTTTTCACCCTCAAAAATGATGTTTCCGCTATCCTTCAGCTCAAGAAAGTTCAAGCATCGGAGAAGTGTGCTTTTCCCTGACCCGCTTGCACCAATCAGGCAAACCACATCGCTTTCTTTAACTGTTATGTCAATATCCTTTAATACATGTAAATCACCGAATGATTTATTAAGCTTTTCCACTTTTATCATGTACGATTCACTCATGCCTATCCTTCCTCCTTAATCACTGCTTGCCATTCTTTTCTCAACCATATTTACAAGGACTGAGAAAATAAGTACAAGTACTAAATAGTAAACAGCTACGATCAGCAAGTAGCTCATGTAGTCATATTCGTTTGAACCATATGTTGTAGCCACATTAAAGAGCTCGTACATGCCGATGAAGGAAGCAAGTGAAGAATCCTTCAGAGCAATTATAAACTGATTGCCAAGCGGCGGCATTGCACGGCGGAAAGCCTGGGGAAGGATAATTCGCCTCATCGCCAGGCCGGCTGTCATGCCAAGCGAACGCCCTGCTTCCATCTGCCCCTTGTCAATAGATTGGATGGAGCCTCTAAATATTTCGGCTATATATGCGCCATTGTGGAAGGCTAGGCCGAGCACAACAGACCAAAACTGTGATATATCCAAAGCAGTCAAACCAAAATAGAAAATGAAAATTTGTACAACCAGCGGTGTTCCCCTTACAAGGAAAATATAAATATCAGCAATCCATTCCAAAACTTTTATTCTTGATATCTTTAAAAAAGCAAAAAACAAACCTATAAATATAGCAATAAAAACCGCTACAACTGTTAATTGAAAGGTTAACAGCATTCCCTTTAAGAATACGGGATATGTATCAATAAACTTAGTCAGCAAATCCAAAAGGATCCCTCCTATCCGATGCTAGTTGAGTTTGATGTTTTAAAAAAAAGCTGTTTTCTTAAAGTTTGTTGCTTACGGCAGCTAACGAATTTTAACCACTGAGTTGATTGGAGCGGAAGGCGCGAGATCCTCGAAAATGCTATCGCCTTTTCTTCGTGCGGTGTCCATTCTAGAAGCTTATTCAACGTCCTACGGGAGTAGCTTACCAAGAGACCCCGCAGACGCAGAGCGTCGAGGAGACTCCCGGTAGCCCCGTGGTTCGCTGAGTGCCTGCAGCGGAAATCAACGGGCAGAATTCATAAGCTATAACAACATTCTATGAGAAAAGAGCCTAAATAAATAAAACAGGCGAATGCATTCTACACACATCCGCCCGCAATGTTATTCCTTCTCAGGATCAACCGTTATATCTTCACCGATATATTTTTTGCTGATTTCTGTGAGTGTTCCATTCTCGCGAAGTGTTTCCAGAGCTTCATTTACCTTTTCCAAGAGCTCTTCATTGTCCTTTGCAACTGCAATTGCCTGCTCACTGCGTCCAAGAAGCTCTTTTCCTTCAATTTCCATGCCCGCGCCTATCGCTTCTTTTCCTGTAATAAAGTCAGTAATAACAGCATCATGCTTACCTTTGCTTAATGCTTCCAGTGCTACAACATCACTATCATAAAATTGAATATTATCTGTCACTTCTTCTGCATTTGCAGTGTATGTAGATCCTTTTGATACGGCGATTTCCAAGCCTTCCAAATCCTTAATTGTTTCTACTGAACTATCTGGACGCACATAAATTTGCGGACCTGAATAGTAGTAAGGCGTCGAGAAGTTTACAGCCTGCTTTCGTTCTTCAGTAATCGTATGGCTGGCTACAGCTGCATCAAAACGGCCTGATTTTACACCTTCCACAATTCCGCCAAATTTAAATTTATTCTGAACCGGTTCAAGTCCAAGCTCTTTCGCAACAGCTTCGGCTACTTCAATATCAAAGCCGCTCATGCTTCCATCATCATTTGTAAAACTAAAAGGCTTGAACTCTCCTGATGCTGCATAAGTAAACTTTCCATCCTCTACAAGGTCCATTCCATCTTTAGACGCTTCCTCTGATCCACATGCAGCCAGGACCAATACAAAAGCAGCTGCTATAATTCCTTTTAACCAATGTCTCACTAGTCTAAATTCCCCCTTCAGTTTCTCTCTATTGTAAACACCCTTTAACTTTATCATTATTATTAAATTTTCTCAAAATTCATATTTTATGATAATTCATGATATTAAAGGATTTGGCCGATTCTCATCAACTGACAAGCCTTGTGCTCCCATATGAACTTAGATACTCGACTATCCTGCAAATTCCTTTTGATTAGACATCAACACTAATGCTTATCTTGCCACACAGCTTGCCTCCTTCTGCAAGGATATGATAAACACTTAGCTATTTCCGCCTGCTCCATAAGTACGAAAAAAATCCCGCTGTATAGTACAGCGGGATTCCTTTAAATATAGCTTAGCAATGTTTTCCACGCCTGATCTTTTCCATATCCTGTTTCTGAAGAAAACATGATAATTTGATCATTCGGATCAATATCCAGCGTTTCTTTTGTTATCTTCATATGCTGTTGCCACTTGGCCTTTGGTATCTTATCAGCTTTAGTGGCAATCACAACACATGGAATATCATAATGCTTTAAAAAGTCATACATCATGACATCATCACTTGTTGGTGGATGCCGCAAATCAACAATCAGAACAACTGCCTTTAACTGCTCTCTGTTCGTTAAATAAGTTTCAATCATTTTACCCCATGCTTCACGTTCTTTTTTAGATACCTTTGCATAACCATAGCCTGGTACATCTACAAAGTGCAGCATCTCATTTATAATGTAAAAGTTTAGAGTTTGCGTTTTTCCTGGCTTGGAGGAAATTCTGGCAAGCCCTCTTCGATTGAGCATTTTATTAATAAAAGAGGACTTGCCGACATTTGATCGGCCAGCAAGGGCAAATTCCGGCAACTCACTATCGGGATATTGATCCGGCTTCACAGCACTGATGACGATTTCTGAGCTGGTTACTTTCATATTTGTGCACCGCCGTTCAGAGCATGCTTCAGTACTTCATCTACATGAGACACCAGGACAAAATCAAGTTCCTCCCGTATGCTTTCCGGGATATCCTCAATATCCTTCTCATTATCTTTTGGAAGGATAATCTTGGTCAGGCCGGCACGATGTGCACTTAAAGACTTCTCTTTTAAGCCGCCAATAGGAAGGACCCGTCCCCTTAATGTGATTTCGCCTGTCATCCCTACTTCTTTGCGAATTGGTTTGCCTGATAAAGCAGAAACCAATGCTGTTGTGATCGTTATGCCTGCAGATGGACCGTCTTTTGGAACAGCTCCTTCCGGAACATGAATATGAATATCATGTTTTTCATGGAAGTTCTCATCTATGCCTAATTCTTTTGCTTTTGAACGTACATAGCTGAACGCCGCCTGTGCGGATTCTTTCATTACATCTCCCAGCTTACCTGTTAAAACAAGTTTTCCTTTGCCTGGCGAAAGAGATACTTCAATTTGCAGCGTGTCGCCGCCGACAGTTGTATAGGCCAGTCCAGTGGCAACACCCACCTGATCCTCTTGCTCTGCCTGGCCATATCGGAACTTTGGTTTTCCAAGAAACTCTTCTATGTTCTTTGCAGAAACAATGACTTTCTTCTTGTCCCCCGAGACGATGATCTTGGCTGTTTTCCTGCAAATAGTAGCAAGCTGGCGCTCCAATCCCCGCACTCCGGCTTCGCGTGTATAATAACGGACTACCATTTGCAGCCCATCTTCGCGAATTTGAAGCTGCGACTTGGAAAGCCCATGCTCCTTCACTTGCTTTGGAAGAAGATGATCTTTTGCAATGTGTATTTTCTCCTGCTCGGTATAGCCGGCGATTGTGATAATTTCCATTCTATCCAGCAATGGGCCTGGTATTGTGCTCAAATTATTTGCTGTTGCTATAAACATAACCTTGGAAAGATCATATGTCTCTTCAATATAATGATCGCTAAAGTTATGGTTTTGCTCAGGATCTAATACCTCCAGCATGGCTGATGAAGGATCGCCGCGAAAGTCGGAAGACATCTTGTCTATCTCATCAAGCAAAAACACAGGATTAATTGTGCCAGCTTTCTTCATCCCCTGGATGATGCGGCCCGGCATCGCTCCTACATATGTTCTTCTATGTCCGCGGATTTCTGACTCATCCCGCACTCCCCCAAGAGATACCCTTACAAAATTTCTGTTAAGGGATGTGGCGATGGAACGTGCCAGACTTGTTTTGCCGACCCCAGGAGGTCCCGCAAGACATAGGATTGGACCTTTAAGGGAGTTTGTCAGCTTCTGGACGGCAAGGTATTCCAAAACGCGTTCCTTAACCTTTTCAAGTCCGTAATGGTCTTCATTCAGAATGCGTTCGGCTTTGCGGATATCCAGATCATCCTCCGTTGCATTTGACCATGGCAAAGTAACAAGCCATTCAATATAGTTGCGGATGACGGCACTTTCAGCAGAACTGGACGGTACCTTTTCATAGCGGTCAAGTTCTTTTAAAGCTGTTAGCTGGACATGCTCCGGCATACCTGCTTTCTCGATTTTATCAGTAAGGTCGGCAATTTCTCCAGTCTTGCCTTCCTTATCCCCAAGCTCCTTTTGGATTGCTTTCATCTGTTCCCGCAAATAGTATTCCTTTTGCGTTCTTTCCATTGACTTTTTAACACGCTGGCCAATCTTCTTTTCCAGGTTCAGAACTTCCTTTTCATTATGGATAATTTCAATAACCTGGTTCATGCGTTCTTTTACATCAATCGTTTCAAGTATTTCTTGCTTCTCCTTGAGTTTCAAAGGTAAATGTGAAGAGATGATATCTGCCATACGGCCCGGCTCTTCTATATCTGCAACCGAGGAATACGTTTCCGCAGATATTTTCTTCGATACCTTTATGTACTGCTCAAAATATTCCAGCATGGTTCTCATTAAAGCCTGGTCTTCCACATCCTTTGTGTCCGGATCTTCAAAGCCCTTAACACTTACGGAATAATGTTCAGCTTCTTCCTGAAATCCGATAATTTCAGCCCTTTTGAGCCCTTCAACAAGCACACGGATGGTTCCGTTTGGAAGCTTGAGCATCTGCTTTACCCTGGTAAGTGTACCCATGTGATATAAATCGTCCTCAGACGGTTCATCTATAGATATATCTTTTTGCGTTGTTAAGAAAATTAAATGGTCATCTACCATTGCTTTTTCAAGGGCTTGAACCGATCTTTCACGGCCTACATCCAAGTGTAGAACCATGGTCGGATAAACAAGCAAACCCCGAAGCGGCAGGAGGGGGACGATGATTTCTTTCTTTTTCGCCATTCCTTTGCACCTCCAAATGCATATCATTTTAACCCCAAAATTGCTAATAATTTCTTTGTACAATTCTATCGTATTTATTAAACAGTGTCTATCAAAGAGAAAAGCGGATGTCTGTATTGGAAAACTAACTGATAATTACACTTTATCCTTCTTTACGCAAATAAAACTTCGGTTTGTAGCCTAAACTGCAAACCGAAGTTTTTTACCGCTATTAGCGGGAGGCGTCTGACCAGGGAGTTTCTTAGAATTACCCTGTTTGCCTGAGCTAGACCACTAGATGCTCTCTTTTTTCGATAATTCGATTGAAGCTGTTATGGCTTGCTCTTTGTGAAAATCCTTTAGTAAGGCCCATTCAAATACTTCATTTAAGTGGCTTACAGGTACAATTTTTATGCCTGTAATTTCTTTTAGTATGGATTGCATATTTTCTTTCGGGATAATGACGGTTTGGGCTCCTGCCTTTTTGGCAGCTTTCACTTTTGGGTATACTCCGCCAATTGGCTTTACGTGGCCATGAATGCTTATTTCACCGGTCATGGCCAGAGTATGGTCAACCGGACGCTTATAAATGGCTGAATATATTCCTGTCGCCATTGCGATACCAGCAGAAGGCCCGTCTATCGGAACTCCGCCCGGGAAGTTAACATGAATATCATACTCATCTGCCGGAACTCCCATTGATCTGAGCACGGTTATTACATTTTCAATTGACCCTTTGGCCATACTTTTTCTGCGGATTGATTTTCCTTGCCCGCCAATGCTTTCTTCTTCCACAATCCCTGTAATATTAATACTGCCCTTCTCTTTAGCCGGTATAACAGTAACTTCAATTTCAAGCAATGCACCTGTATTTGGCCCATAAACTGCCAGGCCGTTTACAAGGCCGACCGCTGAATTGGAATTGATTTTCCGTTCCATTCTCGGGGTAAGCTGGCTCGATTGTATAACCCATTCAATATCTTCATCTTTTATGTAATCTCTATCTTCGGTAATAGCGAGTCCAGCTGAAATTTGGATCATATTGACAGCCTCACGTCCATTTCTTGCATAGTTCGCAAGGGTTCCGAGAGCATTTTCACTAATTTTAAGGTTAACTTTTTCCGCTGCTTTTTTTCCGACAACAGCAATTTCCTCTTCGGCCAATTCCCTGAAAAATACCTCCATGCATCTTGAACGTATGGCTGGCGGAATCTCATTGGGCGTTCTGGTTGTTGCTCCAATCAGCCGAAAGTCTGCAGGAAGCCCGTTTTTAAAAATATCATGAATATGATTTGGAATTTGTGTATTTTCTTCATTGTAATAAGCACTCTCAAGAAATACTTTACGATCCTCTAGCACCTTCAAAAGCTTGTTCATTTGAATTGGGTGGAGTTCTCCAATTTCATCAATGAACAGTACTCCTCCATGAGCATTTGTAACGGCTCCCTGTTTAGGCTGTGGTATTCCCGCTTGTCCCATCGCACCGGCTCCCTGGTATATAGGATCATGGACAGAGCCTATGAGAGGATCAGCAATACCCCGTTCATCAAACCTGGCTGTCGTTGCATCCAATTCAATAAAAACGGAGGCTTGCTGAAATGGAGACTTTGCATTTTTCTTCGCTTCCTCTAAGACCAATCTGGCTGCAGCCGTTTTCCCCACACCTGGAGGCCCATAAATTATGACATGCTGAGGATTAGGTCCGCACAATGCAGCTTTCAGAGACTTAATTCCGTCTTCCTGCCCGACAATATCTGCGAAGCTGGATGGACGCACTTTTTCTGCCAATGGCTCAGTTAAAGATATTGAGCGCATCTTTTTTAAAACATCCATTTCTTTTCTTGATTCCCGGTCAATTGAAACCTTTTGTGTCCGCTGGCTTCTTAGCAAATTCCAAAAATAAAGCCCGATGACAATTCCAAAAAACAATTGGATAAATAAAGCAATCCCCGTCCAACTCATTGTGTTCCCTCCTGCATTATTAGTTCTCGCTGATAATGCTAGTATCTCCCTCACTGAGTTGGAATAAACAAGGAATTCACTTAAAAGTATGTAAAGAGGGCGACAAAAGGGAAAGAAGCAAAAGTCCGCTTAAGGACATAAATCCAATAAAAATGGCCAGGCCCATAAGGGCTGGCCATACAATCATGCAGAGGTTTTGCGTTCTTCTTCAACAACTGTTCCATCCTCTAAAACAAGCTTGGGAGTACCGTTGTCGATAACTGTTTCTTTTGTGATAATACATTTTTTAATATCTTCACGTGAAGGAAGATCAAACATGACATCCAGCATAATTCCTTCAATAATGGAACGTAGTCCGCGAGCCCCTGTCTTTCTTTCAATTGCTTTTTTAGCGATTTCTTCAAGTGCGCCTTCCTCAAATTCAAGTTCCACATCATCAAGCTCAAGCATTTTCTGATATTGTTTAACAAGAGCGTTTTTCGGCTTTGTTAAAATTTCAATCAATGCTGCTTCATCAAGCTGTGAAAGGCTTGCAATAACCGGGAGTCTTCCGATGAATTCGGGAATTAACCCAAACTTCAGCAAGTCTTCTGGAAGCACCTTTGCCAGAAGATCCTTTGGTTCGATTTCTTTCTGTTTCTGGTCAGAACCGAAGCCAATTACTTTCTGGCCAAGACGGCGTTTAATGATTTGCTCGATGCCATCAAATGCACCGCCGCAAATAAATAGGATATTGGTTGTATCGATTTGAATGAATTCCTGATGTGGATGCTTACGGCCGCCTTGAGGCGGTACGCTGGCAACTGTACCTTCCAGGATTTTTAACAAGGCCTGCTGTACACCTTCACCTGAAACATCACGAGTAATGGAAGGATTTTCCGACTTTCGTGCAACTTTATCAATTTCATCGATATAAATAATCCCTTTTTCAGCCTTTTCAACATCATAATCCGCTGCCTGGATCAGCTTTAAGAGAATATTTTCAACATCCTCCCCGACATACCCGGCCTCAGTCAATGAAGTGGCATCTGCAATGGCAAACGGAACATTAAGAATGCGTGCCAGTGTCTGGGCAAGCAATGTTTTACCGCTTCCTGTCGGGCCGATCATGGCGATATTACTTTTTGACAGCTCTACTTCATCAATCTTACTGTTGGAATTTATGCGTTTATAGTGGTTATAAACGGCGACAGATAAAGATTTCTTTGCCTGGTCCTGCCCTATAACATATTCATCTAGAATGTCACGGATTTCCGCCGGCTTTGGCACATCCTTGAATTCTACTTCTTCTTCTGTACCAAGCTCTTCCTCAACAATTTCTGTGCAGAGCTCAATGCACTCATCACATATATAAACCCCTGGTCCTGCAACTAGTTTGCGAACCTGGTCCTGTGTCTTTCCGCAGAAAGAACATTTTAATTGCCCTTTTTCATCATTAAATTTAAACAAAATCCTTCACCCCTTGAAAGAAACTTCAAAACGATATATTAAGCTTGCGGAATCACATGCAAAAAATCAAAAATCAGCCATAGAAAAGTTGGTTATATTTATAAGGCTCCGTTAAATTAGCGTATTGATTTCCGCTGCAGGCACTCAGCGAACCGCAGGCTACTTGGAGCCTCCTCAAATCAGCATCGCACGAAGAAAATGTGTAAGCATTTTCAAGGATCTCGAGCCTTCCGCTCCAATCAATACGGTGTTAAAACATAGCCATTTAGGTCCTCAAAAAATCTGGCAGCAGCCTATCTTAAATAATTCACACTTTCTTAAAAATCAAAACCTTCAGCAGTTATGTATTGCATTGTAACACATTTTTACAGTGGACAGGAAATGATAACTCTTAGAAACCATGTAGATTATGTATGCATGCATGTGATCGTAATCCGCAAATAAAAACAGGCTGAATTTATATGTACTTCCATAAGCTTAACCAAAAACGGCTAAATTAAGTCGGCCACTTTCGCCGATAATTAAATTAACTATATATATGTATTTGTATTCCTGTCCATGTCCAATATGTCGTAAAACTTTTCACTTGGCAAAGATCCAAGAGAACGCGGTGCTGTTATGTATAGTCTAGATTGTATAAAACAAGGCACGATAAACTCGCGCCTTGTTTCTATTACTTCTATTATGCAACAGTTTTACTATTTTCTACAAGGAAATCAACTGCTTTTTTAATTTGAAGATCTGCTTTTAGGCCTTCAAGGCTTCCTAGCGCTTGTGTGATCTGGTCAACAGACATGTTGTACATTTCTGCCATTTTGTTAAGTTCCTCTGTAACTTCTTCATCCGCTACTTCAATGTTTTCTGCTTTTGCGATTGCTTCAAGAGTTAGGTTTACACGTACACGCTTTTCAGCTTCCTCTTTCATTTGTTCGCGTAATGCAGCTTCATCTTGGCCAGAGAACTGGAAGTATAATTCAAGATTCATGCCTTGCATTTGAAGGCGCTGTTCAAATTCCTGCATCATGCGGTCAACTTCAGTGTCAACCATTGGAGAAGGAATTTCAACTTCTGCATTTGTTGCAGCAGCTTCTACTACAGTGTCACGAACATGATGCTCAGCTTCATGCTTCTTGCTTTCTTCTAAGCGTGCTTTGATTTTTTCTTTTAATGCGTCTAATGTTTCAACTTCTTCGTCCGCATCCTTAGCAAATTCATCATTCAGTTCAGGAAGTTGTTTTGTTTTGATTTCATGTACAGTTACTTTGAAAGTAGCAGGCTTGCCAGCTAGCTCAGCAGCATGGTATTCCTCAGGGAATGTCACTTCAACATCTTTTGATTCACCAGCAGCCGCTCCAAGCAATTGGTCTTCAAATCCTGGAATAAATTGGCCAGAACCAAGTTCAAGTGAGTAGTTTTCAGCTTTTCCGCCTTCGAAAGCTTCGCCATCAACGAATCCTTCAAAGTCCATAACAACTGTATCGCCGTTTTCTGCTTTGCCTTCTTCTTTAACAGCAAGCTCAGCTTGTCTTTCCTGAAGGGAAGTTAACTCGTTGTTAACATCTTCATCTGTAACGTTTGCATCAAGCGGCTGAACTTCAATGCCTTTATATTCGCCCAGCTTTACTTCTGGCTTAACTGTTACTGTCGCTTTGAAAATTAAGCTCTTGCCTTTTTCAATTTGCTCAACATCAATTTCAGGACGGTCTACAGGCTCGATTCCTGTTTCATCGATTGCATTTGCATAAGCTTCAGGAAGTAGAAAATCTACTGCATCCTGGTATAAAGATTCAACTCCGAAACGCTTTTCAAACATTCCACGAGGCATTTTACCTTTACGGAATCCAGGTACGTTAACTTGTTTAACTACTTTTTTAAATGCAGCGTCTAAACCTTCGTTTACTTTCTCTGCATCTACTTCAATTGTAAGAACCCCGCGGTTCCCTTCTAACTTTTCAAATTTAGCAGACATACAATCATTTCCCTCCAAAAATCTATTATCATTTCATTCACAGCAGAATGTTATGAATATCTCTTGTTTTGCAAGCCATATCCATGGATTAAATGTATATATACACATAATACAACGATTATATTATAACATACGTACCTGGTCTTTCAACATTGAAGGCTAAATATTGGGATAAGAAATTTCTTCTATCTTTCTTATGAAGGCAAGAGCTTGTTCTACTTCCTCTTCGGGAGCCCCATATATTTGTGCCAGCTTGTTATTAAGATCACCCTGTCCATGGTACTCGTTGGCAAGACTATGGTATGCTGCTGCCCAGGATGCTGAATTAGCCGGTTCCGCCTCAATTGGATAAAGTATAAAAAAATGCCTTTCAATGAGGCTTTTTGTATTTTCATATAGTATCGGGTCTTCCTGCTCCAAATGGGCACCCAACCGGCTTACAATTGTTAATAGCTGTGGCTGCTGGTGTACCGAAGGAAGCTCAGAAGGCCTGATCTTAATGCTTTTTCCAAATTTCCGCAGCAATACTTCCTTATCATACTCATGCTCTGACAGTACATTTAAAAGCATTGTTTTAAAAAAAGGATGCCCCTCGCTGGATTCTAGATATGCTTTAATATCTTCTATATAAGGCCTTATATTGTTTTTTGCAAGCTGTGCAGCCAGCTGTATTTGCTCATTTTGATCCTGATAAGAAAATAGATTCAGCTTTTTATTTTTAAACTCTTCAATAGGAGGAGCTTCTTTCTCCCGTTCTTCCGGATTTGAATGAGCCATTTTTCTGCTGAATTCAAGCATTCTGCTAAAATGCTCAAACTTCTCCTTTGGGATCTCTCTTTCTTCCAGCAGAACCTCAATAGTTGTAACGATCTCACTATACTGATGGAGCTGAACAAGAATCATTAAATATAAATCCATTACCTGGATGTAATCCCCAATACCTGTTTGAAGCATTTTATTAGCAAGTTCTTTTGCTTTTTGCAGTGCACCCGCTTCAAAATAAGCCAGAACAAGACCAATATGGATATCTGTATTATCAGGTTCGATTTCCATCGCTTCCTCAAAGAAACGGATGGATTCCTGATACCTTCTTTGCTGGAAGCTCTCAAGCCCTTTTTCCAACAATCTTTTCTCAACGTCGGGAAATAGAATAATTTTACTGTTCTGTTTTTTCCGTTCCCGTTTGTCCATGCTAGTACCGCCTCAATTTATTATTTTTGAAGTTAGTTTAGCATGAATTATAAAAAAAACAAAAAGATTCATGGCATCATCCATGAATCTTCTTCTTAATTTTTATGTTAAACGAGCTCGCTTTTTTCAAAATCTGCAATGCTGTTCTCTAGTTGAAGGGTGATCTCGATCTCATCCCAGCCATTAATCAGCATCTTCTTCCAATAATCATTGATAGAGAATTGCGCTGCAAAGCCCTGGACATCTTCTATAGTTTCATTTTGCAGGTCAATTTTAAGTTCATATGGCTGGTTCTTGGCGCGTTCAAGCAAATAATCAACCGTTTCAGCAGGCAGACTGATAGGCAATAGACCATTCTTTAAACAGTTTTGATGGAATATATCCGCAAAAGAAGGTGCGATTATCACTTTAAAGCCAAAGTCTCCCAGTGCCCACGGAGCATGCTCACGTGAAGACCCGCATCCAAAATTTTCATTCGCAATAAGAATGGGGGCACCCTGGTTTTCTTCTTTATTCAGTTCAAACTCAGGGTTGGGTTCTCCCTCTTTATTAAACCTCCAGTCATAGAAAAGATATTGGCCAAACCCTGTCTTTTCAATTCTTTTCAGAAATTGCTTAGGGATAATTTGATCTGTATCTACATTCGCTCTGTCTAAAGCTACTGCTTTTCCTTGTAAAGTTTTAAATCCGCTCATACTGCTTTCCTCCTTCTTATTGAACTGTTTCCGCTGCCAGCAAAGCCCCCACGTCCACAAAGTGTCCATACAATGCTGCTGCAGCTGCCATCACAGGGCTGACAAGATGTGTTCTTGCACCGGATCCTTGGCGTCCCTCAAAATTACGGTTTGAGGTTGATGCACAATGCTCGCCGCTCGGCACAATGTCATTGTTCATGCTCAGGCACATGCTGCAGCCTGATTCTCTCCATTCGAACCCAGCTTGCTTGAAAATAACATCAAGGCCTTCAGACTCTGCCTGTTTTTTCACCTGCTGCGAACCAGGAACAACAAGCGCTCTAACTTGCGGATGAACATTTTTACCTCTGATGATTTCCGCTGCCTGCCTCAAGTCCTCTAATCGGGAATTCGTGCACGATCCAATGAAAACGTGCTGGATTTGAATGTCCTCAATTTTTTGCCCTTCCTTCAAGCCCATGTAAGCTAAAGCTCTTGACAGCGATTTTTGCTCAAGCTCGGTATCGCAATCCTCAAGCTTGGGAATTTGTTCTGTTACTTTTGAGGTCATCGATGGATTCGTACCCCAGCTGACCATTGGTGCAATATCAGCTGCATCAATTTCGATGATTTTATCGTAGGCTGCATCCGGGTCTGAAGCAAGCTCCTTCCAGCTTTCAACTGCTTGCCCGAAGGCTTCTCCTTTTGGAGCGAACTTTCGGCCTTCCAGATAGGCAAACGTCGTTTCATCCGGACTAACCAGCCCTGCTCTTGCCCCTCCTTCGATTGACATATTGCAAATTGTCATTCTTTCTTCCATGGTCATTTGGGCAATGGTATCCCCGCAATACTCAATAACATGGCTGGTACCAAAACCAATCCCGTTTTTGGCTATCACATAAAGAATGACATCCTTTGCCGTAACACCCTTGTTCAATTCTCCATTAATTTCTAACTTTAATGTCTTAGGCTTTGTTTGCCATAAGGTCTGGGTTGCCATCACATGCTCCACTTCACTTGTGCCAATTCCAAAAGCAATAGATCCAAATGCTCCATGAGTAGAGGTATGGCTGTCACCGCATACAATCGTCATCCCTGGCTGTGTAAGCCCCAGTTCAGGTCCGATAACATGCACGATCCCCTGTTCTGGGCTGTCCAGCCCGGCAAGCGGAACCCCAAATTCCTTACAGTTTTTTTCTAAAGTGGTCATTTGGTTTAATGCAATCGGATCATTAATGACCTTTCGGTTATCAGTAGGAATGTTATGGTCTACTGTGGCAAAGGTTTTATCAGGTCTTCTCACTTTTCTATTTTTCATTCTTAAGCCGGAAAAGGCCTGAGGGGATGTAACTTCATGCACTAAATGAAGATCAATGTACATTAAATCCGGCTTTCCTTCTTCTCTGTGGACAACATGTTTTTCCCAAATCTTATCTATAATTGATTTTCCCATTATTTACTCCACGCCCTTTTAAAAGAAACACGGCCGATTAAGGCCGTGTTTCAGTTTTTAGTGATTGGCTTTGTTAAACTTGTCTGTTGAATTCTCCTCCGGTCAACAGGGTGCCAAAAATTCAACAGGGTGCCAAAAATCAATCATGTGGCCTAGTGATTAAATCTATGCATAAGCTCCCATGATATTTAAGATTGCTTCGTTATCAAGAAGAGTAGCCTTCACTTCTTCGATCATCTCCGAAGTAGAAACCTGTTTTTTCCCGAATGAGGCGATATCTCTCGTACGGTAGCCTGCATCCAGCACTTGATTTACGGCATTTTCAATCGCCTCTGCTTCCTCTTCCATTCCAAAAGATAAGCGAAGCATCATGGCAGCCGATAAAATCATGGCAATTGGGTTTGCTGCATTCTTACCTTCAATATCCGGGGCTGAACCATGGATTGGCTCGTATAAATATGGTCCATTTTCTGAAATGCTTGCAGATGGCAGCATTCCCAGAGAACCCGTCAATACGGATGCTTCATCGCTCAAAATATCTCCAAACATATTCTCTGTTACCACAACATCAAACTGTTTAGGATTTTTAATCATTTGCATGGCTGCATTATCAACAAGCATATGCTCCAAAACAACGTCCGGATATTGGTTTGAAATATCCTCCGCTACCTCTCTCCACATTCGGCTTGATTCAAGAACATTTGCTTTATCGACAGATGTGACTTTTCCGCGCCGTTTTCTGGCAAGTTCGAAAGCCAGTTTTATCACACGGTACATCTCTTCTTTTTGATAAAATAATGTATCAACTACTGCATCTTCACCGTTCTGATGTGTGCGCTCGCTTGGCTTTCCGAAATAAAGGCCGCCCGTTAATTCTCTGACCATCAGCATATCAACGCCCTCAATAACTTCCTTCCTTAATGGTGAAGTATCTGAAAGGCTTGAATAATACTGGGTCGGCCTTAGATTCGCATATAAATTCAGTTCTTTGCGGATCTTCAAGAGGCCCCTCTCAGGACGAAGGTGGGGAGGCTGCCGGTCCCATTTTGGGCCGCCAACCGCTCCAAGCAATACCGCATCGCTCTCTTTGCAAAGCTCCAAAGTTTCTTCAGGCAGCGGAGTGCCTGCTGCATCAATTGCCGTTCCGCCAATTTTTCCGTAAGAAAAATAGAACTGGTGCCCGAAACGCTCCCCAACAGCTTGCAGGACTTCAATTGCTCCATTCACCACTTCTTTGCCGATTCCGTCTCCAGGAAGTACCGCGATACGTTTTTTCATTTTAATCCCTCCGCCTAGTTTTTTAGGTTGAAAGGTGCCGCAAAAGCGGTCGCCTCTATTGTCATTTTTTTATTTTGACTCAACTGCAGGTACTGCTGTTTTCTCATTCATGTAGATTACTCTATTAACAGCATTCAAATAAGCTTTTGATGAAGCTTCCAATACGTCCTGAGCTAATCCCCGTCCGCTGGTCTCCACTCCATCATACTTCAGCTTTACAAATACCTGGGCTAAAGCATCTCTGCCTGCCCCAACAGATTGAATGCGGTAATCAAGAAGGTTAACCGTACCATTTACGCACTTTTCCAAAGTGTTATATAGCGCCTCTATGCTTCCGGCTCCTGTACCCGCTTCTTGTATAACCTCATTGCTTGAACCTGATAGTGTAACAGTCGCCGTTGGGACAGAGTTGGTGCCATATTGGATTTGGATGCCGATCAGCTCGTAGAAACGCTGTTCTTTGGAGAGCTTTTCTTCTAATACGATTGCTGCAAGATCATCATCTGTCATCTCTTTTTTACGGTCAGCCAAATCTTTGAATACTGTAAATAATGGTTTAATTTCTTCATCCGAAACGTCAAGCCCCAGTTCCATCAGGCGATTTTTAAATGCATGCCGTCCTGAATGCTTTCCAAGCACCATAGAATTGGATTGGAAACCTACCAAATCTGGAGAAATAATTTCATAAGTTGTTTTCTCTTTTAATACGCCATCCTGGTGTATGCCAGATTCGTGGGCAAAAGCATTACGTCCGACAATGGCTTTGTTGGCTGGTACCGCCATGCCTGTAAGTTTGCTGACCAGGCTGCTGGTTCGGCTAATTTCCTGCAGATTCAAACTGGTTGATGCCTGATAGTGATCATTGCGGATATATAGAGCAACCGCAAGTTCCTCCAACGCTGCATTTCCGGCTCTTTCGCCTATGCCATTAATGGTTCCTTCTATCTGTGTTGCCCCATTTTCAATCGCTGACAAAGAATTGGCGATGGCCATCCCCAGGTCATCATGGCAATGAGCTGAAAGGGAAACCTTTTCTATAGAAGGAACATGATTTTTTAAGTATTGAAAAATCTCGCCATATTCCTGTGGAGTTGTGTAGCCGACTGTATCTGGTATATTGATAATCCTAGCCCCTGCCTGGATTACTTTCTCAATAATTTCAGCAAGGAATGGCAATTCAGTCCGGGATGCGTCCTCCGCTGACCATTGGACAATCGGAAACCTGGCCGCAGCATATTTCACTGTTTCTACTGCTGTTTCAATTACTTCTTCTTTTGTTTTTTTCAATTTATATTGCCTATGGATGGGAGAGGTTGCCAGGAATGTATGTATTCTTGGCTCAGCTCCATCTTTTAGCGACTCCCAGGCAGCATCTATATCTGAAATCACTGCTCTAGCAAGACCCGTTACCGAGCAGTTCCTGATTGTTTGGGCAATTTTTTGCACGGAAGCGAAATCACCCCTTGAAGCAGCTGGGAATCCTGCTTCGATAATATCAACATTCAGGCGCTCTAGCTGTCTGGCAATTTCCAACTTTTCCGAAAAATTAAGATTTACGCCGGCTGACTGTTCACCATCTCTTAAAGTTGTGTCAAAAATCTTAATTGTTCGCACTGACAGCAACTTCTTTCTTTTTGCTGCTATTTACAAATGGCATCATTTTACGAAGCTCTCTTCCCACCTGTTCGATTGGGTGCTCATTCTCTCTTTGGTTCACTGCGTTGAAAACTGGACGATTTGCCTGGTTTTCCAAAATCCAGCCTTTAGCAAACTTTCCTTCCTGAATATCCTTTAGAACTGCCTTCATTTCTTCTTTTACTCTTGCATCTACTACACGCGGTCCGCTGACAAAGTCTCCCCATTGAGCTGTATCAGAGATTGAATAGCGCATTCCTTCCAGACCGCCTTCATACATAAGGTCTACAATGAGTTTAAGCTCATGCAAGCATTCGAAGTATGCTAATTCTGGCTGATAGCCTGCCTCAGTAAGGGTTTCAAAACCAGCTTTCACAAGTGAAGTCAACCCTCCGCAAAGTACTGCCTGTTCTCCAAATAAATCAGTTTCAGTCTCTTCCTTAAAGGTTGTTTCCAAAGCACCTGCACGAAGGGCTCCAATAGCTTTAGCATAAGCAAGTGCAAGTTCCTGGGCTTCACCTGTAACATCCTGGTAGATTGCAAACAGTGCCGGTACACCTGCATCCTGTTCATATGTTCTTCTGACAAGATGTCCTGGACCTTTAGGTGCAACAAGCAATACATCACATTCTTTAGGAGGTACGATTTGACTAAAGTGAATATTAAAACCATGGGCAAACATTAATGCCTGGCTGGTTAGATTTGGTTCGATTTCTTCCTTATATACCTTTGGCTGAAGTTCATCAGGCAATAGAATCATAACCACATCTGCCTGGGCAGTTGCTTCCCCTACTGTATATACCTGAAACCCGTCTTCTGTTGCTTTTTCCCATGATTTTCCTTTTCGAAGACCGATTACAACATCAACACCGCTGTCTCTCATATTTAGGGCGTGTGCATGCCCCTGGGATCCATACCCGATTACCGCTACTTTCTTTCCGTTTAAATATGATGGATTTGCATCTCCGTTATAATACATTTTTGCCATTTTAAATCTCCCTCTCTTTTTTAAAGTTTATTAGATTATTAATTTTATAAATTGATATTAAACAATGGAATAAGACTTCTGCTGCTGGGAAGAACGCTGAGTTCCCCTTGGAAATGCAGTTGTTCCGGTTCGGGCAAGCTCTTTAATGCCGTACGGTTTAATCAAGTCAATGAAAGCTTCGACTTTATCAGATTCTCCGGTTATTTGAATCGTCATGCTGTCCTTGCTTACATCAATAACCGAAGCCCTGAATGGCTCAATCAAAGAGTATATTTCATTCCTGGTGTATGGAACTGCCTGAACTTTGATGAGAGCAAGTTCTCTTGCAACAATTGACTGGTCAGTAATATCCGTTACTTTAATGACATCAATTTGCTTGTTTAATTGTTTGGTAATTTGTTCGCTGGCCCTATCATCCTCTACATGGACGACACAGGTTATTCTGGACATCCCTTCGTGTTCGGAAAGGCCGACAGAGATACTCTCTATATTAAAATTTCTTTTTGAAAATAGATTTGTAATTCTGTTCAGGACGCCTGGCCTGTTCATTACAGTCAGGCAAATTACTCTTTTCATGGTTTAACACCTACCATTTCGTGAAGTCCTTTTCCAGGGGCAATCATTGGATATACATTTTCACCCTGATCGACTCTGAAGTCCAAAAGAACCGGTTCACGGCTATGAAGCACTTCATCTAAAATAGCTTCAGCCTCTTCTTCTGTTTGGATTACATAGCCTTTAATGTCGTATGCTTCCGCCAGTTTAACAAACGATGGCTGTACAGGAATTTTACTGTGTGAAAAGCGCGATTCATAAAAGATTTCCTGCCATTGGCGAACCATGCCGAGAGCCATATTATTTAAAATAACTATTTTTACAGGCAAGTTCAGTTCTTTTATGACTGCCAGCTCCTGAGTGGACATTTGAAAACCGCCATCTCCGCAAACAGCGAGCACACATGCTTCAGGATCGGCCAGCTGTGCACCTATGCTTGCAGGAAAGCCAAATCCCATAGTACCCAGACCGCCTGAGGTTACCCATCTGTCCGCTTTATTAAAGCGGTAATACTGGGCTGCCCACATTTGATGCTGTCCTACGTCTGTTACCACAATCGCATCTCCTCCAGTTTTGGAATGGAGCATTTCCATAACCTTTTGAGGCTTTAAACCTGCTGTTTCTTTCTCGTAGAAGTAAGGATATTCCTCCTGCCATTGCTGGATGGTTTCGATCCATTTTTTATGTGCTGGCGGTTTGCCATCCTGCTGGATCAGCTGCTCAAGGGCTTCTTTTGCATCTGCCACAATCGGGATGGAGGTTGGAACGTTTTTTCCGATTTCGGCAGGGTCGATATCAATATGGGCCACTGTTGCATTTGGTGCAAAATGATTTAGATTTCCTGTCAGCCTGTCATCAAACCGCGCACCAATATTTATTAGCAAATCACATTCTGTCAATCCCATATTGGCTGCATAGCAGCCGTGCATCCCTGCCATTCCGATGAACAGCGGATGATTAGCCGGGAATCCTCCAAGCCCGAGCAATGTATGGATAACCGGAATCTGCTGCTGCTCTGCGTACTCCTTTAACTCCCCGGAAGCCCTTGCATGAAGAACTCCCGCTCCTGCCAAAATCACAGGCTTTTTTGCTCTGCTAACTGCTTCGGTTAATTTTCGGATCTGCAAATAATTAGGCTTTAATGTTGGCTGGTACCCCGGTAAATTAACTTCCTGGTCATCTGGCGGCTCTGCTGCAGATGCTGCGATATCTTTAGGAACATCGATGAGTACCGGTCCAGGTCTTCCAGTTGAAGCTATATAAAAGGCTTCTTTTACTACTCTCGGTATATCTTCGATGCTGCGGATCTGATAGTTATATTTTGTGATAGGGGTTGTTATCCCGAGGATGTCCGCCTCCTGAAAGGCATCCGATCCAATAACGCCTGTTGCCACCTGGCCTGTAAAAACAATAAGCGGAAGTGAATCCATCATGGCATCCGCAAGTCCGGTTACAATATTTGTAGCTCCCGGTCCTGACGTGGCAATCACAACACCCGGCTTTCCTGAGATTCGGGCATATCCTTCGGCTGCATGAATACCTCCCTGCTCATGGCGGGGTAAAACATGAAGAATCTTTGAATCATACAGCTTGTCGTAAATTGGAAGAACAGCTCCTCCCGGATAACCAAAAATCACTTCAACATTTTCTTTCTCCAAGGCTCTTAATAACAGATCTGCACCGGTAACCGGTTCGGTCTCCGTTTTGGTTTCTGTTAAGGCAGCTTCCTGCAACATTTGTTGATAACCTCCTCTTGTTTTTTAATCCAATATAAAAAGCCCTTCCACCCCATACAAACCTATTGATTATAGGCTTAAGGGATGAAAAGGCTTTGATAACCTGTTCCACGGTACCACCCTGATTCACGCTTGATGCGTGCACTCATGGATAGCAAAATTGCTATCCGTTTTGATAACGGGTGAAGCACACCCGGCAGCCCCTACTCGATGATCATCTTTCAGGCCTGCGCTCCGAGGTGAGTTCATTTTATGAGGGCATTGCCGGTTTTCAGCAGCTCCGGCTCTCTGTGAACGCCTTGTCATAAAACTACTTATCCTCTTCCACGCTTTTCCTATTTGTTTAAGTTATTTTTTCAGCTTACGTGCGGAGCTGCCAGCGAGATTACCTTAATCCCTTCTGCACAACCCGCTCCCTGAATTTCTCCAGGAGATTTTTTGTGTAACTTCCCGGAACGCCGTCACCTATTGTCCGGCCATCCACTTTTACAACTGCGATGACTTCCGCGGCAGTGCCGGTTAAGAAAACCTCATCAGCTGTGTACACATCATGCCTTGTAAAGGGTTCTTCCTTCACTTCATATCCAAGCTCTCTTGCTATATCGATCACAGCGTTTCTTGTGATTCCTTCCAATGCTCCGATATAACCAGGAGGAGTGTAGAATACCCCGTCCTTTATAATAAATACATTATCTGCCGAGCCTTCCGCTACATAGCCTTGATCATTTAGCATTAATGCTTCATTCACATTGGCAAGGCGGGCTTCAATTTTGACAAGAATATTATTCAAATAGTTCAGGGATTTTACTTTTGGACTTAATACATCGGGTCTGTTTCGCCGGGTTGCAACTGTTACAATTTCCAATCCTGTTTCGTAAAGATGTTTAGGGAAAATGGCCAGAGGCTCTACAATGATAACAACATTGGCGCTCCTGCAGTTGTTTGGATCCAGACCAAGATCGCCGACTCCCCTTGACACCACTATTCGAATATAAGCACTTTCATGCTGGTTTCGTTCAACCGTTTTTACCACCAGGTCAGTGAACTCTTCTTTTGTATACGGAATGTTAAGCATAATTGACTTTGCTGATCGATACAGGCGATCCATATGCTCTTTCATTCTAAAAATATTTCCGCTGTAAACCCTGATACCTTCAAAAACTCCATCGCCATAAAGAAAACCATGGTCATAAACAGAAATTTTCGCGTTTTCTTTTGTGACGAATTCTCCGTTTAAAAAGATCCACTGTTCAGGCACGAAAAACACCTCTCACTAAGTACAAATAATTTAACACTTTAAACCACTGAATTTTTAGCTTAAAAAAATCTGCAAATTTCTATACAGAATATTTTAATTTTGCTTTTGCGATTCTGTTTAATTCAGGTTTTGATTTCTTATATTGAGGACTATCTTACGCCCATTTTGAACAGTCGTCAACACCCTTTTTATGAATTATTTGATAATTTAGATTAATCGGTTTAGCTGTATCCGCTTACAATGTTGATATATTCACATTCCTTGAGAAAAAAAATTTTTTAAAATTTTATAATCTGTAGGGATCCCAGATAACTTTGCAGGAGGGGTGCTAGAGGATCTTAGGGCACAAAAAAACTCACCAAAATGGTGAGTAAAATTCGGTAAGATATGTAGTGTTGCTAGGTGTGTAAATGGCGTCCCAGGAGAGATTCGAACTCCCGACCGACGGCTTAGAAGGCCGTTGCTCTATCCTGCTGAGCTACTGGGACGTATAATATATTAATTAAATCTTTACTACTACAGTAGGTTTCTTACTATCCTGTTCCTTCCTCTTCTAGTCTTTCAAGGAAGTATATGCGTCGGAACAAAGCTACAAAGATGTTACTTCAGTGACGTTTACGCTTTGCTGAGCTACTGGGACGTATAATATAATAACTTCTGTCTGTTTTCGAGAAAGATTATCTTAAAGACAAGTTTTATTATATTAGACAAACAATCCGAAGTCAACACTTTATTGAAAGTTTTTTGTGATTGAGGGAAGCCTTGCTCCCCTCAGTTATTATAATCAAGTTATTCCTTTTTTGCCAGTGAAAATTTTTGAGACAGACGTGGCATTTTCCCTGTGGCTAAATCATAAACATCCAGAGTAATATCTCTTTCCTTAGCCTCCAGGATTATATATGTTTTTTCTCTTCTTCCCCTTGGCAGCCTGATACTTCCAGGATTAATAAATAAAGTGTTATCAACCATTTCAGCTCCCAGATAATGCGAATGACCAAAACATACAATATCCGCTTCCATTTCACGTGCGCGGTAAGTGAGATTCATTAGTGTAGACTTTACAGAATACCTATGGCCATGTGTAACAAACAGGCGCAGCCCTTCAACTTCTTCAAAACGATCTTCCGGGAATCCTGTCTCAAAGTCACAATTTCCCCTTACTGCAGAATACCCTTTAATAGATTCGTCATCAGCTTGCAGTTCCGAATCTCCGCAATGAATCAAAAGATCCATCCCAGCATGCTTGTTACGGATTTGCTTCAGTTCGGAAGTTAGGCCATGGCTGTCGCTCAGAATGAGTATTTTCATGCTTTTTCATTTCCGGAAAGAAAAGCAGGGAGAAGCTCTTCAAGCTTTTTTAGCGCCTTTGCCCGATGACTGATTTGGCTTTTTTCTTCAGGCTTTAGCTCTGCCATTGCTTTTCCTTTCTCCTCCGCAAAGAAGATGGGATCATAGCCAAACCCATGAGTACCTCTTTTCTCTCTCAAAATAAAGCCTTCGCAGGTCCCTGCAACTGTTAATGTTTCTTTTCCAGGTGCAGCAATTGCCAGCGCGCAGTAAAATCTCGCCTGCCTGCTGTTATCGGGTGTGTTCTCCATCTCCTTCAAAACTTTGTCCATGTTTTTCTGGTCGTTTTTCTCTTCACCCGCATAGCGCGCAGAATAAATGCCAGGCCTGCCCTCCAGCGCATCTATCATCAGTCCCGAATCATCAGCAATGACCATTCTTCTGAACGCATTGGCAACCGTTTCAGCTTTTAAAATGGCATTCTCTTCAAAGGTGGTGCCGGTTTCTTCTACATCATGAAAGTCAGGATAGTCCAATAAAGTTTTGACCTCATAGCCAAGAGGCTTGAACATCCGCTCAAACTCCCTTGCTTTGCCTGCATTTTTTGTAGCGATTATAACTTCTTGCATGCTATACCTTACCCTCCAGCTTCTCTCTTTTATTATTAATACTTGTTGTGATTTTCTCTCCAAGTGCAGCCTTTTGCTGCTCAAACAGCTCTGAGATGCCTCCTTGGGCAGCACCTAATAGTTCCTGAAGCTGTGCATACGAAAATGTCGCCTCTTCCCCTGTACCCTGAAGTTCTACAAATTCTCCGCTGCCTGTCATGACTACATTCATATCCACTTGTGCTGAAGAGTCCTCAATATAATTTAAGTCTACTGCCGCCTGCTTATTATCGAGTATCCCCACACTTGTAGCAGCAAGAAAATCATTGACCGGGTACTGCGGAAGCTTCTTATTGTTGTAAAGCTTGTCCATTGCCTGTGCCATTGCAATGAATGCACCTGTAATAGAAGCTGTCCGTGTGCCTCCGTCGGCTTGTATTACGTCACAATCCAGCCAGACAGTTCTTTCTCCAAGTGCCTCTAAATCTACAACAGCACGAAGGGCACGGCCGATCAGGCGCTGGATTTCCATTGTTCTTCCGGAAATCTTGCCTTTAGCCGCTTCTCTAATATTTCTCTGTTCTGTAGCTCTTGGCAGCATGGAATATTCAGCTGTTATCCAGCCTTTTCCCTGGCCCCTCATAAATGGCGGCACTCTCTCATCGATACTAGCTGTACAAATCACCTTTGTATCTCCTACTGTAATAAGAACAGAGCCCTCGGGATGCTTTAAGTAATCTGTTTCAATATGTATAGGCCTGAGCTGCATTGGTTCACGTCCATCTGCGCGCAAAGCTGATTCCCCCTTTAATATCCATTCATTCGTCTTAAACAGAAAAACTTCCCTTCTCTGTATAAAAGGTTTGTAATTTTTGAAGGGAACTGCAATTTAATTTCGCAGTGCGTTTTTCTGCAACAAAGAAGAGGCGGCAATAAATGCCTACCTCTTTTTCCTGTTACTATATAGTATAACAAAATCCGCTTTTTTAAAAACTTCCCGTATTCACATTTTCTGGACGTGTTACTGGCTCTGTTAACTTTTCCCCATTCTCATTCACAATTTCTGCATTTCCATCAACTGTGACAGCAACACTCTCGATCCCTTTTTGTTCAGTTAATGAGAGGACAAGGGCATTCAACAGATGCTGGGAGATCATTTTATCTTCAAAGCTGCTAAACACGTTTTCGTTAAAGTTAAGAGTGACTTTTCCATCCTCCACTTTAGGATCATTAAGCAGCTGAACATCCGGCAGGAAGTCTGTTACCAGATTGGAAGCATAGTTTGGCCCTTTAATCAATTCGGTTACTACAGCTTCGACTTTGTTTTCCATTTTATTGCTTACACGTTTTGTGACAGGAACATAATAATAGTTTTCTTCATCCCCGCCAAGGTAGTACACTGTAACCGGTTTTGTATTGGTTATATCAACTACTTCTGTCGTGTCCATGTTAATTCCATTGGCTCTGCTTATTGATGCGGCAATTGGCGTTCCATTTACAGGCATTTCTTTTAATTCATGCCCGTTCAAAGTCAGCTTCACCTTATCAATGGAGTCAAATTGCGTAAGCGTCCAAGTAACAGATTCCAGAATCTTCATTTCATCTTCAGGAGCGTATTCCTGAAACTCCTTGGAAAAGTCCACAGTAGCAACTTTATCCTTAATATTGACTGAAACCTTTGTATCAGCTGGGAGGACTGCTCTGAAGTCGTTAGGAAGCAGGTCGGTTACAGGGCCGTTTTCTACCAGGTATTCCAAAGCCTGTGTAGCAACTGAATTTGTTTTCGGAAGCTCCAGCGTCTGTGGTACAACATAGCCATTTTTATCAATCAAATAAAGCTCAATTTGAAGATTTGCTACCACACCATCTTCGTTTTCTGCTGTTTCCATTTCTGTGCCGTTTGTTTCTTCAGCTACCTTTCCTCCTTCATCAGAATATGTTACTTCTTTTGGCGGATCTACTTTTTCCTTTCCCTGGCTTCCAAATAATCCGCACCCTGATAATAAAACGGATGAAACGAGAACAGCTGAAACTATAGTCGATTTTTTATTTATAGACATATTTAATCCCCCCTGAGACAGTTTGTACTACATGTATACGAGCCTATCTGTAATTTAGACCGCCTTTCGGGAGAAAAGTGTTAATAGATTTTTGACAAATTTGGACAAACCGCTTGATTCAGGCATCGATAACTGCCCATCTCTACTTTCATTTCAATCCTTGGAATCTTCAATTACGCACTGAGCAGGCTCAGGTTCTCCTTTCAGGTTAGCCAAAATTAATTATAGGGAACACAAACTCTAAAAATTGCAGTCACACAAAAAGAAGCCCAATTAGAGCTTCTCTCCCTTGTGCTATTTTTGTTCCTGCAGATCGTTCTTAACCAGCACAGCTTTTATTTTGAAATAATCGATTTCTTCAGGAAGTTCTTCCTTAATCGGCTTAAGCTTGTCCCTTCCAACTTTATCCACCGCTTCCATGACCAGCTTTTCTTCTGTATCATCAAAAATATCTGACCATATAACTGTATTGCCTTCTTTTATGGACCGGAGTATATGTTCCTGGATCGTTATCGGTGAAAAGTTTCGCTTTTTGGCTATTTCCCTAATCGGTACCCCATCCTTATAAAATTCAAATGAAATCAGGTAACTGGGGCGGTCATCCAGAGGCTCTTCAATCTCTGCCGATTTTTCCTTAACAGGGACAGCCTTAATCTTATGTTCCTCAACAAAGCTTTTAATTTCGTCGATAAAGTACTCTCCATACTTATCAAACTTCATTTGCCCAACGCCTTTAATGTTTAGCATCATTTCCTCGTTAATAGGGAAGCACCTGCTCATTTCTTTCAATGTAGTATCGGCAAACACAATATATGGCGGGACTTTTTCCTCGTCTGCGAGCTTTTTTCTTAAATTGCGTAAAACGGAGAATAGTTCATCATTTTCTTCTGTTTCCTGCATAAGATCAGGATCTTTAATTTTCATGGCGATCTTTTCCTGTCCTTTTAAAACCGGAACCGCATTTGCTGAGAGCTTAACAGTTGGAAACTTTCCGTCCGTTAAAGCTAAAAAGCCTTCAGCAAGCAGGTAATTCATAATGTCTGCAATCTCTTTTTCCTTACGGTTATTTAATAACCCGAATGTGGATAGCTGATTAAAGTTCATTTCGCGGATTCTTTTATTATGGGATCCTCTTAAAACCTGAGCGGTTAATGTAATCCCGAACCTCTCTCCCATCCGTTTAATGCACGAAAAGATCATTAAAGCTTCCTGTGTAATATCTATGCTTTTACGGTCATCCAAACAGCTGCTGCATTTTCCGCAGCTGAACGATTCTGCATCCTCATCAAAGTATTCAATGATATAGGATTGGAGGCATTTTTCAGTATGGCAATAATTCACCATTTCCTTTAATTTGCTGTATTCCTGCTCCATTTTGTGACGGTCCAAATTGCTTTCTTCTATTAGGAACTTTTGGAGTTGAATATCCTGCGGAGCAAACAGCAAATAGCACATGCTCTCCTCTCCGTCTCTTCCCGCTCTTCCTGCTTCCTGATAATAGGCTTCAATATTGCGGGGCAGATTATAGTGGATAACATATCTGACATTGGATTTGTCAATCCCCATCCCAAACGCATTTGTAGCAATCATAATTTCCGCTTCATCATAAACAAACGCATCTTGGGCTTTTTTTCGATCTTCTTCCTTTAAACCGGCATGGTATTTCGCAACAGAATAGCTCTTTCCTATTAAAAATTGATGAAGCTGGTCTGTTTCCCTGCGGCTGGAAGTATAGATGATGCCCGCTTCATTTTTGTGTTTTTCAAGGCATTGAATAATAAAATCTCTTTTATTAACACCCTTCATTACTTGAAAAGCCAGGTTTTCCCGTGCAAAACCGGTAATAAAAGTATCTTCCTCGCCAATATTTAATAGCCTTCGAATATCATCCGCCACATCCCGTGTCGCGGTTGCAGTCAATGCAGCGACCACAGGTTTCTGATTCAGGCTGCCAAGCTGGCTGACAACAGAACGGTAGCTTGGCCTGAAATCATGGCCCCATTGCGAAATGCAATGAGCCTCATCAAAAACAATTTCACTGATAGGCACTTCATTTAACAGCTCTAAAAACGAGTGTGAATCGAACCGTTCCGGCGCGACATAAACAAGCTTATATTCGCCATGACGTATTCCAGCCATTATGTTTTGGTACTCATCAGCAGACAATGAACTGTTGATATAAGCAGCAGGGATTCCGGCAGTCAATAGGGCATCTACCTGATCTTTCATTAAGGAGATTAACGGAGAAATGACGATGGCCGTTCCGGGGAGTACAAGAGCGGGAATTTGGAAACAGATTGACTTTCCGCCTCCTGTCGGAAGAATTCCTAGGGTATTGGTTTGTCCAATAATATTTTGGATTATCTCCTTTTGTCCTGGACGGAATGAGGTATATCCAAAATACTCATTCAAATAGTTTTCAGCTTGTGCCAGCAAATCGATCACCAACTCAATTAGTTTTTTGTATTTCACATTTCATGATACCAAAGCTTTCTTTTCATTGTAACCTTAAAGAAAATCGAAAAACACCTTCTGTAATAATACGATTAGAAGGTGTTTGCAGGACTTTAAAAGTTAAAGCGTCATTTTTTCTGCTTTATTCACAGGTATTTTAAGCCATTTGGATGCAATTTTTGAAAAAATTGCAGTGGATCCTGTTGTAAAAAATTTATATTCGGGTTCTTCAAGGTTCTCCTTCAGTAATCCGTGATGATGGAGAATGGTACTTGCTTCCCTTGCGGTTTCTTCACCAGAACTAATTACCTTTACGTCTTTTCCCATAACATTTTTAATAATCGGCTCTAAAAGAGGGTAATGTGTACATCCAAGAATAAGTGTATCCATTCCTCTGCCTTTTAAGGGGTGCAGTGTTTCAGCCACTATTTTTTTAGCAACAGGCCCTTCATATTCCCCGCTTTCAACAAGCGGAACAAACTTTGGACATGCGAGACTGTGAACGATCGATTTACTGTTAATTTGAATCAAGGCTTTTTCATAGGCTCTGCTCTTGACCGTACCTTCCGTTCCGATAACACCGATTGTATTGTTTTGCGTTACTTTAATGGCTGATCTTGCACCAGGAAAAATAACACCAATAACAGGGATGGACAGTTCCCGGCGAATTTCTTCGAGCGCTACTGCTGTAGCTGTATTACATGCGATTACAAGCATCTTAATATTTTTTCCTAATAAATACTGAGTCATTTGCCATGTAAAAGCTTTAACCTCATCTCCACTGCGAGGGCCGTAGGGACAGCGGGCCGTGTCACCGAGGTAAACAATGTCTTCATTTGGCAGCTGCCGCATAATTTCTTTCGCGACAGTTAAGCCTCCAACTCCGGAGTCAATAATTCCTATAGGTTCTTTCAAACGTACCGCCTCATTCTATGCGCATATCTTGATGTAACTTCATTAAGTTATCTTTAAGGAACAATACCTCTTCGTTTGTGAAGTCCTTTAGAACTTCTTTCAAGTATTCCTGCCTCTTCTTAATAACCTCTTCAATAATCCGTTCGCCTTCTTCCAACAGTTGGATGCGGACTACTCTCCGATCGTTTGGATCTTTGACCCTTTTTACCAGATTGTTCTTTTCCATGCGGTCAACCAGGTCTGTTGTCGTGCTGCAGGCAAGATACATTTTATTTGAGAGCTCGCCTATAGTCATATCGCCTTCTTCAAAAAGCCATTGCAATGCTACGAATTGCGGCGGTGTGATTGTAAAATCACTTAAGATTTCCCGTCCTTTTTGCTTGATTATACCGGATATGTATCTTAGGTCTTTTTCTATGTCAGCCACAACATCATGTATTTCGTTTGTTTTAGGATCTTCAAGCTTCATTCATAAACACTCCCATTTCAGCTTTTACGATTTAAAGAAAAGCGCCAGGCACCCGCCTATTGGCTAAAGGACTCAAACTGATCGATGGTGCCCAGAACTAAACATTATCGAAATTAAGATACTATATACTCTTTAAATAAAGGTTAATTTTTTGCCCTTGTGCATTTATTTTCACCTTTTTCGGCACAAATTTCAAGACAGAAATAAATCCCTGCCTTAAAAAAACCCATATAAATGTGTTAACCGGCATCCCAGAAGGATAGCCGGTCTAGATTAAAGTTCTAGCTCTCCCATTCGAAGGAGCTCTACAACAGCTTGTGAACGCCCCTTTACACCAAGCTTTTGCATGGCATTGGAAATGTGGTTCCGAACCGTTTTTTCGCTTATAAACAATTCACCAGCGATTTCCCTTGTTGTTTTGTCTTGTACTAACAATTCGAATACTTCTCTTTCTCGTTTGGTGAGTAACGGCTTGTGAGTATATTCATTCTCCTTCAAGTATTGTAACCCTCCTTGCCTTTCGCCAGCTATGAACCGCGGGATGGGTATATATTTAGTCACCATATCATATGTCAGCAAAAGTGCTGAAGTGACTATATTTACATAAAGGAGAAAGTTATTTTTAAAAATATGTCTTTGAGCCGCTAGGCTCGTACTTTCACTCCGCTCTTCAGCAATTCTTTCATCTCTTCAGTCCACGGGACACCTTTGCCGTTCTTCTTGGATATCTGCACCATCGTCCCTCTGCCAGCAAAACAAATTGATCCATCTGGTTTCTTGCCCATATAGTGCAGATCGACAGAAGAATTTCCGATGGCAGCAGCCTTGACATATATTTTGATCTCTTCATCAAAGAATACCTGACTTAAAAAATCGCATTGAAGGTCCGCAACAACCGGGATTGTTTCGTTATCTGGTTTTACCCAATCCTGCATAAATCCTTTGCTTTTAAAGAATTCAATCCTCGCTTCTTCATAATATGTGAAAGGAACAGTATTGTTCAAATGTCCAAACATATCTGTTTCAGAAAAGCGCACCTTAACGGGATGAAAAAAGATGAATTCTTCTTCCCATGTTTTAAAATCGTCTATATAGTTTAATTTTCCCATGGTGTTTCCTCCCGATTTTATGAATGAGCATTCACTCTGTTTTATTTTATTATAGTGTTTTTCGAAT
Source organism: Pseudomonas sp. ISL-84 (assembly GCA_018613035.1). Lineage (GTDB taxonomy): Bacteria > Bacillota > Bacilli > Bacillales > Cytobacillaceae > Cytobacillus. Next base: position 36,727 of record JAGGRA010000019.1, on the reverse strand, counting down.
TATTTGAAAACCCTTCAGCGCCGATTTAAAAGGTAATGACTCTAAATTAATTCAGCACGTTGATTTCCGTTGCAACTCAGCGAAACAACGGGGCTACCGACGCTCCTCGACGCTCTGCGTCTGCGGGGTCTCCCTTGGTATGCTGCTCCCGCAGGACATTGAATAAGCATCCTCGAATGAATACCGCATGAAGAAAGTGCGATAGCATTTTCGAGAATCTCGCACTTCCACTCCAATCATCTCAGTGATTAAATTTAGTTAGCAACCCAAAGAAACAAATGATAAAAATACAGCTTAAAAAACCCCTCTCCAAAATGGAAAGGGGTTTTCTGTAATGTTAAATCTGGTCACTTCCAAAGAAATTTTTGAAAGACTGGAATGTTGTATCACGGTTAAGTGCCGCAATGGAAGTTGTTAAAGGAATGCCTTTCGGGCAGGACTGTACACAGTTTTGGGAGTTACCGCAATTGGCAAGTCCGCCATCACCCATGATTTGCTCCAGACGTTCCGCTTTATTCATTTCTCCAGTTGGATGAGCATTGAATAAACGAACTTGTGATAAAGGTGCTGGTCCAATGAAATCGGATTTGCTATTTACATTCGGACAAGCTTCAAGGCATACTCCACAAGTCATGCATTTTGACAGCTCATATGCCCATTGTCGTTTTCTTTCAGGCATACGTGGTCCTGGTCCCAAATCGTAAGTTCCGTCAATCGGAATCCATGCCTTAACTTTTTTCAAAGAATCGAACATACGGCTTCTGTCTACCTGCAAGTCACGGACTACAGGGAAAGTGCGCATCGGCTCAAGTCGGATTGGCTGTTCAAGCTGGTCTACAAGTGCAGTACATGACTGGCGCGGCTTGCCATTAATCACCATGGAACAAGCTCCGCAAACCTCTTCAAGACAGTTCATATCCCAGGAAATCGGTGTAGTCATTTCACCTTTTACATTAACCGGGTTACGGCGGATTTCCATAAGGGCAGATATAACGTTCATATTTGGACGGTAGCCAAGCTCAAACTCTTCCTGATAAGGGGCTGAATCAGGAGTATCCTGGCGGCTTATTATAAAACGGACAGTTTTAGCTTTAGTTTCTTGCATGGTTTAGTTCTCCCCTTTCTTTTTAGAATAATCACGCTTACGCGGTTTAATTAAACTTACGTCTACATCTGCATAATGGAATTCAGGAGCGGAATTTGCATCTACAAACTTCGCCATTGTTGTTTTAAGGAATTCCTCATCATTACGTTCAGGGAAATCAGGCTTATAGTGGGCACCGCGGCTTTCATTACGGTTATATGCACCGATTGTAATAACGCGTGCCAATTGAAGCATATTCTGCAATTGGCGGGTAAAGCTTGCTCCCTGGTTGCTCCACTTCGCCGTATCGTTAATGTTGATGTTCTTATATCGCTCCATAAGCTCAACAATTTTTTCATCGGTCTTTAGAAGTCTGTCATTATGGCGAACAACTGTTACATTATCAGTCATCCATTCGCCAAGCTCTTTATGAAGGACATAGGCATTCTCTGTGCCATCAAGAGACATAATATTGTTCCACTTTTCTTCTTCCTGTTTAACATAACGGTCAAATAATGATGAAGGAAGATCTTCAGCACTCTTATCCAAACCGCTGATGTATTTTACTGCATTAGGGCCGGCAACCATACCGCCATAAATGGCTGAAAGAAGAGAGTTGGCACCTAAACGGTTTGCACCGTGCTGTGAATAATCACACTCACCTGCAGCGAACAAGCCAGGAATGTTTGTCATTTGGTCATAATCAACCCATAGACCGCCCATGGAATAATGGACTGCAGGGAAGATTTTCATTGGAACCTTACGAGGGTCTTCACCCTGGAATTTCTCATAAATTTCAATGATTCCGCCAAGCTTAATATCAAGTTCCTTAGGGTCCTTATGGGAAAGATCCAGGTAAACCATGTTTTCTCCATTAATACCAAGCTTTTGGTTAACGCACACGTCAAAGATTTCACGTGTAGCAATATCACGTGGCACCAGGTTTCCATAGGCAGGATATTTCTCCTCAAGGAAGTACCAAGGTTTACCATCTTTATATGTCCAAACTCGTCCACCTTCACCGCGGGCTGATTCACTCATAAGGCGGAGCTTATCATCTCCCGGAATGGCAGTTGGATGAATTTGTATAAATTCTCCATTTGCATAATAGACACCTTGCTGATAAACGATCGAAGCAGCTGAGCCAGTGTTAATGACAGAGTTAGTTGATTTACCGAAAATAATCCCCGGTCCGCCCGAAGCCATAATAACTGCATCTGCAGCGAAGGATTTAATTTCCATTGAAGTCAGGTTCTGGGCAACGACACCTTTACAAGCTCCATCATCATCGATCACTACCCCTAAGAATTCCCATCCTTCATACTTTGTTACCAAACCGGCAACTTCATGGCGGCGAACCTGCTCGTCCATCGCATAAAGCAGCTGCTGGCCAGTTGTAGCACCAGCGAATGCTGTACGGTGATGCTGTGTTCCACCAAAGCGTCGGAAGTCAAGTAATCCTTCAGGTGTACGGTTAAACATAACACCCATTCGGTCAAATAAATGAATGATTCCTGGTGCAGCTTCTGCCATTGCTTTAACAGGCGGCTGGTTTGCCAAAAAGTCACCGCCATAGATTGTATCGTCAAAATGAATATAAGGAGAATCTCCTTCTCCTTTTGTATTTACTGCTCCGTTAATACCGCCCTGGGCACAAACAGAGTGAGAACGTTTAACCGGCACTAACGAAAATAATTCAACCGGAGTCCCTGATTCTGCAACTTTAATTGTCGCCATTAAACCGGCTAATCCGCCGCCGACAACTATTACCTTTCCTTTACCCATCGTGACTCACTCCCTTAATCCTAATACTAAGAAAAGCGCAAGGCGCCCGCTTATCGGCGATAATTCCCTTAAGCCGATGGCTTCTATCCTAAAAGCTGCCGCTTTTAGCCGAGGGCAATTTATGCTAGCGAAGCTTGCCTTGTGGAGCTAGACAGCTGCCTAGCTTCAAAGCTTATATTTCTTATTTTTAATATCCGAACATAGTCTGATAGTGTTTTAATGTCTATTAAATGAATGCTGTAAGCGCACGTACGCCCACAATAGAAAGTGCGATAAAAATACCGATTGTTACATAAGTTGAAATAACCTGAGAACGAGGTGATACTGTAATTCCCCAGCTTACAAGGAATGACCAAAGGCCATTAGCGAAGTGGAAAATCGCAGAAATAACGCCAATAATATAGAACCAGAACATAAATGGATTTGATAAGATGTTCTCCATCATTTGAAAGTTAACATCTGCTCCAAAAGCGGCCTGCACACGAGTTTCCCAAACATGCCATGCAACAAACACCAAAGTAATAACACCCGTTACACGCTGGAGCATAAACATCCAGTTGCGGAAGAATCCAAATCTGCTCGTATTATTTTTCGCAGTAAAAGCAATATAAAGACCATAAATTGCATGGAACAACAAAGGTAAATAAATAACAAACGTTTCAAGGAAAATCCTGAATGGAAGACTTTCCATAAAATGCGCAGCATTATTAAAAGATTCCTCTCCCCCTGTTGCAAAATGGTTCACTACAAGGTGCTGAACCAAAAACAGCCCAACTGGTATAACCCCAAGTAATGAATGCAATCTGCGATTAAAAAACTCTCGATTACCTGCCATAAACTTTCCCCCCCTGATTTGTAAAAAATGATGCTGAGCCCCCGCTCAGGACATCATCTCGAAAATGTTATTCATTTTCTTACAATTATGTGACATGTCCATTTTACTCCCAAGATAATAGAGCGTCAAGAAAACGGATACATAAAATGTTCCATATTAAAAAAATTTTTAAAAAATATTAATAGCTTTAAAACCAGTCACCAACATGCTTTCAGCTTGGCTGAAACTCTAAGCCTCGCATATACTAAAATAGTAATATTTTCTGTGCAAATCGTGCTATTTTTTCTTGAATGGATATTAAAACCCTCTGCATATTGTATATAATAGAATAATAGAAAGAGGGGAGACTATTGAGCGAATTAGCATCTGCGAAATCCACTAACGAAGATCATATACAGTCAGTCCCGGTATTTGGATATGAACTAATCCGGGAAGTGCTGCTTCGTGACCTATTAGGCAATGAAGCACCGGAAATTTTATATTGGGCCGGCAAAAGGCTTGCACGCAAATATCCTCTTGGTTCAGCCGAACATCTTGCCGAGTTTTTCCATAGCGCCGGCTGGGGAAACCTTTCCATAAAAAACGAAACAAAGCACGAAGTTGAAATGGAATTATCCAGCCCCCTGATCACCGACCGATGCAAAAAGAATGATGACTGCACCTTTCAGCTTGAAGCTGGGTTTATAGCCCAGCAAATAGAATTTCAGAAGGATGTCATTTGCGAAGCCTTTGAACATCCACGCAAAAAAACCGGAAAAATCCAAATCACAGTAAAATGGGATAAAAAAGATGCTTCCGTGTGATTTCATTTAAGTTTGGGCAAAAAGCTTTCAAAAAATTTCCTTTTGAAAGCTTTTTGTTTATGTTTTTGGCTCTGTTAAATTAGCTTGTTGGTTTTGCTTCAGGTGCTCAGCCAACCGGGGCAGTCCCGGGGCTTCTCGGCACCTGCACCTGTGGGGTCTCCCTTTGACTCGCTTTTCCCGCAGGACTTTTGAATGAACTTCCCAATTTTACACCTAAGAAGGAAATGCGAAGCATTTTCGAGGATCTCGCACATTCCGCTTCAATCCACAGCCAAATCAACAATGATCCTATAACACAGCAAATTTATTTACCTCGTGTCTAAAATTAGGCTTTTACCGCAGAACCTGACAGCTGGAAGGCTTCATGCAACGCATCAACTGCTTCAAGCATTTTTTCGTTTTTCACCACAGCAGAAACCTTTATTTCCGATGTGCTGACCATTTTCACCTGTATTTCATTATCTGAAAGCACTTCAAACATTTCTGCTGCCACCCCTGGATTGGAAATCATACCTGATCCTACAATCGAGACTTTCGCCAGTCCTGACTCCCATTCAATGCGTTCGTAATTTAAACTAGCCCTATTCTTTTCCAATACCTTTACAGTATCAGTCAGATCTTCATTTTTGATCGAGAATGACAGGTTGGTGGTTTTGGCCTCTGTCATGCTTTGAATAATGATGTCCACATTAATGTGATTTTTAGCAAGTGCTGAGAATATGGTTGATAAGCCAGTAAGTGAATTAGGAAGGCCGAGTATTGTCACCCTTGTAATATCATCTTCAAATGCCACACCGCGCACGACCAAGTTTTGTTCCATTTTTACTTCCTCCTCAATAATTGTTCCGGATTCCTTTTCAATACTTGAACGCACTTCAAGCGGAAGTCCATAGTTTTTGGCAAATTCTACTGCTCTTGGATGGAGAACGCCTGCCCCTAAATTCGCAAGCTCAAGCATTTCATCATAGGAAACGGAATAAAGCTTTCTTGCATTTTTTATATACCGCGGATCGGTTGTAAATACCCCGGTTACATCGGTGTAAATATCACATTTATCAGCTTTTAGTGCAGCCGCTAATGCAACAGCGGTAGTATCCGATCCTCCGCGGCCCAATGTAGTGATTGAACCATCCTCTGTCATCCCCTGGAATCCGGCAACAATGACAATATTGCCTTGCTGCAGTTCCTTTTGGATTTTATTTGTATCAATGTCCAATATCCTTGCATTCCCGTGGACTGGTTCAGTCTTAATCCCGGCCTGCCAGCCTGTAAATGAGACGGCAGGGTGCCCTTTCGCACCTAAAGCCATGGAAAGCAAAGAAATGGTCACCTGTTCACCGGTTGTTAGCAGCATGTCCATTTCCCGTTTATTTGGAGCAGGAGAGATCTCCTTTGCCATACCGACTAGCTGATCTGTCGTTTTCCCCATGGCTGAAACCACCACGACGACATCATTTCCTCTTTTCTTTTCCTCAATCACCCGATTGGCCACATTTTGAATTCGGTCAACGGTACCAACCGAGGTGCCTCCGAATTTTTGCACAATGATTCCCACAACTTCCCCTTCTTTCTAAACAATCTTGTTGTATTGTATTGTTTGCCGTCCCTATGTAAATTACCCTTTACCAGTTTACTTCCGTTTTTTGGACATTAAAAAAAGCAATGAGATATACTATCCCATTGCTGTGCAGCCAAATGTAAAAAAGAAGCAAACACAGTGAGATAGCTCTCCAGGACGGCATAGCCCTGACAATTCTGCATTTATTTAATGCAGAACCAGCAAAGAAATTGATGAGATTTTCTTCACTTCGGCAAACATTCCCTTTCAAAGCTTTTCACGGAAGCTCATTCTTCTCCAAGCTCTTACTGATGAAGTTCGCACCTCTACCTTCACTTAACGATGCTGTTCGAAAAATTTAGAAAAGCTTTCTTTTCGAACACATACTTTATCGCTATAAAGTGATATTGATATAAAGTTTCAATTATTATAACATATCAAAAAATGGCTGTCTATCTCCATTTAATCGCTTATGGTTACGCTTTTCCGTTCTTTTCCTCAAGGCGCTGCTTTAGTTCTTCTGCTACATTTGCAGGTATGCCTATTTCCCTGAAGTCTTCAAGGGATGCCTCTTTCATTTTCTTAACGGAGCCAAAAGCCTTTAACAATTGCTTTTTCCGCTTCTCGCCAATGCCCGGAATCTCGTCAAGGATTGACTGAAAAGCACTTTTTCCACGGAGCTGACGGTGAAAAGTGATTGCAAAGCGGTGAACCTCGTCCTGAATTCTCTGCAGCAAATAAAATTCCTGGCTGTTTCTGGAAAGCGGAATAATCTCAAGCGGACTGCCATAAAGGAGCTGGGATGTCCTGTGCTTTTCATCCTTAACCAGCCCGGAAATAGGGATATCAAGACCCAGCTCATTTTCAAGCACATCTCTTACAGCTTCCACATGGCCTTTGCCTCCATCAATCAATATCAAATCAGGAAGAGGGAGCTCTTCTTTCAATACCCTGGTATATCTGCGGCGAACCACTTCCCTCATGGATTCATAGTCATCAGGGCCTTTGACAGATTTAATTTTAAATTTCCGGTATTCCCTTTTCTCCGGCTTTCCATCAATAAAGACAATCATGGCAGAAACAGGGTCTGTTCCCTGTATATTTGAATTATCAAATGCTTCAATTCGGTGGGGAGTGTAGATGCCAAGCTGCTGCCCAAGATTTTCTACTGCCTTTATCGTACGTTCCTCATCCCGTTCAATTAAAGAGAACTTCTCCTGCAGAGCGATCTTCGCATTTTTATAGGCGAGCTTAACGAGATCCTTCTTTTGGCCGCGCTGTGGCTTTAACACTTTCACACCAAGAAGCTGTTCTGCCATTTCAGTATCAACAGAGTCGGGAGCCAATATTTCGCGCGGTTTAAAATGGTTGGCTTTTGAATAAAATTGGCCAAGGAATGTTAAAATTTCTTCCTCAGGTTCATTATGAATCGGGAACATGGATACATCCCTCTCAATGAGTTTGCCCTGCCTAATGAAGAAAACCTGCACGCACATCCAGCCTTTATCAACCGCATAGCCGAATACATCACGATCTGTAAAATCTGTCATCGTCATTTTTTGCTTTTCCATGGTTGCATCGATATGGGCAATTTTATCCCGGAGCTCTTTAGCTCTCTCAAAATCAAGTTCCTCTGCGGCTGCTGCCATTTTCTCCATTAAATCCTTCTTAATATCTTTGTATCCCCCATTTAAGAACCTTGCAATTTCATCTGTCATGCGTTTATATTCTTCTTCGCTTACATCTTTCACACAAGGAGCAAGGCATTGGCCCAAATGGTAGTATAGGCATACCCGATCAGGAAGGGTTGAGCATTTGCGCAGCGGATAAATTCTGTCCAGAAGCTTTTTCGTTTCATTGGCAGCCTGCACATTTGGATAAGGTCCGAAATACTTTCCCTTATCCTTTTTAACCTTTCGGGTTGTAATCAGGCGCGGATGCCGTTCAGCTGTCAGCTTAATAAAAGGATAGCTCTTATCATCCTTTAACATCACATTGTATTTTGGGTCATACTTCTTGATCAAGTTCATCTCAAGAATCAATGCTTCCATATCTGAGGAAGTGACAATGTATTCAAAATCCTCGATTTCATTGACAAGCCTTAATGTTTTTCCATCATGGGAACCGGTAAAATAGGATCTGACGCGATTTTTCAGGATTTTCGCCTTTCCTACATAAATGATAGTACCCTGCCTGTCCTTCATTAAATAACAGCCTGGCTGTGCTGGAAGCAGCATCAATTTATTTCTAATATTATCATTCATCCAATTCACCTCCCGGGTCCTTATTCCACTTATATAACACGATATGATGATATACTGGATCAAATATCGGTTCTGAATGAAACTCGCTGACTTTTACAAATTCCTCTTCCACTTTTGCTCCCTGTTGTTTGAACCCATCAACTGCTTTGCCGGTCACATATATGCTGGCACCTTCTCTATTTTTAATATCCTGTAAAAATAAAGGATATGTATAAATTCGTTTATGTGAAAATGGCATCTCAAGGTATTGAAATACTCTTGTTTCCTCCCACGTATAGACAATAAACTTTTCTTCCTTCTGTTCCAGGTAACTTGCAAGCTGATACATTGCTGGTATCTCTTCAGCCTGCTTCCTTACATAATAGAGCCCTGTGAGTGTTTGGGCAAGTATAAACAATCCAATCAAAACGTTGACTAATTTCCCAGAATTTCTAAGAGAAATAACAGCAATAAAAAAAACAAGCAGCATCAAAAGCGGAAGTATATGTCTTGGTTTGTCAATATTTTGAGCAAATAATGCCCAAAGAAAATAGAAAGCTCCCAATAAAACCATAAGTATTAATTGAGGATTCCTTTTTAAATCCCGTGCATTTTTAAACTTAAAAACAGCGATAACTGCAAGAACCATACTGATTATAAAGACGATTACGTTTCCGGAGCCTAAACCCACCCAAAGCAAATTCCTGCCTATTAATAGGAATAGCGTTTCCCAAAAGGGATCAGCTTGTACAGCGGCAGTTCCTCCCCAGTCTGAAAAATGTCCTTCTGTAAAGCCGAAAGCGAGCTGAAAAAGATAAGCAAATCCGCCAGTACTAAACGCCAGTGCTGAAACCCACACAAGCTGGGCCATAAGAGCGATAAAGCAATACACTAATATCTTAGGTACTGCTTTTCTTCCTTGTTTTTTAAAAAGGGCAAGCCACTGAAAGATAAGGCCTGCAGCAAACACTACATAAGATAGCCTTACCCCAAGAAGAAGTCCAAGTAAAATAGCCGGTATAAATCCTATTGCCACTTTATCTTTTTTCATAGCTGCGCTCAGACTCCATAAATACCATGGAATGATCGCCAAGGCTGCTCCTTCCGACATAGGCTGGCCTGTCATAACAGCAATATAGCTGACAGATTGCAGAATCATGACCGTAAGGGCAGCTTTATTCACACTTAAGTAGTGTCTTGCGAGAAAAAATAACGGAATCGTGGTTAACAGCATCATAGTCATATTCAAAATGGAAAGTGCCTCTGGCGGATTTTTTATAAAAGTAAAAAACAGCATTCCACCAAGGATAAAAAAGGGATATCCAGGAAAATGGGGCTGCATTTTTATAAGATCATATTCACTAATAGCAAGGGAAAAATCCACCTGATCCCAGCCCGCAGCAAAAGAAACAGCATGGCAGAACCGATAGCCGTATAGAGTGCCAAGATAGAAAATCATAACCCATACAAGATAAAATCTTTTCATTTCAAACATCCTTATCATCTGCTAAATGAAAAAATAAGCTGAAAAAAGACCCGCCTGCCGCGAGCCTTTTTGAGGGATTCTAAAATATATTTTGAACTTAAAATCTTACTTTTTCAACCTAAGCTGTTTTGCCAGAAATACTGAAGCTATTCTTTATTCTTGCCAGGACTCTTTCCCAAATTCCTTTATGAATGAGCCACATCCAAAGGGCTACAAATCCAAAGTACAGCCAGTAGCCTGCGACCTGCTCAAGAGATGGATTATGGCTGTAGCCGAACATCGCTGCCATGAATAGGCCAACCTGACCGCTGATTAATGTTTCGTTTCCTGTATCCCGTTTGTAATGCAATTCATCCTGGTAGTGCTCAGGCATGACTTGAACAATATTATACAGTTCCTGTGGCTTACCTTCCGCATTCGTATACAGGGAACCCATCTTTCCTAAATCCTGCAAAACTCCGATACCTTGTACAAGAAGGCCTGCAGCAATGAACATGATGAGTACGCCCGTTACACGGAAGAAAGCTTTTAATGATATTTTCATTGTACCTGAGAAGAACAAATAGCCAATCATTAAAGCAAGAAGCAAACCGCTTAATGCTCCAAAGCTTTGAAATACTTTTGTCACATCCCCACCGCTGATCGCAGCAAAGAAGAATACAGTCTCCACACCTTCACGAACTACAATCAGATAGGAGTGAAGGATCATAGCGCCTATGCTTCCCGCAGTTAAAGCAGCATTTATTTTCTTTTGCATGTCGCCGTTAATATCTTTGGATTGTTTAGCCATCCAGACAACCATATGGGTCAGAAGGAAGACTGATGCAAACATGATTCCGACCTTTAGGTAAACCTCTGATCCAAAGCTGGCAAAGCCGGTGAAAATAACCTGGAACAGCAATGCTACGAGAAAACTCGTTACCAATGCAAGCAGGACGCCGACATATACCCATTTCTTGTATTTATCAGCATTCAGCCTTGTCAAATAGGAAAGAATCAAACCTACAATTAACGTTGCTTCAAGTGCTTCCCGCAGAGTGATGAGAAAAGCTTGAAAGTCCATTTTGAGAATCCCCCTCAAATGATGCTTTATTTTTTCTTGCGAAGCTTTTGAGTAACAATGATGAGAATAAAGGCAACAATCAAAACGGCTGAAAAGATGAGCCATAATGTTGAATTTCCTTCATCATCTCCTGAAAAAATCCCCAGATTTTCTTCGGTTAAGTGGCTTTTATCTTTTTGTTCTTCAGAAACAATCGGGAACAAAGGATGAAGAACCTCTATTATGTAATCCACTTTTTCGTCAAATAGTTCTTTATCGCTGTTTTTGCTTCCAATACCGAATAACCCCGGATTTCCAAGTGCGGTTAGTGCATCATCAAACGCTTTATATATATTATCAACTGTTTCTTGATCTGCTTTCTTAATTACTTCAGGCTCCAAAACTGTAAAAGTGCCTCTTGCCTTTGCTAGCAATAACTTTGCCTGCCCATAATCATCAAATTGTTCCTGGGCAAAGTGAAGGCGGCGTTCCACATTCAGTTCCATAGCAGCCTGATAGCTTCTTAGGAGCAAGTCTTTGTCTTTCGTTTCCAATGCCTTTTCCATGTCGGGTTTTACCTTTGTAAAATAAAGGTCAAAATCCTTCTGGTAGGTATCATAGATTTTGCGTGCATTGTCCCAATCGTCATTTTCAACATAAGCTTCCAGTTCTTTATATGCTTCAGCGAATTGTTCTTCTCCTGGATCTCCATATGAATATGCGTGGGCGGTTAGCGAAAAACTATTATTGAGAACGAATATCAATATCAAACAAAAAGAAAAGAGTTTTTTCATCTAGCTTCCTCCTACATTGATAATGATAATAATTATCAGTCTAATTGTCAATGTCAATTTGCAATTGTCACACTTTTGCCATTACTTTTTGCTATTTTTATTTGACTGTTTGACTCAAGTATATGGGCCGTAAAATCAATATCCACTTTTCGTACAGGCCTTCTGATTTCTTTCCAAATGGCCGGGATAACAGAGCTTAAATACCCTTTGAATGTGATGAATGATTCTCCGGTAGAACGGACCCGATATTGAATGGGAACTTCCTTCACTCTGAAGCCTTTCCGGATCAGATTGAGAGATAGTACCTGCGCATAATTGTAATCATGGATAATTTCTGCGTGCTGCAAAGCCTGCCTAGAAAAAGCCCTCATGCCAGATTGCCCGTCAACAATCCACTTTCTTAGGATTACCGATTGAACCAATGTAAAACAATAATTACCGAGGCGTCGATGTAGCTTCATTCCTTTAATCGTTCCCATAAAACGTGAACCCATTGTGTAATCAGCTTCGCCTCTAAAAATGGGTGACAATAAATCCGGAATCTGACTGGCAGGATATTCGCCGTCAGCATCAATCATGACACCAATGTCTGCTCCCCTTGAATAACATTCCTGCAAACCTGCCCTTACTGCAGCTCCTAGCCCTTTATTGGATTTAAAGCTGACTATATAATCTGCTCCTGCTTTTCGTGATATCTCAACCGTTCGATCCTTTGAACCATCATCGATTACAAGTACTTTTACTTCTGCCAGCGGATGAAAATCACGGGGGATACCGCGTATAACATCCCCAATTGATTCCTCTTCATTAAATGCCGGCAGAAAGACGATCACTGTCTGTTTTTTCATGTCCTGTCGCTTCCCTTCCGGATTGCCTCTTCCAAAATTTTTCCCCTGCATTGCTCAGGGAATGGCGCTCCCAATAGATAAGCAATAGTCGGAGCCATTGATACAAGGCTGTGCTTTTCTTCTATTTTTTTTCCTTTATGAATATTTGGGCCGTGTACGATAAACGGAACAAAACGCTCTCCTTCATCTAAATGGCCATGCCCTCCGATGCCATCAGCCTGTCCATGGTCCGCGCATATCATTAAGGTTGTGTTTTCCATTTTCCCATCACGCTCAAGCTCTTCAACAAAATCTTTGACCAAAGTGTCCGCTTCTTTTATTTTCTGCAGGTATTCATCGTATAATACCCCTCTGCTGTGCCCTGTCTGGTCTGTTGCAATCATTTGAACGATGAATAAATCCGGGTCCTGTTCTTTCATAATTTTCTTTGCCCTTGCCATGATATTGAGGTCCGCTTTGTCATTATGCATAACAGCTGTAACAGTCTCTACATCGCTTCCCATTGAGTCTACAAGATGGGCAATACCCAAAAGCCTTCCTTTTTTTCCTACTTTACGCAAAGAATCAAAAATACTTTCTGTGTTTATGCCCAGCTTCCATACCATATTGGATTTAATGCCGTGCTCAAACGGGTATGTACCGGTAAACATGCTGGAGAAACAAACCACCGTCCGCGCAGGGTAAACTGTCTCCATATTCATATATTCGGTTCCTGTTTCCTTCAAATAATCAAGGAAAGGTGTTTCGGCTTCATAGAACCTTTCTTTTCTCATTCCATCAATCACAATAACAACTACTTTATCTGACACAGCACTGCTAGGCTGTTTATAAAGCTCCTTTGTATATTGTCCATACATTTTCGGCTGCCAATCAAAAAGATTTTTATGCAGTATAAAGGCAAAGATTAAAATGAATAAATAGTATAGTGCCAAGCCTGTAAAAGGAATTTCAATTGCGGCTTTTAAATTTTGGTATGACATCTCCCATATTGAAACAACCAGCAGGAATTTCGGCAGCTGCTCCTGGGCATTCCCGCTTGTCGAGTCACTATTTTTAAGGACCAGCTTCCAAAAGCGTGTAAAATTAAGCCATGTAGTTCCTATTCTTAGGTGATAATATAATGTTCCCCAGAAGAACACTGTGAAAAAAAAATATAAACCTGCCGCAAAAAACAGTAGCGTGATCGAGGCCGCATTCCAAACAATCAAGAAAACGACAAAAGGAATCCATAAATAATTGCGTAAAAATAGAGGGAAATCATAAATAAAATAGATAACGAGCAAGGGTGCCGCTACCAATAAACCTATTAGCCAGTAGATGATGTTTTCCCCACTCGCAAATTCCAAGAAGTGAAACAGCAGCATAGTCCCAAACACAAAAATAGGTGTAAAAGGTTTCCCTTCATTCAATAAGTTCCAGCATCTGGCTGCAAATTTCTCAAATTTAGATGCGCTCTTCATTCTTGTTCACCTCTCCTTTCTTTTTCACCCATTGGATGATTGTATTAAGTTTAATAGGATAAAAAATGAAAACACTAGCTCCAGCCAAATAAGAGAATAAAAATTTTATTCCGTGTGTTAGAATGGCGATGGTGTACCCGGTTTCCAGATCCATGCCAATGGCATTAAGTGCAAACGCCATAACTGCTTCATAATTGGCTAACCCTCCAGGCGTTATTTGAAAAATCTGTCCTGCCACGGTCATACTGTTTACCCAAATAGCTTCCAAAGGAGTAATTGGGTTGGCTATGAGGATGATCGTTACGAACACAACCGTCGCCTCCAGAATCCAGCTGGCGAATGTAATGAGAAAAATGAGAATACCGTTCTTGCCCAGCATTGCCTCTTTCAATACTTGATATTGTTCTGAAAGCTCCTTCGGGAGAGTTTTTTTGAGAAGAACAAGCAAGATAATACCTCCTGCAAAGGCAGTTAGCACCAGAACGAAAGAGAAATGAGCCATTATTTGAAAAACAAAGATTCCAGCGCTGGCCATGATGATTAGGCTGGCAAAATCAAGGGCACGGAGCACAATAACGGAATGCGCGGATACCAATGCTGAAATCTCCTTTTCTCTGTTTCTCATAACGCCCATTCTGACAAGATCCCCTGCTTTTACAGGCAGGATATGATTGATAAACAGGCTATAAAGCACGCCAATAAGACAGGTTGAAAAGCGCGGAATTCCTTTAAGGTACCATTTCCATGCCAGTGCTTTCAATATAAAAGAAAGCAAGTAAATCCCCATAATAATTAATAAAGCAAATGGATGGGAGAAGGCAGTTTTGAGACTACTCAGTATTTTATTTCCGTCAAAATATAAATAACTTAAAATGATGAAAGAGAAAATAATAACTAAGCTGATCACATATTTAATTTTGGATTTAAAGAATGCTTTCATTTTTCTTTGCCCATTTTACAGTCTCGCTTATTCCATCGCTAAAAGACACTTCTGGTTTGTAGCCGAGCAGCTGCTCTGCTTTCCCGATATCTGCCCAGGTTTTATCCACATCTCCTTTTCTGCTTCCTTCCCTTTTCACCTTCATATCAGAAAAATGCCCTTTTAATTCTGCAAGCAGCTCTTCCATTGAGATCGGATTGCCGGAACCCAAATTAATTATTTCGCTGCTTTGAAGCTTTTCGATCGATAGATTGATTCCATTAACAATGTCATCGATATAAGTATAATCCCTTGCTGAACCCTCGCCAAAAACCGTCACCGCTTCAGCATTCAGCAGTTTTTTTATAAATCCTGTGATCGCCATATCCGGACGTCCCCATGGTCCGTATACCGTGAAAAACCTTAAGATAATCATTTTATATCCGTAAAGATGCTCATACACGTGGCAAAAAGATTCTGCTGCATACTTGGATGCTGCATAAGGTGAAATTACCTTCCCTGCTGCCATTTCTTCTTTACAGGGTCCTTCGGAATTCCCGTAGACTGAAGACGAGGATGCAAATATTACCTTTTTCACACCTGCTTGTCCTGCAGCTTCCAGAACATTGATTGTTGCTTTTATGTCGTAATCAACATATTCGTTCGGCTGTGCGATAGAGTAGGATACACCTGGCAATGCAGCAAGGTGTATGATTGTATCAGGTGCAATTTCTTTTATAGTGCTAATTGTTTTTTCCCTATCAAGCAAATCCATCTCATAAAAATAAAAAAAACCTGCATTCTTTATCTCTTTAATATGCTCTCTTTTTCTTTCTTGGGAATAGTAGGAATGAAGTGAGTCTATTATGTATACCTCATCATTTTTTTCTATTAAAAACCGGGCTAAATGGCTTCCGATAAACCCTGCGCCCCCTGTTATCAAAACTTTCATGCTGACATCTCCTTACAATAGATAGACAAATGCTATTCTATCATAGCCGCAGATGGATTTCCTGTCTGTCTAAATCAGGCAGTTCCAAAATACTGGCTCTCAGGAATACTTCAATAAGAAAGGCCGCAAATCTGCGGCCTCTTTTTTTATTGAAGCAATTGATCAACTGACTCGATGATCGCATCACTATGTGTTTTTGCTTCTTCTTTATTGCCTTCTGAAACAGCATTAAACCATTCTTCTGCATGCGTAAATGCTTCCTGTGCTTTATCTTCACCAAGTTTTCCATTTAATTGGATTTGGAGAGCTTTCAGGAACATGTTCCCTTCAAGAGCCTGGGTTTTTGCATCTACCATTTTTTCTTCATCAAGTGATGTTGGAACTTTTTCATGATAGCTTTTTATTTTGCCAACAATCGCTTTGTTAAAAAGGTTATTTACTTCGTCAGCTTTGATAGAAGCTGGTTCTGTAGCATCTAATGAGAATAGCTCATTCAACTTGTTTGCAGCTTCTTCATCCCCGCCTGATAGTGATCCTTTTATTGCCTGATAGAAGCCCCATGCTTCTGCCTGCATAATTTTTAATTCAGCTTCTTCTTTGCCTTCTTTAACAGCCGCTTCAATTTTTTCGGCATAAGAAGCTGATGCTAGATAATAGCTTTTGTATACTGATTTATCTGTTAATTGAATATATACATTGAAGTCATCTGCATTCCCTGAAGAGAGAGCTTCTTCCTGTGCTTCAAGCCCAGCACTGATATTTTCTGCAATGCTTGCTTCTCCGCTTAATTCATAGTAGTTATCTCTTTTTTCAGCTGTAGGGATAAAAACATTTTCTGCAAGATGCTTAATTTGTTCAAACGCCTTCTCAGCTTCCTCCTGATTTCCTTCAGCAAGTAGTTCTGCCGCTTCTTTGTGAAGTGACTTCTGCTTTTGATAGAAATAAGATTGGACTGTCTTATCTACAAGCTGACGCGCAATATTGGCATCCATATCACCTGATTTTCCAGCTTCCAGTGCTGCCATAATGGTTCCGTCGAACTCCCCATTTACTTCATTAACTGCGTTTTGAAGCCCGGACTGGTATTTTTCAATGACTAAATCCCAATCTACTTCCTGATTTTCAGTTGCTTTATCCAGCTCTGCTTTCATTTCACCAACAACACTTGTCTGCTCAGCTGCAGCGTTCTCTTCAGTTGCTTCTTCTTTGGTTTCTTCCTGATCTTCTGCAGCCTTTTCTTCCTGCTTATTTTCCTCAGGCTTCTCTGCCTCATTACCGCCGCTGCTGCATGCAGTAAGCGCCACACTTGCTACTAGGAAGCTTGCAAAAATTCTTCTTAATTCTCTCTTTTTCATGTTATGTATTCCTCCTGTGAATGAAATGAATTTATTAAATTATTAAGTTATCAAATTAAATGATAATGATTTTCATTAACAATCATTATTATATAGAGAATGATTCTCACTGTCAATGAGAGAATTAAAAGTTATTTGTCTATTTTGCAAACTTAATATTAGAATAGGGCGATGCGAAATGAAGAATGGCTGTTTTCGTTATGACTGGAGCGGAAATCAACGGGCAAGCTTTATCGTCCACAAACAACAATCTTTACGATAAGAGCCTTTAGAAAAGAACAAAAAAATCCCGTATGCCCTTTTAAGGACACCGGGATTTTTACAGATATTAAGCATGTTTTGAAAGAAGTTCAGCAAGAGCTTCTTTAGGCTGGAAACCAACTACTTTGTCTACTACTTCACCGTCTTTAAGAACGATTAATGTTGGTATACTCATAACGCCAAACTTACCAGCCGTTTCCTGGTTTTCGTCAACATCGATTTTTACGATTTTAACTTTATCGCCCATTTCAGAATCAAGCTCTTCCAATACTGGAGCGATCATTTTGCAAGGCCCGCACCAAGGAGCCCAGAAATCAGCCAACACTAAACCAGAACCTGTTTCTGTAGTGAAGTTTTGATCAGTTGCATGTGTAATAGCCATTTGATATGCCTCCTAAATTTTAACTCAAATACTAACGACAGTATATCATCGTTTATAATATGTTGCTAACAATTTGCTCGATCGTAATTTACCCTATTTTAAGCGGAATATTCATATTTATCCTTATTTTGCTTATGTATAAAGGGCGGCTCAAAGCCGCCCTTTTGTATTGTAAACACAGCATGATTAGGTTAACAGCTGCATTCTACGCATTTACTTTAAGTTTTTTGAACTCTTCTGTTAACATTGGGACAACTTCAAAAAGGTCCCCAACAATACCGTAATCGGCCACTTTAAAGATATTTGCTTCAGGATCTTTATTGATGGCTACGATTACTTTTGAGTTTGACATGCCCGCTAAATGCTGGATCGCTCCAGAGATGCCGCAAGCAATATAAAGGTCTGGAGTAACGACCTTACCTGTTTGTCCAATTTGCAATGAATAGTCACAGTAATCCGCATCACAAGCTCCGCGTGATGCACCAACAGCTCCATTTAGAACAGACGCAAGCTCTTTTAATGGTTCAAAGCCTTCCTCGCTTTTAACACCGCGGCCGCCAGCAATTATTACTTTTGCTTCCGATAAGTCGACGCCTTCGCTTGCTTTGCGGACAACTTCTTTAATGATTGTACGAAGATCCTTGATATCTGCAGAAACAGAAGAAACATCGCCAGATCTTGATTCATCTTTCTCCAATGGAGAAATATTATTTGGACGAATAGTCGCAAACAGCAAGCCATCTGTTACGATTTTCTTTTCGAAAGCTTTTCCTGAATAGATTGGACGTGTGAACACAAGGTTTCCACCCGCTTCTTCAAGGCTCGTTACATCGGAAATTAATCCTGATTCCAATTTGGCAGCAATCTTAGGAGCAAGGTCCTTTCCTAGTGCTGTATGTCCAAAAATAAGTCCTTCAGGGCTTTCAGACTCAATAACAGCCATTAAAGCCTGAGAATATCCATCTGGAGTATACTGTTTTAATTTTTCATCTTCAACAGTTACTACACGATCAGCCCCATACTGGATTAATTCCTGAGCTAAAGCGCTTACAGATTCGCCGATTAAAACACCTACAACTTCTCCGCCTTCTGCTGCAGTCTTGCCTGCTGCTACCGCTTCGAAGGATACATTACGCAATGAACCGTCACGGACTTCACCTAACACTAATACTTTTCTAGCCATATGTTTTACCCCCTGCGTTTTTTTTATCAGTTAATGCCGATCAGACAACTTTGGCTTCGGTATGAAGAAGGTTAACCAGTTCTTTAACTTGATCTTCCAATTCGCCTTCAAGAACTTTTCCTGCTTCTTTCTTAGGCGGCAAGTAAATTTCAATTGTTTTTGTTTTTGCTTCAACATCGTCTTCCTCAAGATCCAGGTCGTCAAGCTCAAGCTCATCAAGAGGCTTTTTCTTTGCCTTCATAATTCCAGGCAATGATGGATAACGCGGCTCGTTTAAGCCTTGCTGAGCAGTTACCAATAGAGGAAGGGATGTTTCAATCACTTCAGAATCACCTTCAACATCACGTACTACAGTAGCAGAGCTTCCATTGATTTCAAGCTTGGTGATGGTTGTAACATAGGAAATGCCCAGAAGCTCAGCTACTCGTGGCCCTACTTGGCCTGAACCGCCATCAATGGCTACATTCCCGGCAATAATTAAGTCCGCTTCTTTATCTTTTAGATATTCTGATAAAATTTTAGCAGTTGTAAATTGGTCTCCGTCTTCGAGGTCATCTTCTGTATTGATTAAAACAGCTTTATCTGCACCCATGGCAAGCGCTGTGCGAAGCTGCTTTTCAGCTTCCTCTGTTCCCACGGAAATTACTGTAACTTCTCCGCCTTGTGCATCGCGAACCTGGATCGCTTCTTCTATCGCATATTCATCATAAGGGTTAATGATAAATTCAGCGCCATCTTCGTTGATTTTGCCGCCGGAGATCGTAATTTTTTCTTCAGTATCAAATGTTCTCTTCATTAATACGTAGATGTTCATGATTTCCCTCCTAGTAATTTAGCTCTGTTAAACTTGCCTGCTGATTTCCTCTCCCACAATGCACGTTAACATAGCCATTAATAAAAACATTTCTGCACTTCGAAAGATTGAAAATATTCAAGGCATACAGAAAGGCCAATCTGCTGCGCCCGCCCAAAATCATGTGATTGAGCGGCCGCTCGCTGGCAGACCAGAATTTAACCAATGAATCTTCTGAAGATTAAATCATCCGCATACAAGTCCATTATAATAGATTATGAGAATGAATGTAATCTTTCAGGACAAATCTTTGAAAAACTATTGCCCGGTGAAGTCCGGTTCTCGCTTTTCAATAAAGGCAGATATGCCTTCCTTACCATCATTCGAAACAAAAACCTCTCCAAACAATTCTGCTTCTCTTTTAACGCCTTCATAGAACTGTCCAGTCTTCCCATAATTCAATAATTCAATCGCTGCCTTAATAGAACCAGGGCTCTTCTTGGCAATCTTTTTGGCCATTTTATAGGCGTACTCCAATAGCTCCTCTTCAGGGTAAGCATGATTTGCCAGGCCATATTGGACTGCTTCCAGGCCTGTGATTGGGTCACTTGTGAATAGCATTTCTGCTGCACGTGCTGCACCAACAAAGCGAGGAAGACGCTGCGTTCCGGCAAAGCCAGGAATCAATCCAAGCTGAAGCTCTGGAAGACCGAGCTTTGCATTCTCAGCAACAAGGCGGAAGTGACAGCCCATTGCCAGTTCTAGTCCTCCGCCGAGAGCAGCACCATGAATGGCTGCAATAATCGGTTTAGGGAATTTTTCCATCCTCTCGAATAAGTCCTGTCCATAGGTTGAGAGGCTGGAAAAAGCATCTCCGCTTTCTATTGTCGTAAATTCTTTAATATCAGCGCCAGCGGAGAAAAATCTGCCTTCTCCGTGGATAAGAATTACCCTGATATCTTCATTCGGTTCAACTTCATCCAGAACAGCTGACATCTCTTTTAACAGACCGGACGAAAGAGCATTTGCCGGCGGACGTTCAATTGTGATCGTCGCCACCATATCCTGATGGGACCATTTTAAATATTCCAATCATATTCCTCCTTACTATATTTTAATAGCACTTTATGAGGATCAAACATTCCCGCAACCGTTGATCAGCAGCTTATGAACGGGTTCTGCCAAAGCAGTAAGGTCATATTTTTGTTCATTCATCACCCATGTCGTTACCGTTTCATCCATCGTGCCAAATATCATTTGCCGGGCAAGCCTTATGTCCAGATCACTTGAAAACTCCCCGCTATCCTTGCCGTCTGCCAGTATTTTTTCCACTAAGGCAAGGTAGCCCTTAAGGACTTCATTGATTTTATGGCGGAGATCTTTATTGGACTGCCTCAGCTCGAGCTGGGTGACTATTGCCAGGTGGCGGTCTTGAGAGAGCATTTTAAAGTGCGTTTCTACCATCATTAATAGTTTCTCTGCAGCTTTCTCTTTTCCTGCAATTTTTTCTTCGATTTTCTCTACGAAGTAACCCATTTTATCCTGAAAGAGGGATATTAAAATATCTTCTTTGTTTTTAAAATATAAGTATATGGTGCCATCAGCGACACCTGCCTGTTTTGCAATTTTTGATACCTGTGCCTGGTGATAGCCATTTTCGGCAATCACAACTACCGCCGCATCAATAATTTGCCGGTATTTGGGTTTCGTTTTCTTCAAGCTATTCCCCTCCTTTCAAGAATTAAAAACCAGCTAAACGGCAGTGTACTTTTTCCTTTATTTGGTGCAGCCGGATGGGATCGCCTGCCTTTACGTGAAATCACCATCCGTGCTGCTTTTTTAACCAGTAAAATAAGAACCAGCAAGCCAATAGTTTAACTATGATTTTAATTATTCCTGTAAAATTCGTTTCGTTGCATAAAATGAATGAATCATCATTCATGTTTTTATAATAGTAGCACAATTCATTTCTGTCAAGAAATTACCGCCGGAAATATATAGTTCATTATGACATTACTTAAAACAACGGACAAGCATAATATATCAAAAATAAAGAGCCGATGGGAATCGGTCTCTGCAATTAAGCCCGCTTTTCCTCTTCTTCTTTTAATTTCTTTTTTTCCTCATCAACAAGTGCTCTTCTCAATATCTTTCCGACAGCTGTCTTTGGAAGCTCTTGTCGGAATTCGTATAGCCTAGGTACCTTATAGGCTGCAAGATGCTTTCTTGCAAATTGATTCAACTCATCTTCGGTCGCTTCTGAGCCCTCTTTCAGCACAATATAAGCTTTTACGGTTTCACCCCGGTAAGGGTCCGGAATTCCTGCAGCTACTACTTCCTGTACTGCAGGATGCTCGTAAAGTACTTCTTCTATTTCACGCGGATAAATATTAAACCCGCCAGCTATGATCATATCTTTTTTCCTGTCCACAACATAGAAATATCCCTTTTCATCCATGTAGCCAAGGTCCCCTGTCAGCAGCCAGCCTTCCCTTAAAGTCTGTGCAGTATCTTCTGGGCGGTTCCAATAGCCTTTCATTACCTGAGGGCCTTTTACTGCAATCTCACCAACTTCCCCTACTGGGAGCGGATCACCTGTCTCTAGTGAAAAAATGGCTGAATCAGTATCCGGCCAAGGCACGCCTATGCTTCCTTTAACACGCGGACGATCCCATAGAAAA
Organism: Pseudomonas sp. ISL-84; assembly: GCA_018613035.1. Classification (GTDB taxonomy): domain Bacteria; phylum Bacillota; class Bacilli; order Bacillales; family Cytobacillaceae; genus Cytobacillus. The sequence goes on along the minus strand of JAGGRA010000019.1, from coordinate 14,263 downwards.
TTCGCGTGAGTAACGGGTGAAGACTCTGTTAAGCCGTAGCCTTCAACAAGTTTTCCGCCTGTTACTTCCTCAAACTTCTGCTGGACTTCAACAGGTAGAGCTGCTGATCCACTGATGCAAGAATCAATGGAAGACAAATCATATTTTTTCAGATCCGGATGATTTAATAAGCCAATATAAATGGTCGGTGCCCCAGGAAATAATGTTGGGCGCTGCTTTTGGATTGTTTTCAATGTTGTTTCAGGGTCAAACTTAGGCAAGAGCACCATTTTGTGCGCTTCCATTACAGACAAAATCATTACTGTTGTCATTCCATACACATGGAAAAATGGCAAAATGCCAAGTACCACTTCCTCGCCGCGCCTGCATTTATAAAGCCATGCTTTGCACATTGCGGCATTGGAAACCAGGTTCCGATGCGATAGCATAACACCCTTTGGAAAACCGGTAGTACCCCCGGTGTATTGCAATAAAGCCAAGTCTTCCTCAAAATCAAATTTATGAATTACGAGTGGTTCAGCAGGCCTTTTTAAAATCTCTGTAAGCAAATGGTTATGTCCTTCATGTTTCACATTGACGACAATGCCATACTGTTTTTTTTGCATAAATGGATAAACCAGATTTTTAGGGAATGGAAGGAAATCTTTGATAGCGGTTACAATTATATGTTCTAAATTTGTTTGAGGCATCACTTTAGTCACTCTTGGAAATAGAATGTCCATTGTAATGATCGCCTTTGCCTCTGAATCCTTCATTTGATATTCAAGCTCTCGTTCCATATACAATGGATTTGTCTGTACAACAACTCCTCCAGCCATCAAAATTCCGTAATAGCTGATAACAGACTGCGGGGTGTTTGGGAGCATGATTGCTACCCTATCTCCCTTTTCAATCCCGATATTCTGCAGATACGCAGCCAGCTTAAGGGAAGAATCATACACATATTTATAGGTCAGTTCCTTCCCCATAAATTGGATGGCTACTTTTTCCGGGAATTCATCTGCTGCTTTCTTTAAATAATCCTGCACCGGCTGACTGGGATATGACAAGGTTGAGGGGATCTCTTCCGGGTACTGTTCTAGCCATGGTTTTGTTTCTGCCATTGTGTCCCTCCTTATTGAATGCTCAAAGGGAGAGTCCTTCTCCAATTTGAACATAACCGAAAAATTTTTAGAACATTCTAACTGTTCGTTCTTATTATAATATAATGCCGTCTCTATGACAATTAGAATAAGACCTTTCACATAGGCAGAAAATTTTATAGAAGGTTGTCCTTTATACTGGGAAATTCCTGTAAAATTAAAAAGAAAAAAACGCCATACTACAATGGCGTTTTTTTGTATTTACCTCTATCACTAAAACATTACACGATGAAAAATAAATAAATGGCTCCTATGAGAAGAAATGCTCCGCTAAGAACCAGTAAAACTTTAGCTAGTTTTTCCACTGCAATAAATCTCTCCTTAAGATAAACCTGCCCCAATGACATACGATAAACCAATCGATAACACCATCGAAATAAAGCCGACCGCTTTATTATTATTCTCGATTTCTTCATCAATTTTAAACTTAGGTGTTAAAAATTCAAAGATAAAATAGCCGATCAATAATAGAACGAATCCGAATATTCCCCAAACAATCATCGTTATTAATGTATCATTATGCAAAATCGAATGCCTGAAGATATTCGCAATCCCAAATATTTTTCCTCCAGTTGCCATTGCAACTGCAATATTTCCATTTTTGATTTCTTCCCAATTGCGGTACTTGGTGACCAGTTCAAAAATGGCTAAAAAAACAATCATACATAAAATAACAACACTGTAATACGCGGCTGTCTGAATATATTCATTTTCCCAAAATTGGTTCATTTCCATTCTCCCCGGTTGGAATTTAAGGTCTTTTCGCAGATGTTCAGTTCAAGGCCGAACTTGCTGCCCGGATTCAAACGGTTATTAGAAAAGCTCTGGTCCTGCTGATGAGCTAGAAGAGAGGCCCGGAAGCAAATATCTTATTTAAACTCAACAACTGTAACACCTGTTCCGCCTTCTCCTGCTTCGCCAAATCGGATTTTTTTAACAGATCTGTGGTTTCTCAAATATTCCTGAACACCTTGTCTCAAGGCCCCAGTACCTTTTCCATGAATAATGGACACACGCGGATAGCCTGCCAAAAGAGCGTCATCAATATACTTTTCTACTCTTAACAGGGCATTTTCGTATCGTTCACCTCGCAAATCCAGCTCAAGACTCACATGAAAGTCTTTACCCTTTACTGTAGCCATTGGCTTTGTTTCAACTGGCTTAGGGCTCTTAATGTATTCCAAATCCTTCTCGGCAACCTTCATTTTCAAGATCCCAATCTGGACTTGCCATTCCTTATCCGACACCTTTTCCAGCAGATGGCCTTTCTGTCCAAAGCTTAAAACCTTGACCTCATCGCCAGGTGCAAAGGTGTGTTTATCATTTTTAGGCTTTGCTTTGTTTTGTGTTTTCCTTATTTGCGGAGCAGCTTCAGCCAATCGTTTTTTCGCTTCAATCAGCTCATGTTCCTTAACCTCCGCATGCTTTTCCATGCGCATCTTTCTTAAATCACGAATAATCTGCTCTGCCTCAGCTTTAGCTTTTTCAATGATATCTGCAGCTTTCTCCGCTGCTTTCTCATGCATTGAATCTTTTTGCTCATAAAATTCAATCATTTGCTTTTGCAGATCTTTATGGAGTTTTTCTGCATTCTTTAATAAATCATTTGCTTCTTCCCTGTCAGATTCCGCCTGCTTTCGGCTTTCTTCAAGGGAAGCTATCATCTTTTCAACCTGATTAGTATCTGCACCAATATAGGACCTCGCCGTATCAATCACTTTGTCATTGAGCCCCAGGCGTTTTGATATTTCGAAAGCGTTGCTTCGCCCCGGTACACCAATAAGCAGCTTATAAGTTGGGCTAAGCGTTTCAATATCAAATTCTACACTTGCGTTAATAACTCCTTCTCTATTATAGCCGTAGGCTTTGAGTTCAGGATAATGGGTAGTGGCAATAACTCTGGCTCCGCGCTTGTAGACTTCATCAAGGATGGAAATCGCAAGGGCAGCCCCCTCCTGAGGATCAGTTCCAGCTCCCAGCTCATCAAATAGAACAAGGCTGTTAAAATCGACATGATTCAGGATATCCACAATATTGACCATATGCGAAGAAAAGGTACTTAAGCTTTGTTCAATGGACTGTTCATCCCCGATATCCGCATATACAGCCCCAAAAACGGCAGTCTCCGAGCCATCCAGGGCTGGGATCTGCATGCCTGCCTGGGCCATTAATGTACAAAGGCCAACCGTTTTTAGCGTAACAGTCTTACCTCCCGTGTTTGGACCAGTAATAACAATGGTGGAGTATTCATCTCCCAATGTGATATCATTGGCGACCACTTCGTCGGCAGGTATAAGCGGGTGGCGCGCTTTAAATAAAGATATCCTTCCTTCATTATTGACTTTAGGCTTCGATGCCTTAATCCGTTTGCTGTACCTTGCTTTAGCAAACATAAAGTCAATTTCCCCAAGCACTTCTACAATTGACTCCAATTCACCACTGTATTCAGCTGCAAGTCCGGACAGCGCAATCAAAATTCGTTCGATTTCCTGCTGCTCTTTTACCCTGATGCCTTGAAGTTCATTATTTAGCTGGACAATCGATTGAGGCTCAATAAATAAAGTTTGCCCGGATGAACTTTGGTCATGGATAATGCCGCCATAATGGCCGCGGTATTCCTGCTTTACAGGGATAACAAATCGGTCATTGCGGATGGTGATGATCGCATCTGAAAGCATCTTTTGCGCGCTGGAAGAACGAATCATGCTCTCCAGGCGCTCTCTTACACGTGATTCCTTTGTGCGCAGCTGATTGCGGAGTGACCGAAGCGCCTCGCTAGCACTATCAAGCACTTCACCGTTTTCATCGACAGCATTGCGGATGGACGTCTCCAAATCCGCCAAAACAATAATTTTATCTGTATATCCCTGCAAAATAGGCAGGCTGCTTTCCTCTTCTGCAAAGTCCTCTATAAATCTTTTCATTTGCCTGCTTGCATGGATCGTACTGGCAACCTGAGTGAGCTCCTGCGGGCTCAGCATTCCCCCAATAACTGCCCTTTTCACATGCGGACGAATATCAAAAATGCCACCTAATGGCACATTGCCTTTAATACGGAGCACAGTAACTGCTTCATCCGTTTCTTCCTGCCTGCGGATTACTTCTTCAAAATCTGTTGAAGGAAGAATATTTTCTGCCTTCCTCCTTCCCAAGGAAGATGAAACGTGCTCAAGCAGCTGTTCTTTTACTTTATTGAATTCAAGTATCTTTAAAACTCGTTCTTGCATGAGGACTTTCCCCTTTCAAGTCAAATTCCTAATTGCGTTCCTTCAGGAATTTGAGCAAATCTTCTGTGTCCATAGCGTTTAGGACAGAATCCTTCTTAATCCATCCTTTTTTAGCCGCGGAAACACCAATCTCCATATGGTTTAGTGTATCTATTTTATGCGCATCGGTATTAATCACAATCTTGACGCCTGCTTCCTGTGCTTCCCTAATATGCTCTGCGGCAAGATCAAGCCTATTTGGATTTGCATTCAGCTCTAATGCAGTATTCGTTTGTTTAGCCAGTTCAATGAGCATTTCCATATCCACTTCATATCCTTCCCTACGGCCGATCAATCTACCGGTAGGGTGTGCAATAATATCGACATGGGCATTCTGCAATGCTGTTTTTAAGCGAGCCATAATTTTTTCCTTTGGCTGTGAAAAAGAAGAATGGATGGAAGCAATAACAATGTCCAGCTCTTCCAGAAGCTCGTCATCATAATCAAGCGAGCCGTCAGGCAATATATCCATTTCCACTCCTGATAATATCGTAAAATCATCGAATTTCTCATTAAGGCGCTTAATTTCTTCTTTTTGCTGGCGAAGCCTTTCTGCTGTTAAACCGTTAGCTACCTTTAAATACTGTGAGTGGTCTGTAATGGCCATATATTTATAGCCGCGGGAACGGCAGGCTTCAATCATCTCATCAATGGAATAGGCGCCATCACTCCAGGTCGAGTGCATGTGAAGATCACCCTTGATATCTTCTAGGGATATTAACACCATATCTTTGTTATATTCATCCACTTCTTTTCCATCTTCCCTAATTTCAGGCGGGAAATAAGGAAGTCCAAAATGGGCATAAAATTCTTCTTCTGTTGAAAAAGTGACAACTTCACCTGTTTCCATATTTCCAACCCCGTATTCACTGATTTTTTCCCCGCGCTCTTTGGCCAGCTGCCGCATTCTGACATTATGATCCTTTGAGCCGGTAAAATGATGCAGAGTTGTCGCAAACTCATGCGGCTGCACCAAACGAAAATCAGCCGATATATCATAGGAATGCTCAAACACGACAGAAACCTTAGTATCTCCCGCTGCGATAACCTCTTTAATTCCTGGAAGATTTAATAATTGCTCTTTTACAAATGCAGGATTTTCGGTAGCTATAATAAAGTCGAGATCCTTAATCGTTTCTCTCATTCTCCTTAAACTTCCTGCCCTGGAGTATTTTTGAATGTCTTTCATATCAGCCAGAGCTGCCTCAATGCCCTCCGCTATCGGAAGCATAAATGCAAGAGGAAGGCGTTCCGGCCTTGAGCCTGCGTTTTCAAGGGCGGCCAATATCTTTTCTTCGGTCTTTTTGCCAAAGCCTGCAAGGTCCTGTACCTTTTTATTGCGGCAAGCTTCTTCTAGGTCTGCCGCATTTTCGACGCCCAATTCTTTGTAAAGCTTGGCAATTTTCTTTCCTCCCAAGCCTGGAAGCTGGAGCAGCGGAATTAAGCCTGAAGGAACCTCTTCTTTAAGTTCATCCAGGACGGAAGACTTTCCTTCTTTAATGTACTCCTCAATTACGGCCGCAGTCCCTTTCCCGATCCCGGACAACTTTGTAAAGTCTTCAATTTCAGACAAACTTTCATCATTAGATTCAAGTGCAAGTGCCGCCTTGCGGAAAGCTGCTGTTTTAAAAGGATTTTCTCCCTTTAATTCCATATAAACAGCGATTGTTTCCAAAAGCCTGATCACATCTTTTTTATTTATACTCATTCAAACCACCTGCCCGTAACAGTATTAGTATCAATATTATCTCTTATTTAGCAGTGCAACTTCAAATCAGGGCCATTTTCAAAAGGCTTTTTCCGTAAAGTGATGTTGCTTTTAGCCTTTCAAAAAGAAAACTTCTCTAGAAATAGAGAAGTTACGCTGCCATATATTCAACCCACATTTCTTTTAACTGCTTGGAGAGAACAGGCGTATTCTTAACCATTTGTTCCGCCAGAATGGAATTATTAATAGGTCCCTGCAGCACTTCAATTGGAACAAGTGCGGCTATGTATAATAGAATAAACATGATAAGATAGACTTCAATAAATCCGAGTATTCCGCCTGCCCAAACATTGAGCTGCTTTAATATCGGCAGATGCGCAACAAAGTCAAGCATACTGCCAATAATTTGCAGCAGAATTTTCACCGCAAAAAAAATCACGACAAAGGCAATGGCGCGATAGTAAGCATCTTCAAGATTTGCATTCTCAAAAAGCGTTTGAATCGCCGAGTCGCTGCTAAAGCTTGGATATGGCACCCATAATGTCAACTTGGGCGCAAGCTCCTGGTAATACATACGGGCTACTATAAAAGCGATAATAAATCCTGTTAAATGAATTAATTGCAGGATAAATCCTCTTTTTAGCCCAATGAAAAAGCCAAAAATTAATATAATGATAATTGCGAGATCCAGCATGACTATTTTCCGTCCTTTACTCTATTTAATTCGTTTTCCAGCCGTTCCAGACGGTCTTTTAGCTTTATATAATCATTAACAGCATTGACTGCGGTTAGTACGGCTAACTTACTAATGTCGAGTGAAGGATTCTTCGAACTGATTTCACGCATTTTATCGTCAACCAGCGAAGCAACAAGGCGAACATGGCTGGAGCTCTCGGAGCCTACTATTACATATTGCTGTCCATATATATCTACGCTTGTTCGATTTTTTTGTGACAACGTCCATGCCCTCCTTCTTTAAAGAATCCTACTCATTATCATAACATGAACGTATATTGGTGGGAAGTCAAAGCATGTCAAAAGAGCATAGTTCATGTAAAACTTTTTCCATAAGGAAGGCTGGGAAATGAATCTGTAATCAGGCAAAAAACACTAAACTGAAATTATAAACAATAGAGGAGATATAGAATGAGCCAAGTTGTACTTTTAAAAAAAGCAAATGAAATTTCAGAAATGAAGACCTATTATTCCCGACATTTGAACGATAAGCAGCCTCCAGGAAGTATCTTTGCAGCAAAGGTTCCCGGCTGTTCAATCACCGCTTACAAATCGGGCAAAGTCTTATTCCAGGGGAGCGGAAGTGAACAAGAAGCCAACAAATGGGGAGATACCACACGTAGCGCCCAGCCAAGCAAAAAGAAAAGCCCGGCCGCAGCTAACCTTCCGGAAAATATCAGTACCCTTTCAGTGATAGGTTCGGATGAGGTTGGCACCGGCGATTACTTTGGCCCAATCACCGTTGTCGCAGCTTATGTAAAGAAAGAACGAATCCCTTTACTGAAGGAGCTTGGCGTAAAGGATTCAAAAAATCTTGGAGACGAAAAAATCATTGAAATTGCTAAGCAAATTAAGGATATCGTACCACATAGCCTTTTAACACTGCATAATGAAAAATACAACAAGCTGCAGCAATCAGGCATGTCACAGGGAAAAATTAAGGCTTTGCTGCATAATAAGGCGATTGGGCATGTTCTTGGTAAAATTGCTCCTGAAAAGCCGGAAGCTATATTGATCGATCAATTTGCCAAAGAAGAAGTTTACTTTAACTATTTAAAAAATCAGCAAACCATCCAGAGGGAGCGTGTTTTTTTTAGCACGAAAGCCGAAGGAATCCACCTGGCAGTAGCGTCTGCATCCATACTGGCCCGCTATGCATTTGTACGCCATTTCGAAAATTTAAGCAAACAGGCTGGTTTTACGATTACTAAGGGCGCCGGGCCCAAGGTAGATGAAGCGGCTGCACGACTGATCAAGGAAAAAGGCCGTGAAGCACTGCCCGCGTTTGTGAAGCTGCACTTTGCCAATACTGAAAAAGCAATGAAGCTGAATAGCCGGAAATATAAGTAATTAGAAACAGCCAATCTGGGAAGATTGGTTGTTTTCTTTGTAAAAACGTAGGTTTCTAACACATATTCGTTGAATGACTGGTTTTCAAGGAGATATCGATGCTGATTGATGGATTTATCGGCCAAAAAAGGACATTTACCGGCCAATTTTATATATTTACCGGCCAAAACCAATGAAATACCGGCCGAACTTAGCCTTTTACCGGCCGAATAGCTTTATAATGGCTAATTTTTCAAAATTAAAAGGCAGCCCAACAGGCTGCCTTCCTCTTTACTATCCTCTTAATACCGCTCCGGCTTTTTCCTTCACAGCATCCAATACTTTGTCATGCGCTTTTGCTACATCTTCATCTGTTAATGTGCGTTCAGGATCGAAGTACTTTAGGGAGAAGGCAATCGATTTCTTGCCTGGCTCCATACGCTCGCCTTCGTACAGGTCAAATACATGAACGTCTTTTAATAGCTTGCCGCCAGCTTCTTTAATAATGGCTTCAAGCTCGCCAGCTGCAGCTCCCTTCTCAACCACAAGGGCAATATCACGAGTGATAGATGGGAAACGGGGGATTGCTTCATATTGCAATGGAGCAACTTCTGCTTCCAAAATAGCTTTCAATGACAATTCAAATACATAGGTTTCTTTTAGATCAAGTTCTTTTTCTACAGTTGGATGGACTTGGCCGACAAATCCAACTGAATTTCCGGATAGCACTACTTCTGCCGTTCTGCCCGGGTGCATGCCAGCTTTTTCAAACTGTCTGAAAGCTATTTTATCGGAAAGTCCCAGCTTATCAAATAAGCCTTCAAGAATTCCTTTTACGACGTAAAAATCAACAGGCTTCTTTTCCCCCTGCCATAGGTGGCTTTCCCATAGTCCAGTAACCGCTCCAGCCAGATGCTCTCGTTCTTCAGGCAGTTGCTCATTTCCATTGGAAAGGAAGACGGCTCCTGTTTCATACACAGCGAGGCTGTCGTTTTGACGTGCAGAGTTATATTTTAATACTTCAAGAAGCTGCGGCACGATGCTTAAGCGAAGAAGACTGCGGTCTTCACTCATTGGCATTGCCAATTGGACAGGTTTGCGCTCTTCCAAAGCATACTGAGTCGCCTTTGCTTCATTCGTCAATGAATAGGTCACTGCCTGGTAAAGTCCGGCTCCTTCAAGATATCGGCGGACCAATCGGCGTTTGTTCTGATATTCTGTAAGGTGGCCTGGTGTAGAAGCTCCGACCGGAAGAGTAGAGGTTAAATTGTCGTAGCCATATAAACGGCCAACTTCTTCAATTAGGTCTTCTTCAATCGTGATGTCGCCTCTGCGTGTCGGCACGGTAACAGTGATTGTATCATTATCAACTGCTGTTTCAAATTGAAGGCGGGCAAAGATTTCCTCTATTTCCTTCATGGACAACGCTGTACCAAGCACGCGGTTAATCTTTTCAAGAGTTACGGAAACCACTGCTGGCTCAATCTGGAGTGAATCTGCCTCTACAGAACCTTCCAGCACTTCACCGCCAGCATATTCAGCAAGCAATTGGGCCGCTCTTTCTGCAGCATCCCTGACTCTGTTCGGGTCTACTCCTTTTTCGAAACGGGAGCTCGCTTCACTTCTAAGGCCATGATCCTTGGAAGCCTTTCTTACAGTTGCACCTTTGAAATAAGCTGATTCAATAAGTACATTCTTAGTATCGGATTGTACTTCAGAATTAGCTCCGCCCATAACGCCGGCAAGTGCAATCGGCTCACTGCCATTAGTAATTAAAAGATGGTCAGATGTTAACTCACGCTTGGCATCATCAAGTGTAACAATGACTTCACCTTCTTTTGCTCTGCGGACAAAAATTTCTTTTGATCCCAAACGGTCATAGTCAAAAGCATGAAGCGGCTGCCCGTATTCAAGCAGGATGTAGTTAGTAACATCGACCACATTGTTGTGAGGGCGAATCCCGGCTGCCATTAATCGCGCCTGCATCCAAATTGGAGATGGACCCACTTTAACATTTTTAACGACTTTTGCTACATACAATGGATTATCTTCTGCTGCTTCTACCTGCACATCAATATAATCAGACGCTTTTTCAGATGCAGTTTCCACTTGAGGTTCTGGAAGTTCTACTTCTCTGCCTAAAATGGCTGCTACTTCATAGGCAACCCCCAGCATACTTAAGCAGTCTGAACGGTTCGGCGTTAATCCAAGCTCAAGAACCTGATCGTCACGGTTTAATTGCTCAATAGCATCCTGCCCAACTTCAACTTCTCCAGGGAAAACATAGATCCCTTCAGAATATTCCTTTGCGACAAGTTTGCTCTCAATGCCTAACTCCTGCAGGGAGCAAATCATCCCATTTGATTCTTCTCCGCGAAGTTTGGCACGCTTTATTTTGAAATTGCCTGGAAGTACGGCTCCGACTGTTGCCACAGCTACCTTCTGTCCTTTATCGACATTGGGAGCTCCACAAATGATTTGTACAGGCTCACCCGCACCTGTATCTACAAGACACTTATTAAGCTTATCGGCATTTGGATGCTGTTCTCTTTCAAGTACATGACCTACGACAACACCCTTTATTCCCTCATTCAGAACCTCTACGCCTTCAACTTCAATACCGCTTTTTGTAATCTTTTCTGCAAGATCTTCAGGTGTAACGCCAGATAAATCAACATATTCCTGAAGCCATTTATATGAAACGAACATGTAATATCCTCCTCAACCTCGTTTTATTCATGAATTGAAAATTGTTTTAAGAATCGAACATCATTTGTATAGAAATGGCGAATATCATCTACACCATATTTCAGCATAGCAATTCTCTCCGGCCCCATTCCGAATGCAAAGCCTGTGTATTTCTTGGAGTCGAATCCTGCCATTTCAAGAACATTCGGGTGAACCATTCCGGCACCGAGGATTTCAATCCAGCCTGTTCCTTTACATACGCTGCATCCTTTTCCGCCGCAAATTTTACAAGAGATATCCATTTCAACAGATGGCTCTGTAAATGGGAAGAAACTTGGACGAAGACGAATCTCCCTGTCTTCTCCGAACATTTTCTTTGCAAATACTTCAAGTGTTCCTTTAAGATCTGTCATACGGATATTCTCATCCACAACAAGTCCTTCTATTTGCATGAACTGATGAGAGTGTGTTGCATCATCATTATCACGGCGATACACTTTACCCGGACAAATAATCTTTACAGGTCCTTTACCTTCATGCTGCTCCATTGTTCTTGCCTGCACTGGCGAAGTATGGGTACGAAGTAGAATCTCTTCTGTAATATAGAAAGAATCCTGCATATCACGGGCAGGGTGGCCTTTAGGAAGGTTCAATGCTTCAAAGTTATAATAGTCTTTTTCAACTTCAGGACCTTCAGCCACTGTATAGCCCATTCCAATGAACAAATCTTCAATTTCTTCGATAATGAGTGTTAATGGATGGTGGTTTCCTGTTTTAACAGGACGTCCTGGAAGAGTAACATCAATTTTTTCAGCAGCCAGTTTTTCCTGGACCGCTGCTTCTTCAAGGTGTTTCTGCTTCTTCTCAATTCCAGCAGCAATACTATCTCTCACTTCATTCGCAAGGGCCCCCATTTTCGGGCGCTCTTCAGCTGACAATTTCCCCATTCCTTTTAGAACTTCTGTAATTGGACCTTTTTTACCAAGATAAGATACACGGATATCATTTAGTTCTTTTAAATCAGCAGCTGTGCTGATTTTTTCCAACGCTTCAGTTTGCAGTTCTTTTAAACGCTCTTGCATCTAAAAAATCCTCCTTTAATTGATTCCTTTTACTTTTTTTCCAAAACAAAAAACCTCTATCCCCATAAAGGGACGAGGTTTCGCGGTACCACCCTTTTTAACACATATATGTACATATAGCACGTGTTCACTTCATTGGGATAACGGCTGATGCCGGTACATCTTTACATCGAAAAGCGGAGGCGACTTGCCCAGGGGCGACAAGCATAAGGCAAGATGGCATGAAGGTCGGTTTTTACCTTATTGACATATTGGCTTATGACCTCGAGCCCCTAGGCGCCGGAGCTAGACAGTTATCAAACTACAGTGTATGCTTTCTGTCACAGCCGGGTATTTCTCTCACTTTCAATGGTCCCGATGCCAACTCAGGAGATGAAACTTCCCTTGCAATCCCAATAAAAATGCTTTCAGTCTAAGGCATTTTCTCCCTGAAAAGGCATTAACAAAGTACTGTACTCCGTCATCGTTTGTTTCATATAATTTTGGTGTTAATTATAGTATATTCTTCATGCCGTTTCAAACGGTTTTCATAAAAATGCTGCCCATTTTTTATTTTCTTAGGTGATAAAGCAGAATTCCGGCAGCGACCGCTACATTCAACGATTCACTTTTTCCCAAAATCGGGATATAGAGATTGGCAGTTGTTAGGGCTAACAGGTCTTTATTGACACCGCTTCCTTCATTCCCAACCAGCAGGGCAAAGGACTCGGCATGTTCGGCCTCGGTATATTCCCTGGCGTTTTCTAGTGCTGTCCCAAAAACAGTTACATTATTTTCTTTGAGCCTGTTCACCCATTCAAACAGGTCTCCCCTTATAACCGGCAAATGGAAATGACTGCCCTGAGCAGAGCGAAGAACCTTTGGATTATAAACATCCACACTTCCATCGCCCACAATGACGGCATCCATTCCTGCTGCATCTGCTGTCCGGATCATGGTCCCCAAATTGCCGGGATCCTGAACCGCGTCAATCAGCAAATACCTATTGCCTTCCACATCAGCAGAGGACTTCGCCTGTTCGCAAACAGCAAGGATCCCTTGCGGCGTTTCTGTATCAGCCAGCAGCCCAATGATCTCCTCCGTTACCATAGTTACAGGGGTATCTCCATAATCCCATCCAGGAGGCATGTCCCTGGATTCGTTTAAAATAATTTCCAAAACCTGATTACCTGCAAGCGCTTCTTCAACCAAATGAAAGCCTTCAACCAAAAAAGTTCCTGTTTTATCCCGCTCTTTTTTTGTTAAGAGTTTCTTCCAATCCTTAATTTTTGGATTCTTTGCAGATTGAATATGCTTCAACACTGTCTCTCCTTTTATAGAAAATCCTGTTGGTCTGGAATTTCTTTTATACAATTTTTTCATTATAGCCTATTTGGAATACATAATAAAAGCAAAATTAGAGAACATAATAACGAATTATATCTGGAAGGAGTGCATGAAGGTGAATTTAAACCTGCGTAATGCCATTTTACACAATGTGTCTGGCAACTCTCAAGACGAACTAAAAGATACAATTGTAGATGCAATTCAAAATGGGGAAGAAAAAATGCTTCCTGGATTAGGCGTTCTATTTGAAGTCATTTGGAAAAACTCTTCTGAAGATGATAAGCAGGAAATGCTGCAAGTTTTAGAAAGCGGGCTAAAATAACAAAGACGCGTAAAATAGAAAAATTGCTCTCTGATGAACTGCACCCCATTGTTAGACACAACTAACAAATAGGTGCAGTTTTTCCATTAGCCTAAGAAAAACTCAAAGCCATATTGAGTTGCGATGGCAAAAATTCCGCTCCATAATACGAGCGAAACGACCATCCAAAGGGTGGTCCATTGTTTTTTTGCACCAAGTCCCATCGCGATTGCTGCAGCTATATGGGTGCCAATAAGAATAGGGCCTGCAAGAGCCAAGCCGGGTAATCCATATCGGTTCCAAATCTTCTTGCCTCTTTTTGCCCGGCCGCTCTCTTTTTCCTCTGGCCCCTTCTTTTTACTCCGCCGAAGCTGAAAACGCTCAAACAGAACAATCAGCAGGAAGACAGTCAGAAAATTCCCCCCAAATGATAAAACGGCAACAAGGAGAGGGTTCAGCCCTTTCACGATGGCAATTGGAATAACTGCCGCTATTTCTATCCATGGAATGGCGGCCAATATGAAAACTAATATATATTCCCAGATGATATTTTCCACCCCGCTTTATTATTGTTTGTTTCCGGTGATTCTCTAGCTTTTTGGCTTCCGATCTATTTATAAAGTGTTGATTGGAGCTGGAAAATGAATATCCTCTAAAACGGCTGATTTAGCATTCCTGTAGTGCGT
>JAGGRA010000001.1 GCA_018613035.1 Pseudomonas sp. ISL-84 | reverse complement strand
CATTTATCTAGGTTAGTCTATGCTGCAGCAGGCTTCTTTTTTAGTATAAAGCTCAGAGCGAGTATTCTCAGTGGTCTTCAAAATATAATGAAGTATCAGAAAATCAGAAAATATTTAATTTAACATGAAAACGATACCATTGCAAGGTATTTCTTGAAATGTGCTGCTGAGAGTGTTTAAATGGGGAATTGAGAGATATTAATGATGTCCGTTGTACACAATAAAGTTGTACCAGTTTGACATCTCACAGATGTTTTTTATATAAAAGTATGAGTTCAAAGAGGAAGACAAAAGAGCCGAGAAAATCAAGGAAGTGAAGCTTTGATCAGCTGAAAAGCAAACTGACGCAGATTTTCGACCGCTATTTTTCCCGGACTATTTGAACATCATCTAAAGGAGCGGTTGCTTTATGGCAAAAATTATAGCAATTAACGCCGGCAGTTCCTCGTTGAAATTTCAGCTTTTTGAAATGCCGAGCGAAGAAGTTATTACAAAAGGTTTAATTGAGCGTATTGGATTGGATAATGCGGTTTTCAATATTTCCGTTAATGGCGAAAAAGTTAAGGAAGTAACAGATATTCCTGATCATGAAGTAGCTGTTAAAATTCTGCTTGATAAATTAACGAGTCTTGGAATCATTCAATCACTGGATGAAATAGAAGGAATTGGCCACCGTGTCGTTCATGGCGGAGAAGCATTTAATGATTCTGCTGTCATTTCAGATGAAGTACTTGCGAAAATTGATGAGCTATCCGAGCTTGCACCTCTTCACAATCCAGCAAACATTACTGGAATTAAAGCATTCCAGCAGGTGCTTCCAAATGTGCCGGCTGTTGCTGTGTTTGATACTGCATTCCACCAGACAATGCCAGAAAGTTCATTTTTATACAGTCTGCCATATGAGTATTATGAAAAATATGGCATACGTAAATATGGCTTCCACGGCACATCACATAAATATGTATCAGAACGTGCGGCAGAAATGCTTGGCCGTCCGCTTGACCAGCTTCGCCTTATCTCCTGCCACCTGGGAAATGGCGCAAGTATTACGGCTATTGAGGGCGGAAAATCTATTGATACCTCAATGGGATTCACTCCGCTTGCAGGTGTAACAATGGGAACCCGCTCAGGTAATATTGACCCTGCCCTCATTCCATTCATTATGGAAAAAACGGGCAAGGATGCAGATGAAGTTCTGGATATACTTAATAAAAAGAGCGGTATGCTTGGAGTCTCAGGCTTTTCTAGTGATCTTCGAGATATTGAAATCCAAGCTGTGGAAGGGAATGAAAGAGCAGAATTGGCTCTTGAAGTATTCGCCAACAGAATCCACAAATATATCGGTTCTTATGCATCCCGTATGTATGGCGTAGATGCGATCATCTTCACAGCTGGAATCGGCGAAAATAGTGATGTTATCCGTGAGCGTGTCCTTCAGGGACTTGAGTTCATGGGCGTATACTGGGACCCGGCGCTGAACAAGGTACGCGGTGAGGAAGCATTCATCAACTATCCTCACTCACCAGTAAAAGTTATGATCATCCCAACAAATGAGGAAGTCATGATTGCCCGCGATGTTATGAGATTGGCAAAGTAAAAAACTAAGGCAAGAGCATTGCGCTCTTGTCTTTTTATATTTTATAGGAGAGAGGACTGTAGGAGAATTTACCATCTTACTTATGCTATACTGAGACCAATAAGACGTTTTGGGAGGTATACTGATGCCATTGAGCGAACGGGAAAATAGTGTATTGGCTGGGATTCGTGATTGGGAAAGCAAATTGTATAGCTATGAGCCCAACGATTTGGAGATGGTATATGACAAATCGCTGGAAAAATCATTTGCATTGCTGCCTGAAGAGGCACAGCAGCAATTTTTTTCTGCCCTTGATAGCTGGCTGTTCCATCTCCATGCACTCATTCAGGGATCACAGCTGCAGATGGATGCCAAAGAACGCATATTAACTGCAGGCAGGGTCTTTCATTCTGATATTGAGACAATTGAAGATCTTAAAGCTTTAACTATCGATCAGCTTCAATACATAGCGCAGCAGCAGATTGCCCGCCATCGGCTGTACTCTTTTGCACAGGGAGGAATTGCAGGTACAGGCAGCTCATTGATGATTGGTACAGATATTCCGGCAATGGCAGTTATTAATCTTCGGGCTGTACAGCTAATAGCCATGACCTACGGCTTTGAAGTTAATACACCATACGAAATGATGAGTTCTCTTAAAGTTTTCCATGCCGCCACCCTTCCGCCGCGCCTGCAGGGCAGTGCCTGGGAAGAACTAATGTATGAGCTTCAAAACCAGGAAGAGTTCTATTTCTATGAGGGGAAGGAAGATCTGACGAATATAACGTGGATTGAGCAGCCAATAAAGCAGCTCTTCAAAGCAATCGCTATTTACTTTTTTCGGAAAAAATCGGTTCAGGGGATTCCCTTCATCAGTATGGCAATTGGAGCAGGAGTCAATTATCAGCTGACACGAAATGTAACAGATTTCGCCTATAAGTATTATCAAATGAGGTATTTTCACGAAAAGAAGAAACGCAGCTAAGAACTATTAGATCTGCGAGGAGGCAAGCTGCCTCATTTATGACTATATAAAGGTGATGTTAAATGAGTACATTCGAGCATAAAAAAGAAGCGCCAAAAGAGGTAAGATGCAAAATTGTAACAGTCAGTGATACAAGGGACAAAGATACAGATAAGAGCGGCAAGCTGATGATTCAGTTGTTGGAAGAGGCAGGACATCTCATTGCTGATTATGTGATTGTGAAAGATGAATCAGGTCCGATACGCGAGGCAGTTTTAAAAGGGTGCGAAGACCCCAATATAGATGTTGTACTTACTAATGGAGGGACAGGAATCGCTTTGCGTGATGTTACAATCGAAACAGTAAGAGACTTGTTTGATAAAGAAATAGACGGGTTCGGCGAACTCTTCCGTATGTTAAGCTACACGGAGGATATCGGATCGGCTGCCATTCTTTCAAGAGCGGCTGCCGGCTCAGTTAATAATAGAGCAGTGTTCTCAACCCCTGGGTCTTCCGGTGCAGTTCGGCTTGCCATGAATAAGCTGATACTACCCGAACTTGGACACGTTGTCAGGGAATTGAAGAAAGACTTATCTTAAAAAAATCCTTTCCGGCTGGAAAGGATTTTTTTTGATTCGCTTTTCTATGAATGCATTTTTTCAGTAATATCCTGATTGGTTCTATACCAAAGCCATAAATCATTTATAACGGATGCAAGCTCGGAAATTTCGCTGTTAAGCGCACACGATCTTTCGAAGTTGCCTTCATCCGACAACTCAGCCTGTTTCCTGTTTATATCTGCTTCAAGCTCAGCAATCCGATCCGGAATCCTGCCCCTTATCTTTTCCCAATGGAACAAAATCACCTGCTGTGTTTTCTGTGAATATTCATCCCACTCGCGGTTAAAATTCGGAATAGGGATGCCAAGCCGGTTATCATGTGAAAAATGCTCCTCCATTATAAAGCCTCCAAACAATGATCTTGCTTTCATTTTACTATAAAGGCAGTCAAGCTTCCATGAGTTATTATGCTTAAAGCTAAAAAGCTCGCCATTCAAAGGGTGTTATAGAGGGATTTGAACGTTTTCTTGTCAATTTTTATACATTTTTAAGAATAAGTATTGATTTTTAAAACAAAGGTTGTTAAAGTAAGAGAATAATAAATGAATAAAAACATAATTTAATTGTATATTTATACGAGTATTCATGAGGAGGAAATATAAATGTCAAATAATAAAGTAGTTCTAGCTTACTCAGGCGGTTTAGATACATCAGTTGCTATTAAATGGCTTCAGGATCAAGGTTATTCAGTCGTTGCCTGCTGCCTGGATGTGGGCGAAGGCAAAGACCTGAACTTTATTCAAAAAAAAGCGTTGTCTGTTGGAGCGGTCCAGTCATATGTAATTGATGCGAAAGAAGAGTTTGCTAATGAATATGCACTTATTGCTCTTCAGTCACATGCACTTTATGAAAATAAATATCCATTGATTTCTGCGCTTTCACGTCCGTTAATTGCCAAAAAGCTAGTTGAAGTGGCAGAAAAAGAAGGCGCTGTTGCAGTTGCACATGGATGTACAGGAAAAGGGAACGACCAGGTTCGTTTTGAAGTAGCCATTCAGGCTTTAAACCCTGATCTTCAGGTATTGGCTCCGGTTCGTGAGTGGAGCTGGTCACGTGAAGAAGAAATTGAATATGCAAAACAAAATGATATTCCAATTCCAATCAACCTTGATTCTCCATATAGTATTGACCAAAATTTATGGGGAAGAAGCAATGAATGCGGAGTGCTTGAAGATCCATGGGCAGCTCCACCGGAAGATGCATACGATTTAACAGTTTCTTTGGAAAAAGCTCCAGATACACCTGATACGGTTGAAATCGGCTTTGAAAAAGGAGTTCCAGTCAGCTTAAATGGTAAAGCAATGCAGCTTTCCGAACTAATTGCTGAACTGAATGAACTAGGTGGCAAGCACGGCGTTGGACGTATTGACCATGTGGAAAACCGCCTTGTCGGCATTAAATCCCGTGAGGTTTACGAATGCCCGGGTGCAATGACATTACTTAAAGCTCATAAAGAGCTGGAAGACTTAACGTTAGTAAAAGAAGTGGCTCACTTTAAACCGGTTATAGAGAAAAAAATTGCAGAGCTTATTTATGAAGGCCTATGGTTTTCACAGCTGAATAATGCATTAGCCGCATTCCTTAAGGAAACACAGAGCTTTGTTACAGGTACAGTAAGGGTGAAATTGTTTAAAGGGCACGCGATTGTAGAAGGCAGAAAATCTCCTTATTCTCTATACGATGAAAAACTGGCTACTTATACATCTGAGGATGAGTTCGACCATAACGCAGCGGTTGGCTTTATCAAGCTATGGGGCTTGCCGACTAAAGTTCAAAGCATCGTACAAAACAAGAAGGTGACAGTGTGAAAAAATTATGGGGCGGCAGATTCACGAAATCTGCTGAAGAATGGGTAGATGAATTTGGAGCCTCGATTTCATTTGACCAGGAATTAGTAATGGAAGATATAGAGGGAAGCATGGCCCATGTTGCCATGCTTTCTAAAACCGGGATCATTACAGAGGACGAGGCCGACCAAATAAAAAATGGCCTTCAGCAGCTGAAGGAAAAAGCGTCAAATGAGGAGCTGTCTTACTCAGTAAAACTTGAAGACATCCATTTAAATCTTGAAAGCAGCCTAACTGAATTGACAGGGCCTGTCGGCGGAAAGCTCCATACAGCAAGAAGCCGGAATGACCAGGTAGCAACAGATATGCATCTTTACTTGCGTAAACAGGTTAAGCTGATTGTTGAATTGATTAATGAAATGCAGGAAGAGCTGATTGAGCAGGCTGAAAAGAATGTAGAAACCATTATGCCAGGTTATACACATCTTCAAAGAGCCCAGCCGATTTCCTTTGCACATCATTTAATGGCGTATTTCTGGATGCTGGAGCGTGATAAAGCACGCTTTGCGGAAAGCTTGAAGCGAATCAATCTATCTCCGCTTGGTGCTGGAGCGCTTGCCGGAACGACTTTTCCTATTGACCGTGAGTATTCTGCGAACCTTCTCGGCTTTGAAGGCATCTACGAAAACAGCCTTGATGCTGTAAGTGATCGAGATTTTATCCTTGAATTTTTATCCTCAAGCTCGATCCTTATGATGCACCTCTCTCGCCTAAGCGAAGAATTCATCCTTTGGTCAAGCCAGGAATTTCAATTCATTGAATTAGATGACAGCTTTGCGACAGGCAGCAGCATTATGCCTCAGAAGAAAAATCCTGACATGGCAGAGCTTATAAGAGGAAAAACCGGACGCGTATATGGAAACCTTATGGGATTGCTTACGGTTCTAAAGGGTCTGCCGCTTGCCTATAACAAGGATATGCAGGAAGACAAGGAAGGCATGTTCGACACGGTTAAAACCGTTACTGGATCACTAAAAATCTTTGCCGGAATGATCCGCACGATGAAGGTGAAAAATGATCAGATGGAAAAAGCGACCAAGACCGATTTTTCTAATGCCACTGAATTGGCTGATTACCTGTCAGATAAAGGAATTCCATTCAGGGAAGCTCATGAGATTGTAGGGAAGCTTGTCCTTACATGTGTGGAAAAAGGCTGTTTCCTTGGTGACCTGCCGCTCGATGAATTTAAGAAGGCCAATACGTTGTTTGATGAAGATATTTATGCAGTCCTGGATCCTTATACAGCTGTCAAAAGAAGAAATAGCGCTGGGGGAACAGGCTTTAAGCAAGTGAATATAGCCATTGAAAAGGCTAAGAAATTCGTTGCGAAAAAAGAATAGACTGTGAATATGAAATACTATATAAAAAGAGGCTGACTCAAAAGGTCGTTAAGTGACGACCTTTTTGAGTCAGCTTTTTATTTTGAGGACAGTTTCTTCTTTTTTTACCTTAGTGTATATGCTGATATTGATTCTAGCACCCTGTTGATTGGAGCGGAGGGGCTAATCCCGCGAAAATGCATCCGCATTTCCTTCGTGCGGTGTAAAATCAAGGATGCTGATTCAGAGTCCTGCGGGAGAAGCGAGTCAACGGGAGACCCCGCAGGTGCGAATGCACCGAGGAGGCTCCCGGACCGCCCGCGTTCGCTGAGTCCCTGGAGCGGAAATCAACAGGCCAATTTTATAGAGCTATTTTCTTTGAAAGAGGGTGCCCAAAAAGCTATACTCTTGAGACAACCTCCTTTCTTTAAAAAGGCTATTCATCTTCTTTATCTGTTCTAACAACGAGGACATCGCATCGGGCATAACGGGTGATATGTTCAGAAACACTGCCGATCAGGAATCGTTCAACTGCATTCATGCCGGTTGCACCGCAAATAATTAAGTCCACGTCATGCTTTCTGGCAATATCTTTTGGAATTTTCACTTTCGGAGAACCATAATCGATTTCGAAGCTAACATTCTCAATGCCAGCGTCCAGTGCAGTCCGTTTATATTTTTCCATTAATTCAGTTGCAAAACGGTCTGCTCTTTCAGCGATCGTACGATCATAAGCTTCTACAGTAGCAAAAGTACGTGTATCAATAATGTGTGCCAGCACCATAGAGGCATCATTCCGTTTTGCGATTTCAATTGCTTTTTTAAACGCCCATTCCGCTTCAGTTGAACCATCTACTGCGACTAATATATTCTTATACTTCATGCCCATTTTAATCTCCTCCTTTACCTATATTATACAGCTGCAAAATGTGAATATCTGTAACAAAAAATCGAACAATAGTAGAGCCGATCAACAATTTTTAAAAAGGAGCAGATGTCGATGGAAAAGCGGGAACCGAAAGCACAGTCACCATTTTTTTATGATGAGCAGGGTACAAATGAGGTAAGTGCACAAATTATGAATGCCTATAACAGCGGTGTTATTGATCAGTCGAATGCTCATTTTGACATGGAAGAAAACGAACGAAATGAAGGGAAATTACAATAAAGAAAATCAAAAAGCTGTCATTACGATGACAGCTTTTGTTGTCTTTTTAATTGGCGGTTTCCGTTTAACCTTACATATTTGTGAAAAATAATATATCCGATACCAGTTAAGAAAAACGAGATAAATCCGGGTGAGATAAGATCGGGAAGGGCAAGATAGATCAGTGCGCCGAAAATGATCGCTATAAGCCCTTCACGGTTTTGATCAGATTGGCTGATAAATAGCTTTGTTAGATGCGCTTCTGAAAGAGTGCCTTTTTTTACGAATAGAAAGTCTGCAATGATTACAGCTGAAATCGGAATAATAAAAATACCGAGTATGGATATATATGCCTGTGCTTTATTCACAACTGCAGGAAAACAGCTTAGAACAACGGCAGCAGTTCCAAATATTAATGTGCTTTTTACTCTGCCCAGGTTTTGAAAGATATTAAGTAGGCTAAATCCACCAGTATAAGCGTTGTTCATATTAATGGAAATCATGGATGTCATAGCACAAATAAAAATGAGAAACAATACCCAACTGGAGGCTGCAAGGCTGCTGGCAGAAACAAACGGATTCCATTCACCGAATAGAGATGCGGATAAAGCACCCAATATAGCAGTAATGGTGAAGCCGAATGTGTTGCCGGCAAACAATCCCCAAAAGGCTCCTTTTGCTGATGAAGCATAACGGGCCATATCGGATGATGCGCTCACCCCGGAGACATATTGAATAAAAGCAAGAGATGAATAAAGAAAGAATGATCCAAAGCTCCAATGAGAATGCGTTAAGGATCCAAAAGATTGGGTGCTGGAAAGTTCTTTTATAAAAAGTACAAAAAGGACAACCTGCCCAATGATTAAAAATGGCATAAAATACTTTATAGCCTTTTTGACAGTATTAAAGCCACTCAAAGCAAGCAAGCTCATCAATCCTGCTAGAAATACCGATACAAACACTAACGGCAGCTTTATTCCAAACACCTTTTCCAGCAAACTGATCAGGACTGCTGATCCCCCGATTGCCTGGACGGAGAACCAATACAGCGACGTTAACGACCGGATAGGGGAAGAGATATACCTTGCCGCAACAGTGCCAAGTATGGTTCTAATGGCAAACTGGGCAGGTATTCCATGCCTGGAGCCAGGCAGTGATAACAATGACACAAAGAGAAAAGCAGCGGCAGCCCCCATAACGGTTGATGCTACAGCCGCCAAAAAGGAGAGTCCGCCCGTCAAAACAGCGAGTGCGGGAACAAGGAAGTTTCCGGAATTAACGGAAAAAGCGGACTGCAAATAAAAATAATCAAACCACTTGGTTGTTTTTAATTCGGCAGGAACCGCCTCCAGACCGAATTTTTCTATGGATGGAAATGAGGTTGAATGCTTTTTATCGGAAGATGGCATAGAAAAATTCCTTTCTTAAAATACATTAATTTCATTCTACCTGAGGACAATCCTGAAAGGGCAAGAATTTTGCCCCACTCGTATATTTTCCGTCAGAAAAGCCGAATAAGTGGATAAAGAACTTTATTTTATAGGAGGTATGCAGCATGCGTATCGGAGTACCGAAAGAAGTAAAAAACAATGAGAACAGGGTAGCCATGACCCCGGCTGGTGTGGTAAACCTAATTCAATTTGGACACGAGGTTTACATTGAAACTGGTGCAGGTACAGGTTCTGGTTTTCTGGATGAAGACTACGTAAGTGCAGGGGCAAAAATTGTTCAAACTGCAGAAGAAGCGTGGTCGGTGGAGATGGTTATGAAGGTAAAAGAGCCGCTTTCAAGTGAATATGCCTATTTCCGTGAAGGGTTAATTCTGTTTACATATTTACATTTGGCTGCAGAACCTGAACTGACAAGGGCTTTGATCGAGAAGAAAGTGGCGGGCATTGCTTATGAAACGGTCCAGCTTCCAAATCGGACACTGCCCCTGCTGACTCCCATGAGTGAAGTGGCTGGCAGGATGGCCGCACAGGTAGGTGCGCAATTTTTAGAAAAGGTCTACGGAGGAAAAGGAATTCTATTATCGGGGGTACCGGGTGTCCAGCGAGGGAAAGTCACGATTATCGGTGGCGGTGTAGCGGGAACCAATGCGGCTAAAATGGCTATTGGCCTGGGGGCAAAGGTTACGATTATCGATCTAAACCCTGAACGCCTTCGCCAGCTGGATGATATCTTCGGAAAAGAAGTGACAACACTCATTTCAAACCCTTACAACATTGCTGAAGCGGTTATGGAGTCCGACCTGGTTATCGGGGCTGTTCTAATTCCGGGGGCAAAAGCGCCAAAGCTTGTAACAGAGGAAATGATCAAGACGATGAGTCCCGGCTCTGTTGTTGTGGATATTGCCATTGACCAGGGAGGGATTTTTGAAACAACTGACAAAATTACAACCCATGATAATCCAACATACGAAAAGCATGATGTAGTCCATTACGCTGTTGCAAACATGCCTGGTGCAGTTCCCCGCACCTCGACACTTGCATTGACCAATGTAACGGTCCCATATGCAGTTCAAATTGCCAATAAAGGCTATAAGAAGGCCTGCTTGGAGAATGAGGCCCTAATGAAAGGCATTAACACATTGAATGGTTATGTGACATACAAAGCAGTAGCCGAGGCGCATAATCTTGACTATTCAGATACCAGGACACAGCTGGTGCAGCAGTAAGGCATATTGGTTATAACATGAGAGGTATTCATTATTCTAAGATAGAATGTTGACAGGAAGCGAAGTGACCGATTTATCGAGAATCTGACCGATAAATGCAGCGAAGTGACTGATAAAATTAAAATTTGACCGATATCAAAGCCCATAAAAAATCCGGAGTCCTAAAACTCCGGATTTTTTATAGGTTTCTCTGGACGATTTACACAATAATCACAATCCGGATCACTGCATGCACTTTCTTTCCATTTATTGCAGGAAGGGCAGAAAGCTGCATCATATTGATCTGAATAAACCAGCGGACCTTTACATTTACGGCATCCCGCTGGATCGGTTATATTTCCTTCGTATTCTTTGCCATCCACAAAAAGAATCCCTTTTTTAAGATCGAATTTGATTTTCATATCCTACTTGATGATTTGAAGTTCTTTCGGGAACTTGGTCAGAATTTCGACTCCATCTGCTGTTACAGCAAGATCGTCTTCAATCCGGACGCCGGCAACGCCTGGAACATAGATACCCGGTTCAATTGTGAAAACCATGCCTTCCTCAAGCAAAAGTGTATTGGTTTCGGTTAAGGAAGGGTATTCATGAACGCTTACACCAAGTCCATGGCCCAATCGATGTGGAAAATAATCACCATAGCCGGCTTCTGAAATCAGATTCCTTGCCGTTAAGTCTATTTCAGCGCAAGGCACTCCCGGCTTACTTGCTTCTACAGCTGCAAGCTGTGCCTTTAAAACGGTATCATAAATCTCCTTTTGTTTATCGTTAATATCACCGTATGCAACAGTTCTTGTGATATCTGAACAATATCCATTCCAGACAACACCCAGGTCAAACAGCACTAAATCCCCTTTTTGGATTTTTGTCATTCCAGGTGTTCCATGCGGGGAAGCTCCATTCGCACCTGTAAGCACCATTGTGGAAAAGGACATTTCATTTACGCCCTTTTTCTTTAATGCGTATTCAACAGCTGCTAAAACCTCAAGCTCTGTTTTTCCTTCCTGGATTTCAGCACAGCCTGTTTCAATGGCAAAGTCAGCCAATGCACAGGCTTCGCGGATGATTTCCAGTTCCTTTTCGTCTTTGACCATTCGAAGCTTCCGGAGTTTTTCTTCTGCTGAAACAAATGCTGCTCCGCTGAACAGATTTGAAATTGCTTCATATCGTTCCACATTCATATGTTCTTTTTCGATGGCTGCTTTTTCCACTTTGCCTATTCTGCTATGTATGGATTTCTGAATGAATTCCCATGGGTTTTGGATATCGCTGTAACCAATGATTTCGTGGCTCCATCCGGCGTTTTTGGCATCCTCTTTTTCCATGGCCGGGCATACAAGGAAAGGCTCCTCATCTTGAAAAACGGCCAGGCCTAGCAAGCGTTCGTGCGGATCGCTTAAAAAGCCGCTCAAATAAAAGACATTATCAGGTGAAGTCACAAAGCTCATTTGTATATCATTATCCTTCATCCACTGTGATAGTTTTTGTAATCTGCTGTTCATAATGAACCTCCTTATGTACTGATACCTTGAGAGTAGCAACTAAATAAGAAAAAGTAAACTTTTTAAAGTCTATTATTTAGGGTATATATTTAAATTGAGGCAGGATTAACCCGTTTTTCGTTGAAGTAAATTGACATAACATGATTTCTGAGAGGAGCATTAACATGAAAGTTTCGTATCACGGACATTCAGTTGTTAAAATTGAATCACAGGGAAAAACAATTTTAATTGACCCATTTATAACAGGCAATGGGCTGACAGATTTAAAAGCAGAGGAGCAGAAACCAGATGTTATCATTGTTACGCATGGGCATGGGGACCATTTAGGTGACACGATTGAATTGGCAAAACGCAATGATTCTCTTGTTATTGCAAACTTTGAGCTTGCCACTTACTTAGGCTGGCAGGGAGTTAACACACATGGAATGTCTATCGGCGGAGGATATGATTTCGATTTTGGAAGAGTAAAGCTCACGCCAGCTTTCCATGGAACAGGTCTTGAGACTGAAAATAATGAGATTATTTATCTGGGAATGCCTGCAGGTGTCCTTATTATTTTAGAAGGAAAAACGATTTACCATGCAGGGGATACTGGGTTATTCTCCGACATGAAATTAATTGGAGACCGCCATCCGATTGACCTGGCATTCCTGCCGATCGGCGACAATTTTACAATGGGTCCTGACGATGCAGCATATGCTGCGCAGCTTTTGGGTGCCAAAAAGGTAGTACCTATTCACTTCAATACTTTTCCGCCAATAAAACAGGATCCGCATAAATTCACAAGTATGCTGGAGAATAGGGTAGGCCAGGTGCTAGAAGCAGGAGAAATAATCGAATTATGATAATAAAACCGCAGCTTCAGCTATGGAGGCTGCGGTTTTCTATGAGACTTAGCATTGAAATGAAGTTATATCAACGAAAAAATCAATATATCAACGAAACTCCCAGATATATCAACAAAAACAAAATTCACCGTAATCCACTCCTGGAAGCCAGCGTACATTTAAAACCAATCATTTTCCCGGCCTGTCCGCATACATTTTAAAGAGAATGTTATAAAGGAGGAAGCTTAAGATGAACAAAAACCGATATTTATTATGTTTGCTGCTGTGCGGATTGATGCTTTATTATGCTGCGCCAAGACTTGGTGTTTTTAATGGCGGAACAGAAGGGATTTTTTCCATTAGCTGGCTGGCATTGGCCCTATTTGTTATTGCAGGAAATTTGACTGCTTTGCTGTATGCTCCGAAAAAAACGAAAACTACCCAAAAACACACAAGGAAAATAATGGCAAAAAAAAGAGTCCGTTCATTCAGCAGATAGGCCAATATTGCTGAAGTCAATTGTATCAAGGCCTTTTTACCCTTATAATGAAATATAGGAATAATTTGTAGAGGGTGAAAGTCTTGGCTACTAAGCATGAGCAAATTTTACAATACATTGATGAACTGCCCGTAGGGGAAAAGATATCAGTCAGACAGATCGCCAAGGCACTTGCAGTCAGTGAAGGGACTGCATACAGAGCGATTAAGGACGCTGAAAATAAAGGGTATGTGAGCACAATTGAACGTGTGGGCACAATACGGATAGAACGCAAAAAGAAAGAGAATATCGAGAAGCTGACTTTTGCTGAAGTTGTTAATATCGTTGATGGCCAGGTGCTGGGCGGAAGAGCCGGTCTTCACAAAACGCTGAACAAGTTTGTTATTGGGGCTATGAAGCTTGAAGCGATGATGCGGTATACAGATGCTGGAAAC
This sequence comes from Pseudomonas sp. ISL-84, assembly GCA_018613035.1. Taxonomy (GTDB): domain Bacteria; phylum Bacillota; class Bacilli; order Bacillales; family Cytobacillaceae; genus Cytobacillus. The sequence goes on along the minus strand of JAGGRA010000001.1, from coordinate 35,682 downwards.
CTATTGATTGTCGGAAACCGGACACAGGCCCATGAACTGGCATTGAAGGCAGGGGCTGCGGTTTTAATAACGGGAGGCTTCGATACTGAAGATCATGTTAAGAAGCTGGCTGATGAGCTCCAGCTGCCGGTCATCTCGAGCAGCTATGACACATTCACCGTCGCGACAATGATTAACCGGGCAATTTATGACCAGTTGATCAAAAAAGAAATTGTCCTTGTGGAGGATATCCTGACCCCTCTTCAAGAAGCGATTGTCTTGAAAACGACGGATTCTATTGCTGATTGGCTGAAATACAACCGCGAAACCAATCATAGCCGTTTTCCGGTGGTCGACCATAATCTGAAGGTTCAGGGAGTGGTGACATCCAAAGATATTATGGGCCATGATCCGGAGACGGCTATCGAAAAAGTAATGACCAAAAACCCAATGACTGTCGGCGGCAAAACAAGCGTAGCATCTTCTTCCCATATGATGGTGTGGGAAGGCATTGAACTGCTGCCAGTTGTAGATGAATCGAACAAGCTGGAAGGCATTGTAAGCAGACAGGATGTTCTAAAAGCACTGCAAATGATTCAGCGCCAGCCGCAAGTGGGTGAGACCCTTGATGATATTGTTACAAATCAGCTTGTCCTGACAAGAGGAAAAACAAAGGGCGAGGATGTTTATGGATGTGAAGTTACTCCGCAGATGACCAACCACCTTGGAACGATTTCTTATGGAGTATTTACGACAATCGTCTCTGAAGCAGCAAACAGAGTTTTAAGAAGCTATAAAAAAGGGGATCTGGTCGTAGAAAATATGACGATCTATTTCATTAAGCCTGTACAGATCGACAGCACGCTTGAGATCTATCCGAAAGTACTGGAAGTAGGGCGGAAATTTGGGAAAGTGGATGTGGAAGTATTTAATGAAGGTGTCCTCGTAGGCAAGGCCATGATGATGTGCCAGCTGATTGATCGGCACTAATTTAAAAATGGAGCCCATTTGAGATTTGGGTATAAGAAAAGCCGCTCCAATAGGAAACGGCTTTTTTAAATCTTAATTTTATGCTCTTTTCTCATGGCTCTTTTCGTATAGATTGTTGTTTTTGGACTATAAAGCTTGCCCGTTGATTTCCGCTCCAGTCACTCAAGCTGCCGCGGGGAGGAACAGAGCTCCTCGGCGTTTCACGCCTGCGGGGTCTCCCGCTCCCTCTCTTCCCGCAGGACATTGAATAAGCTTCCTCGAATAAGCCATCGCACGAAGAAAATGCGAATGCATTTTCGAGGATCAAATGCCTTCCGCTCCAATCAACTCAGCCTATTAAACTTTACGAAAACAGCTTAATTTTAACAATAGGCCTGCGAGCACACTTCTTAATTCTTCCTTGCTTCCTCAGCTTCCTTTGCTGCGTATGGCTGGTAAAATTTATAAGCTTTTATGCCGCCCCAAATACTTAATCCTCCAACAAGGATAAAAATAATACCGACAATAAGCGCTGTGGTTGTATCATATAAAAACAGCTGATTTAACCCAAAGAAAGCAACAAACGCACCAAGAGCCATTTTAGACTTCGCCGATATCCATTGTCTTTCAGACGGCTGCTTGCTTCTGAAGAATTTGATTTTGTAAAAAATATAGAAAGAAAAAGAGAGAATGATCAGAATAACAAAGATAGGCATATCGTAACCTCCAAGTTTCGACAATCTCTTTTCATTCTACCTGCATAATTGAAAAAATGCCATAAGTGTGCTGAGTTTTCTTTTTCTTTTCACCATGATGTGGTAAAAATAAAGTATTCCGAATAAAAGGAGCGCGCCATGAAACAAAAGATACTCGATGAAATTAAAAAACATGAAACGGTCATTATTCATAGGCATGTCCGTCCCGATCCGGATGCGTATGGGTCACAGGGAGGGCTTGCTGAAATCCTGAAGGCTTCGTTTCCTGAAAAAAATATTTTCACTGTAGGCAAGGAAGAAGAAACTCTGCACTTTATGAGAAGGCTCGATGAAATACCTGATGATACATATAATGGGGCACTTGTAATTGTCTGTGATACAGCAAATGCTGAGCGTATATGTGATGGCAGATACGACCAGGGCGACGTGCTAATTAAAATTGACCACCATCCGAATATGGATCCATATGGAGACAAAATGTGGGTCGATACAGATGCAAGCTCCACGAGTGAAATGATTTATGAATTTTATCTCTTTGGGAAAGACCAGGGCCTCAAGATGCCGGATGATGCTGCAAGACTATTATTTGCTGGGATAGTAGGGGATACTGGCCGTTTTCTCTATCCAAGCACAACTGAAAAGACATTTGCATATGCAGGAGAGCTGATACACTATAATTTTTCGCGGCCCGAGCTGTTCAATAAAATGTATGAGCTAAAAGCAAATATCGTTAAATTAAAGGGCTATGTACTGCAAAACTTTGAAATGAAAAAATATGGGGCGGCTATAATGGTTCTAAAAAAGGAACTGTTAGAAGAGTTTCAGGCAGTGCCATCTGAAGCTTCTCTTCTTGTAAGTGCTCTTGGTGATATTCAGGGAATAAAAGCGTGGGTTTTCTTTATTGAAGAAAGTGATCAAATCCGTGTCCGCTTCCGGTCGAAAGGTCCAATTATCAATGAGATTGCGAGAAAGTATAAAGGAGGGGGCCATCCGCTTGCTGCCGGAGCATCGATTTATTCATGGGATGAACTGGATTCGGTAGTAAGGGATTTGGAGGAAGCCTGCAGAGAGAACTAATCTGGATTGCCCGGCTTTTAGCCGGGCCTCAATCCAGCATAATAATCAATTCTATTGAAACAGTTGTATAAATCACCATTTCTTTTACTTCAACCCGATATCTTTTTTCATTCACTCTATGTGTTCTATTTTCTATTATTTTTTTAATCAGTTCACTGCTTTTATAAACTGTATCAATATCCTTGGCAATCATCATGCTAATGTCCTCTTTAATATCATCTTCCAGCTGAAAGACACTGAAAGAATCCAGCTTATATTTCTCGCCGTTTACAATTTTAATAGTAATGTCCTGGACAGTAAGGTTTTTTTGATTTTCCTTATTAAGCTTCTTAAATTCCTCCTGCCAGATTTCTTTATCTTTAACCAATTCATCTATGGTGTCCTTTTGCAGCTTGATTTCCTTGCTGTACCTTTCCTGCCACTCACCAAAAATATACAAAAATATAAACCAGCTAATAATGCCCCCTATGGCCATGCCCGCAAAAAAGCGCTGCCAGGAGGGAAGACGATAGTATGGCGGGATTCTCATGAAATATGCTCCTGAGTCAGCCAGTTAATAAGCATGGCACCGGTTTGGGCCCCGCCAAGAGCAGAAAGAATCAGCATGAATTGCTTAAAAATATCTTTCGTCTGACCATCCAATACACCCTTTTCAAAACTGTAAACTGTATCGAAGGTGCCGCCGATTGCAGCAATGATTGCCCAAATGCGAATCATATTGGAAATTTGGAATATTTCATTCAAAGGAGGCTTGCCTGTTAGAAAAGCAGCCAATCCGCCGATGATCGAACCGCCTACTAAAACACCAAGAGCAATGAAGTAACTCTCAATTAATGTAGAAAAAAAAGGCTGAGTATTCATATCATTCATCCTAACTGCAGGAGAAATCCTGCCTGATTTATCTTGATACTTCATCATATGGACAAACTTTTAAAAATATGTTTTTGGCTGCCCGGATATAAAAAGAGAACATATTTTCTTTTTGGAAACGGGCGTTCTATAATAAAAGCAGCAGAGAAATTAAGGGTGTGAGAAACGTGTCATTTATTCACCTTCATGTATATAGTGCTTATAGCCTGCTGTCCAGCACAGCAAGAATAGAGCAACTGGTTTCAAGTGCCAGGGAAAAGGGATTTTCCGCCTTGGCTTTAACTGACAAAAATGTCATGTACGGTGCCGTCGCCTTTTATAAAGAATGCTTGAAGCAATCCATTAAGCCGATCATGGGCTTAACTGTGGATGTAATGAGTGAGGCAGATGAAGGAGGGGCTTATCCAATTGTCCTTCTTGCCAAAAACCAGCAAGGATTTCAAAATCTATTAAAAATCACAAGTACAGTCCAGACAAAATCACTGCAAGGAATCCCGGTAAAGTGGCTAAAGCATTATGCTGGCGGTCTATTCGCCTTAACCCCGGGACTGGAGGGAGAGATTGAAAGCCATTTGGCGACTGGAGAATTCGATAAAGCCAAAAGGGCTGCAGAACTTTTTAGTGTGCTTTTTGAAAGAAATTCGTTTTTTCTTTCCCTGCAAGAGCATGGATTGCCTGAAGAGAAAGGAGTTCAGGACGGCCTGGCCCGCCTTTCTTCAGAAACGGGCATTGAGCTGGCGGCAGCCAATAGTGTTCACTATCTGAACAAGGAAGATGCTTTTTCCCATGAATGCCTGCTGGCTATAAAAAATGGGGAAAGGCTGCAGGATGAAGGCAGAGAGCGTCTGGCAAGTGATGAATATTACTTAAAAACTTCTCAGGAAATGGTAGAATTATTGTCCGGATACCCAGGTGCTTTGGAAAATACCATTAAGATTGCTGACCAATGCAACGTTATGCTCGAGCTGAACAAACAGAACCTTCCAAAGTATCCCGCTGATAGAGGCCTAAGCGTCGATGAGCTATTAGAGGAAATTTGCTGGCAAGGCTTTGCTGAAAGATATCCTGTTGCAGAGGCTGAACATAGCGAACGCCTAAAATACGAATTAAAAATAATTAAAGAAATGAAATTCAGCGATTATTTCTTAATTGTCTGGGATTTTATGAGATTTGCCAGGGACAATGGCATTTTAACAGGCCCAGGACGGGGATCTGCAGCTGGTTCAATGGTTGCTTATGTACTGTACATAACAGATGTGGATCCGATCGAGCATAAGCTGCTGTTTGAACGATTCCTTAATCCGGAAAGAATCTCCATGCCTGATATTGATATCGATTTTCCGGATCACAGAAGGGATGAAGTGATTCAGTATGTATCCAAAAAATATGGAGAGCTTCATGTTGCCCAGATCCTTACGTTCGGAACACTGGCGGCAAAAGCAGCATTACGGGATGTCGGCAGGGCATTTGGATTAAATCCAAAAGAGTTAGACATTCTATCGAGAAAAATTCCTTCCAAACTGGGGATCAATTTGAAAGAGGCTTACAAAGAGTCTGAACCGCTAAGAAGATTCACTCAAGAATCTGATTTAAACCGCAGGCTATTCGAAACCGCCCTTAAACTGGAAGGTCTGCCGAGACATACCTCTACGCATGCTGCTGGAGTTGTCATCAGTGAGCATCCTCTGGTAGAAGCAATTCCCATCCAAAAAGGCCATGAAAATGTCTATTTGACTCAATATTCTATGGAACATCTGGAGGATGTCGGCTTACTGAAAATGGACTTTCTTGGGCTCAGGAACCTGTCATTGATTGAAAATATTTTAAGCTCGATCCAGAGAAAAACAGGTAAGCGAATTGATATCAAAAGAATCCCGCTGAATGATTCAGCGGTGTATAGCCTCCTTGGAAAAGGTGATACAACGGGTATTTTCCAGCTTGAATCAGAAGGAATGAGAAGTGTCCTGACCAGACTGCAGCCAACCCGTTTTGAAGATATTGTAGCTGTCAATGCTCTTTATCGTCCTGGACCAATGGAAAATATCCCGCTTTTTATCGACAGAAAGCATGGGCGGCAAGAAGTATCTTACCCCCACCCGGATCTAAAAGATATTCTTGAAAATACTTATGGAGTTATTGTTTATCAGGAACAAATTATGCAAATTGCCGCAAAAATGGCAGGCTTCTCCCTGGGAGAGGCAGATTTGCTAAGGCGTGCAGTAAGCAAAAAGCAAAAAGCAGTACTTGATCGGGAGCGCAGCCATTTTGTGGGCGGGGCATTAAAGAAAGGGTACTGTGAACAAACTGCCAATAATATTTATGACTTGATTGTGCGTTTTGCGAACTACGGCTTTAATCGAAGCCATGCTGTTGCTTACAGTTTTATAGCTTACCAGCTTGCCTATTTGAAATCCCATTATCCGCTGCACTTTATGGCTTCCTTGCTGACATCAGTTATCGGGAACGAAGGTAAGATCGCTCAATATATCAGAGAGCTGAAACAAATGGGCTTATCCATCCTTTCTCCTTCTATTAATCAAAGCGGCTATTCCTTTTTAGTTGAAAAAGACTCGATTAGGTATAGTCTTGCAGCTATTAAAGGGGTAGGGGCAGCGGCATTAAAAGATATTTTTCAGGCCAGAAAAAATAAGCGGTTTGAGGATTTATTCGATTTTTGCATAAGAGTATCGACAAAAGCTGTTAATCGTAAAGTTTTGGAAGCCCTGGTCCATTCAGGCAGCTTTGACGAAATTGGAGAAGACAGAGCCGTCCTGCTTGCGAGCCTCGATGTGGCAGCGGAACACGCACAGCTGGTTAAACCGGAAGACGACCAGTTTGATTTCTTTGAAGACGATGAATTTTTCCCAAAGCCAAAATATACTCAAATGGATCCTATACGGCCAGAGGATAAGCTGAAATTCGAAAAAGAAGTACTTGGCCTGTATTTATCGGACCACCCCGTTTCAGTATACGAACCCCATTTTACTCTCCTTGGGGCCGTTCCGCTTTTGGAGCTTGAACCTGAAGACAAAAGAGCCAGAACAGTTGTATATGTGTCGGATGTGAAGAAAATCCGTACGAAAAAAGGGGAGCCAATGGCCTTTCTTTCTTTAAGCGACCAGTCGGGAGATATGGAGGCAGTCGTATTTCCAAAGGTTTTTAACCGTTATGCAGCTCTATGTGCTCAAGGAAACATTATTTTTGCGGAAGGGAAGATGGAAGAGCGGGGAGGAAAAAAGCAGCTGATCCTGCAGCAGCTAGAGGATGCAAAGGAAGCTATTGAAAGAATGGGAAACAAGGATCCTGTCTTGTATCTGCGGATTTCAAAGGAGAAGGAAACAGCAGAAAATCTCCGTTTCCTTAAGGAAATATTTAAGAAAAATGAAGGACCTGTACAGGTTGTTCTATATTACGAAAGCACCAAAAAAAGCATTCGCCTTGGAGAAGAGGACATGATTCAGCCATCGGATGAATTCATAATTCAGCTAACTAATTCACTGGGAGAGAATAACGTGATTTTAAAGTAGTTTCCCTTTACAACAATAACAATTATGGTATATTTGTAAGAAGAAAAAAAACTGGTCTGACCACTATGGTGAATTAGAATAAACTAACCTAAAGAAAATAGTGGACTGTTAACTTACAGCATTCATCCATTTATGTGCGGATTAGTTATCGTGCCGGATATCCGGCCATATAAAGAAGTTTGTTCATTATGTTTTGTTATATATAATAATTCCAGTCCGGCTGCCGGATAATTGAGGAGTGAATATTTTGACCTTACGTGAAGAAGCACTGCATATGCATAGAGTTAATAAGGGGAAACTGGAATCAAAATCAAAGGTCCAGGTACGCAATGCGAGAGATTTAAGCCTTGCCTACTCACCGGGTGTGGCTGAGCCCTGCAAGGAGATCTACGACAAGCCTGAGACTGTATATGAGTATACAATGAAAGGAAATATGGTTGCGGTGGTTTCAGATGGCACAGCTGTGCTTGGGCTGGGGAACATTGGGCCGGAAGCTGCTCTGCCAGTTATGGAAGGAAAGGCAGTTTTATTCAAGAGTTTCGCAGGAGTAGATGCTTTTCCAATCTGTCTGAACACTACGGACGTTGATAAAATTGTTGAAACGGTCAAGCTTCTTGAGCCGACTTTTGGAGGCGTGAATCTTGAAGATATTGCTGCTCCACATTGCTTTTATGTAGAGGAGCGTTTAAAGAAGGAAACAAACATCCCTGTTTTCCATGATGACCAGCATGGCACTGCGATTGTAACGGTTGCTGGCCTGGTGAATGCATTAAAGCTTTCCGGCAAAAAAATGAATGAAATCAAGGTTGTAGCGAACGGAGCGGGAGCTGCAGGCATTGCGATTATTAAGCTTCTTTACAGTTACGGTGTCCGCGATTTAATTATGTGCGATACAAAGGGCGCTATTTTTGAAGGCCGTCCTCAAGGCATGAATGAAATAAAAAATGAAGTTGCGAAATACACAAATCGAGATAATGTAAAAGGCAGTCTTGCTGATGTCATAAAAGGGGCAGATGTTTTCATTGGCGTATCGGTAGCAGGAGCATTAACTGCGGAAATGATCAGCACAATGAACCAGGACCCAATTATTTTTGCAATGGCAAATCCTACTCCTGAGATTATGCCTGATGAAGCAAAAGCAGCAGGAGCAATGGTTGTCGGGACCGGGAGATCGGATTTTCCGAACCAGGTGAATAATGTATTGGCATTTCCAGGGATTTTCCGTGGTGCTTTGGATGTCAGGGCTACTCATATCAATGAGAAAATGAAGGTAGCGGCTGTAGAAGCAATTGCAGGCTTGATTAAAGAGGACGAGCTTAATGCTGATTATGTCATTCCAGGGCCATTTGATCCGCGTGTGGCACCAGAAGTTGCGGCTGCGGTAGCTAAAGCTGCAATGGAAACGGGAGTTGCGCGTATTAAGGTTGATCCTAATGAAGTAAAAGAAAAAACAAGAAGCCTTGCGGTCATCGGAAAAGGTGAGTGATACCATACGTGAATTCACCACAAAATAATACGAAGGTCTATATCGAAATAGTAAAACAGCTCAGGTCCATGATCGAGCATGATGGACTTAAGCCTGGAGATAGATTGCCTTCCGAACGAGAGCTTTCAGAGCGCCTGGGTGTCGGGCGCTCTTCCGTTCGGGAAGCTTTAAGGGCTCTTGAACTTCTTGGTTTGATTGAAACAAGGAGAGGTGAAGGGACCTTTATCCGGGATTTTAGAGGTAACCAGCTTGTACAGCTGCTAAGCACATTTATTCTTCAGGACCAAAAAGCAATACGGGATGTAAAAGAGACAAAGTTTCTGATTGAACTGGATTGCTTATGGCTAATCATCCAGAAGGCTGAAAAAGATCAGCTTCTAAAGTTCAGAGATTGGGCTCTGAAGTCAGAGTATACAGATGATGAGTTTTTCCTGGAGGTTGTCACCCTTGCGGATAATCATCTTTTTTTACGGATATGGATGATATTGAAAGATTATTATAATTCCTTAGCTTTAAAGAAAATGATCGTGGCCAAAACAGAATACGCGGAGCTAATTGATACATTAATTTCTAAGAATGAGTCTGAAGTTATTCGTGTATATAAAAACCTAAGAAAATTGTCGAAAGGTTAACGACAAATTTTTGCAGATTTCACAGTTGCGATAATCTATATTATAAGAATCAGACAAGCAGTATATGGGAGGCCTAGGATATAGGCATTCATTTTTAAATTAGTGGTCTGACCACTAATGAAAATTATGGAAAATGATTCTTTAGTTTTTTACGCAATAAACAGGGAGGTTTCATCTTGCTTAAAGATATTTTTACAAAGACGAAGAAAAAGAAATATGCAACCATTCCATCGGAAACGGCAAAGCAGGATGTGCCGGAAGGAATCATGACCAAGTGTCCAAATTGCAAAAAAATCATGTATACTAAGGAGCTTGTTAAGAACCTAAAGGTTTGTTTCCATTGCCATTATCATCACTCCATGAACTCAAAAGAGCGTTTGGCAAGCTTTTTGGATCCTAATAGCTTTGAAGAAATTAATGCTAATATGATTTCGGAAAACCCTTTGAATTTTCCGGATTACATTGAGAAGCTTGAGAAAGATCGCGAAAAAACAAAAATAAATGAAGCGGTTGTCACGGGGACAGGCACTGTAAATGGCCTAACAATAGCAGTGGCAGTCATGGATTCTACATTCAGGATGGGAAGCATGGGTTCTGTAGTCGGAGAAAAAATCACCCGTGCCATCGAAAAAGCTGATGAATTAGCTGTACCTTTTATTATTTTTACTGCTTCAGGCGGTGCGAGGATGCAGGAAGGGGTCCTTAGCCTAATGCAAATGGCCAAAACAAGTGTAGCCCTAAAAAGGTTCAGTGATAATGGAGGACTGATTATTTCCATTATGACTCATCCGACAACAGGCGGTGTTTCAGCTAGCTTTGCCTCCCTGGGAGATTATAATTTGGCTGAGCCAGGGGCTTTGATTGGCTTTGCCGGCCGTCGAATCATTGAGCAAACAATCAGGGAAGAATTGCCTGAGGATTTCCAAACAGCCGAGTTCTTATTGAAACATGGCCAGTTGGATGCAGTTATATCAAGAACAGAATTGAAAGACAAGATATCAACTATTCTATCCATACATCAACCAGGAGGTGACTTCCAATGGCAGGAGAGTTAGAATTTGAACGTCCGGTAACGGAGCTGAAAAAAAAGATTGCAGAATTAAAAGAGTTTACGAAGACGGCCGATGTCGATCTATCTTCAGAAATAGAGAAACTGGAAGCACGCTTGGAAAAATTAGAAGCAGATATATATGAAAATATGAAACCTTGGGATCGCGTGCAAATTGCACGGCACCCTGCAAGGCCAACTACGCTGGACTATATTTCTTATCTTTTTGAAGACTTTTTCGAATGCCATGGTGATCGTGCCTTTGGAGATGATGAAGCGATTGTCGGCGGTATAGCGAAATTTAGGGGCCATCCGGTAACAGTGATCGGGCATCAGCGCGGAAAAGATACGAAAGAGAATATTCGCAGAAACTTTGGAATGCCTCATCCGGAGGGATACCGTAAAGCGCTAAGGCTTATGAAGCAGGCGGATAAGTTCCGCAGGCCGATTATTTGTTTTATTGATACGAAAGGCGCTTACCCGGGCAAAGCGGCCGAGGAACGTGGCCAAAGTGAAGCCATTGCCAAAAATCTATTTGAAATGGCCAGTTTAAAGGTCCCAGTCATTTGCATCGTCATTGGTGAAGGGGGAAGCGGAGGTGCGCTTGCACTGGGTGTGGGAAACCATATTCATATGCTTGAAAACTCCACTTATTCCGTAATCTCGCCTGAAGGAGCTGCTGCGATTCTTTGGAAAGATGCTTCCCAGGCAAAAAAAGCAGCAGAATCAATGAGAATCACCGCGCCGGATTTAAAAGAGCTTGGCGTTGTGGATGAGATTATTGACGAGGTAAAAGGCGGCGCCCACAAAGATGTTAAAACCCAGGCAGCTGAAATTGAATCTGTTCTTAATAACTCTCTAAGGGATTTAATGAGTTTGTCTGAAGAACAGCTGGTCGACCACCGATACAACAAGTTCAAATCTATTGGTGAATATTCGTTTTTAAAGGAATTTATTGGGGTAAAATAAAAACGTGCTTTCGGGCACGTTTTTATTTTTTGATGGACTTGATCCCTGTTGATGTGACGTAAATCACTGCTTCTCCCATATAAAACGCTTTCAGTTCACCGATAATTCTGTCTTTGTTTTAAATCGTCTGATTAAGTTGAGATGCGTCCTTCTTCATGGTATTTTAGAAATATTCACAAGCGTTTTGTTCATAATAAGATAAGCAGCCTTGCGGCTTTACATAATGAGCCTGTCATTACATACAAATTTCGTTTCGGTCATGATTTTAAAAAAATACTTAGGCCGGTGAAATCAGCGCAATAAACAACACGCTTTTTCAGCTTTATATAAAAACTAATCTGGGGTGGTTATTGTGAAGAAAATAGGAGTATTAACAAGCGGCGGCGATTCGCCGGGCATGAACGCTGCTGTTCGTGCGGTTGTCCGTAAAGCTATTTATCATAATATTGAAGTATATGGCGTTTATGGCGGATACTCAGGTTTGATGACCGGGAATATTAAAAAGCTTGACTTGGGTTCTGTTGGTGACATTATCCATCGCGGGGGAACCGTATTGCATTCTGCAAGAAGCGAAGAGTTTAAAACGAAGGAAGGCCAGCAGAAGGGCATTGAACAAATGAAAAAGCACGGCATCGATGGCCTGGTGGTCATTGGAGGGGATGGTTCATACCGCGGAGCAAGAGCTTTAACTGAACAAGGCTTCCCATGTGTTGGCGTCCCTGGCACCATTGATAATGACATTCCGGGAACTCAATACACAATTGGTTTTGACACCGCATTAAATACGGTTATTGATGCGATTGACAAAATCCGTGATACAGCTACTTCGCATGAAAGAACGTTTATCATTGAAGTAATGGGAAGAGATGCAGGAGATATTGCTCTTTGGGCAGGTTTAGCCGGCGGAGCCGAAACCATCCTTATTCCTGAAGAAGGCTATCATATGGATGAAATTGCTGAACGCCTCAAAAAAGGGCATGAACGAGGCAAAAAGCACAGTATCATTGTAGTTGCAGAAGGTGTATGCAGTGGAGTAGAGTTTGCCAAGCAGATTAAGGAAACAACAGACTTTGATACCCGAGTATCTGTACTAGGGCATATGCAGCGAGGTGGATCTCCAACAGCCTTTGACCGTGTACTCGCAAGCCGTCTTGGAGCGCGTGCAGTAGAGCTGCTGCTTGAAGGACATGGAGGACGTGCAGTTGGAATTGAAAATAATAAGCTTGTTGACCATAATATAATTGAAATCTTAGATAGAGAGCACACACTTGATTTAGATCTTTATAAATTGTCAAAAGAACTTTCCATTTAGTTTTTTGTTAAGGTAGTTATAAAGCCAAAGAAGCAGACATGCCCCTACAAGCTGCCTGCTTAACTGAGCTTCATTCATTTCAGGAGGTAAAATTATATGCGTAAAACGAAAATCGTTTGTACAATAGGCCCGGCAAGTGAAAGTGTAGAAAAGTTGACACAGCTTATACAGGCAGGCATGAATGTAGCCCGTTTGAACTTTTCCCATGGTGATTTTCAGGAACATGGCCAGCGGATTCAAAATATTCGTGAAGCATCAAAAAGCACTGGTAAGACGGTAGCGATCCTTTTGGATACAAAGGGTCCGGAGATCCGTACGAACAATATGCGCGAGGGTGCGGTTGAGTTAAAAGCAGGGGACGATATTATCATATCCATGAATGAGGTTGAGGGAACATCAGAGAAGTTCTCTGTTACATATGCCGGCCTTATTGAAGATGTGCACACTGGAAGTAAAATTTTGCTTGATGACGGACTAATCGGCCTGGAAGTTACGAAGATAGATAAAGCAAATAGTGAAATCCATACAAAAATATTAAACAGCGGAACACTGAAGAATAAAAAAGGTGTGAATGTTCCTGGAGTATCTGTGAATCTGCCTGGAATTACAGAAAAAGATGCGCAGGATATTCTATTTGGAATAGAACAGGGAGTAGACTTTATTGCTGCATCATTTGTCCGCAGGGCATCAGATGTATTGGAAATCAGACAGCTTCTTGAAGAGCATAATGCTGCCCATATTAACATCATTCCTAAGATTGAAAACCAGGAAGGCGTTGATAATATCGATGAAATCCTTGAGATTTCAGACGGACTGATGGTGGCGCGAGGCGATCTTGGTGTTGAAATCCCAGCAGAAGAAGTTCCTCTTGTACAAAAGAAATTAATTAAGAAGTGTAATGCACAGGGAAAACCTGTCATCACTGCTACACAAATGCTTGATTCCATGCAGCGGAATCCACGCCCTACACGTGCGGAAGCCAGTGACGTAGCAAATGCCATTTTTGATGGAACGGATGCCATCATGCTATCAGGCGAGACAGCTGCGGGGTCATACCCTGTTGAAGCGGTGCAAACGATGCACAACATTGCATCAAGAGCTGAGTCTGCGCTGGATCACAAAGAAATTTTATCCAACCGCAGCAAGGATAATGAGCATAATATTACAGATGCGATTGGACAATCGGTTGCGCATACGGCATTAAACTTGGATGTAAATGCAATCATTACACCAACTGAGAGTGGCCATACTGCTAGAATGATATCGAAATACCGTCCAAAAGCTCCAATTGTAGCTGTAACATCCAATGACCATGTGTCACGCCGCCTTGCTCTAACATGGGGTGTATATCCTCAAATCGGCCAAAGAGCGACTACAACAGATGATATGCTTGATATTGCAGTTGAAGAAAGCTTAAACAGCGGAATTGTTGCTTCTGGAGACCTGGTGGTCATCACTGCAGGAGTTCCTGTTGGTGAAGCAGGTACGACTAACCTGATGAAAATTCATGTTGTCGGCGATGTCCTGGCAAAAGCACAAGGCATTGGGCGCAAATCTGCTTTCGGTAAAGTTGTAATTGCCAGAAATGCAGAAGAAGCACTAGCGAAGGTTACGGAAGGGTCTATCCTTGTAACCATTGGCTCAGACCGTGAAATGGTTCCGGCAATTGAAAAGTGCAGCGCTCTTATTACTGAAGAAGGCGGCCTCACAAGTCATGCGGCAGTGGTTGGGCTTAATATTGGTATTCCAGTTATTGTAGGAGTAGAAAGAGCGACAACCCTGTTAAAAGATGGACAGGAAGTGACAGTTGACTCTCAGCGCGGTGTTATCTATAACGGGCACGCGAGCGTACTATAAAGTTTTACGTTAAAAAGGAAGGGCAGCCCCTTCCTTTTTTTGAATGTTTCTTCTGAATAGCGAATACAATGAAAAAGAGGATGGACAAATTGTTATAAGTGCGTTCATTTATTTGATATAATTAACTTAAGTCTTAAACTAAAAGAGGTGGCTATATGCGCTACATTCTCTTGTTGCTGATTATCGTACCAGCGGCTGAAATAGGAATTTTGTTATTATCAGGAAATACAATCGGTCTATGGCCTACCCTGGCGATCATCATATTCACAGGCATTCTCGGAGCTTATCTGGCTAAAAAGCAAGGCCTGGAAACAATCAGAAAATTGCAGGACCAGCTCCAATATGGACAAATGCCCGGAGATACCATCCTTGATGGAGTATGCATTCTTGTAGGGGGCACTTTGCTTCTTACCCCCGGCTTCATAACAGATGCAGCTGGTTTTACTCTTCTGGCTCCTCCGACAAGAAGGCTGTATAAGAAAATTCTGCTTATCGGAATACGAAAGTGGATGAACAAGGGCACGATTACAATCATTAGATGAAAAATTTGTATATATACAGAAAGCCGCTCCTTTTATCAGGAGCGGCTTTTCTATGTAACTTTTTCATCCCCTTTTATAAACATCCATATATCCCTGAAGACACCTGCTTTATGCAGAGTAGTGATTAATACAAGTGTAACCGGACCTACAATTAATCCAAGGAAGCCGATTAATTTAAAGCCGACAAACAAGGCAATAAGGGTGGCTAATGGGTCGAGGCCAATGCTCGATGAGAGAATCTTCGGCTCCATAATCTGGCGCTGCACTAAGACGATTACATAAAGGATTCCTAATCCAATTGCTTTGCTCATTTCTCCTCCGATGGCCTCATAGATGATCCAGGGGACAAAAATCAACCCTGTACCAAGATAAGGAATGATGTCCACCAGGCCTGTAACGAGTGCTATTGTGATCGCATAATCAACTCGGAGAATCAGGAGTCCCGCCAATATAATAACAGTTGTGATGGATACTAAAGTTGCCTGCGCTTTTATAAAACCAAAAAGGGCTTTTTGCAGGTCTGTGAAAACGGTTCTTCCGCTTGTTTTGGCCCTGCTGGGAATCATTCGGCTAAATAATCCTGATAGCCTGTGCCAATCCTTGCTTATAAAAAAAGTGGCAAGCAGCGAAAAGATTAAAACAGTTGCCGCATTTGGGAACCAGGACAGGATATTTGGGATCTTTTCAAAAAATGCCTGGATAAAGTCTCCGAGAGTAGAGCCAATTTGCTTTCCTACATTTTCAATATTCGTTAAAATAGTATCTTGCTGGCCGGTACCGAGATTATTAAATAGACTAGTAAGCTGGTTGTAGAGGGGAATGATTTGTCCGGCAAAAAACTGTTCAATGAAGCCGATTAATGTTTCAAGATGTGTAGGCACGACTCTTGCCAAATAATCCGCTCCCGAAACAATTTCGGCTATAAGCAGTGTGATTAATCCTGCAAAAATGGCAAAGATAAGAATCAATGCAATTAGTACAGCAATGGCCCTCGGCATTTTCCATTTTGCTTCTAATAAATTAACAAACGGGTTAATAAGAAAAGCAATGGCCAATCCAATCAAAAAAGGATAGGTAACTTTGGATAAATAGAAAAAAGCATATAAACTTAAAATCACAAATCCAATGACAAAGAAAAATCTTACTGTTCGATATATGTATGCCGGATTCAAAAAACTGCCTCCTTTTCAATTAGGATTAGCCTTAAATAGTTCCATTTTTATGCAAATTATTAATTAATATCATCATACACCATTTTTCTTTTTGCTTAAAATGAAAAAATATTTACCTCTTCTTAAGCAGAAAGATACTATTAAGCCTATTATAATAAGTATTCTAATTTTTATGAAATAGGCAAAAAAACATAGAAATTATTAAAAATGAAGAAATTATGTTACGATAATATAGAGAGCTGGCAGGTGAATAAGTTAATGTTTTCACAATCACTCATATTTTTACTTCTTTTACTGGCTATAGGTGTTGTGGCCAAAAATCAATCATTGATGGTTGCGGTTTTCGTATTGATTGTCCTAAAAGCTGCTGGCCTTGATTCAAAGTCATTCACTTTTTTGCAATCCAAAGGAATCAATTGGGGTGTGACCATCATCACAATTGCTGTCCTGGCGCCAATTGCTAGTGGAGAGATCGGGTTCCGTGATTTGACCGGCGCCTTTAAATCACCTTTTGCATGGATTGCCCTGATTTCAGGTATGGCTGTGGCGCTCCTGGCGAAAGGCGGTATTAGCTTGCTCGCAGAGGATCCCCATATTACAACCGCTCTTGTGCTTGGTACCATTCTTGCTGTATCGCTGTTTAAAGGGGTTGCCGTTGGTCCTCTGATTGGTGCAGGGATTGCTTACATGGCGATGAAAATCTTTGAATTTTTTAAATAACTTTTTTCGAAAAATAATATTTTTTAACAATTTGAGTGCTTTCCGTTCACAAAAGTCAGATAATTGTTTATAATAGGACTTGTAAGCGCAACCTAATTCGCGGTACCTTTTATATTCAGTTAAGCTCTATTAAAATATTATTAATATACTTTAAATTTTTCGAGTACAGAAAAAATGTAAGCATTTTCTTTTTTTTTGCAGCATAACCGAGCAACCGCTCGATGGAAAATATGCCAAAAGAAAGTTTACTTCTTCCGTATATCGGGGAGTGGCCTCTCACTAAATGGAAGTTTCACCTTTCATGATTTTGGTCTGTGGATCGGCTAACCCAAGCCGACTTGCAAAGGCTGTTAAGCAGCCTGTATAAAAGCATGTTCAAATGGACGGCGAAATCCGGACAGCTTGAACCTGCTCAAGGAAGCTTTTCTGAAAAGTTGAAAAACAGGTTCGGCTTACTTACGACATGTACAGACAAAAATGGGTATGGGGAAATTTTATTATGTAAAGGAGAGATTCGGTATGACAGTAACACGCGGTCTTGAAGGGGTAGTTGCTACTACTTCGTCTATTAGTTCCATCATAGACGACACTTTAACTTATGCAGGCTACAATATTGATGATCTGGCTGAAAATGCAAGTTTTGAAGAGGTAATTTACCTTTTATGGCACAGGAAACTTCCAACTCAATCACAATTGGAGGAATTGAAAAATCAGCTTGCTGAAAACTATTCTCTTCCTGAGGAAGTATTGAACCATTTTAAAACATATCCGATTGACAAAGTGCATCCAATGGCTGCCCTTCGTTCGGCTGTGTCTCTTTTAGGACTTTATGATAATGAAGCAGACCAGATGGATGAAGAAGCTAACTATAAAAAAGCAATTCGTCTCCAAGCTAAAATGCCTGCTATTGTAACGGCATTTGCACGGGTGAGAAAAGGGCTTGAGCCGGTTGCTCCAAGAACAGATCTTGGGTTTGCGGCAAACTTCCTGTACATGCTTACTGGCAATGAGCCTGAAGATATTGCTGTAGAAGCATTTAATAAAGCGTTAGTCCTTCATGCCGACCATGAACTAAACGCTTCAACATTTACTGCACGTGTTTGTGTGGCAACATTATCAGATATCTATTCTGGTGTAACTGCTGCTATCGGCGCTTTAAAAGGCCCACTGCACGGCGGTGCTAATGAAGCAGTAATGAAAATGCTTACTGAAATCGGCACATTAGAAAATGTGGAACCATATATTCGTGAAAAGCTTAACAACAAAGAAAAAATCATGGGCTTTGGACACCGCGTTTATCGCCAGGGCGACCCGCGTGCCAAGCATTTAAGAGAAATGTCCAAGAAGCTTACCGAGCTTACTGGAGAACCTCACTGGTATAAGATGTCAACTCAGATCGAAGGAATCGTTACAGGAGAGAAGAACCTTCCTCCAAATGTTGACTTCTACTCTGCGTCTGTTTACCACAGCCTGGGCATCGACCATGATCTGTTCACGCCGATTTTTGCAGTTAGCCGTGTTTCCGGATGGCTTGCACATATTCTTGAACAGTACGAAAACAATCGACTAATCCGTCCTCGTGCTGATTACACAGGCCCAGGGATGCAAAAATATGTGCCTGTTGACCAAAGAGGCTAATAATCTGCTGTCTGCAGCGCAAATCAACACCTGAATTTAACAGAGGAAATAAAAAAATACTCAGCATTTTACTTTTTATCAAAAAATTGCTGTAATAGAGAGAGCAGGGAAAAGGTTAGAGGCATATGCCTTCTAACCTTTGATTCTGATATACTGATGCAGCATCGCCGCATCAAGATACATATAAAGGCTGATGCTCGCACTTTTCAAAATGGAGGGTATAAACAATGCAAGGTGAAAAAATTACAGTTACTAATGGTGTACTAAATGTACCAAACAACCCAATCGTTCCATTTATCGAGGGCGACGGAACAGGCCCGGATATTTGGACTGCTGCTTCCAGAGTTTTAGATGCCGCTGTTGAAAAGGCATATAAAGGGGAGCGCAAACTTGTTTGGAAAGAAGTTTTAGCGGGAGAAAAAGCTTTTAACCAGACTGGCGAGTGGCTTCCATCTGAAACACTTGATGTAATTAATGAATATTTAATCGCTATTAAAGGGCCTTTAACAACTCCTATCGGCGGTGGAATCCGTTCTCTAAACGTTGCGCTTCGCCAAGAGCTTGACCTATTTGTATGCTTGCGTCCAGTTCGCTGGTTTGAAGGTGTTCCTTCTCCGGTTAAACGTCCGCAGGATACTGACATGGTTATTTTCCGTGAAAATACAGAGGATATTTATGCAGGTATCGAGTATGCAAAGGGTTCAGATGAAGTTAAAAAGTTAGTTTCATTCCTTCAGGATGAAATGGGCGTTAACAAAATCCGCTTCCCGGAAACTTCCGGAATCGGCATCAAGCCTGTTTCAGAGGAAGGTACAAGCCGTTTAGTTCGTGCTGCTATTGAGTATGCAATTAAAGAAGGCCGCAAATCATTAACACTTGTACATAAAGGCAATATCATGAAGTTTACTGAAGGAGCCTTTAAAAACTGGGGATATGAGCTTGCTGAAAGAGAATACGGCGATAAAGTATTTACATGGGCTCAATATGACCGCATTAAAGATGAGCAAGGTGTTGAAGCAGCTAACAGTGCTCAAGCAGACGCTGAAGCAGCAGGCAAAATCATCGTAAAAGATGCAATCGCTGATATCTTCCTTCAGCAAATCCTAACTCGTCCTAAAGAATTCGATGTGGTTGCTACAATGAACCTCAATGGAGACTATATCTCTGATGCACTTGCAGCACAGGTTGGAGGTATCGGAATTGCTCCTGGCGCTAACATCAACTATGAAACGGGACATGCGATCTTTGAAGCAACACATGGTACAGCTCCAAAATATGCTGGCCAAGATAAGGTCAACCCTTCTTCTGTCATTCTTTCCGGTGTGCTAATGCTTGAACACTTAGGCTGGAATGAAGCTGCCAACATGATTGTTAAGTCCATGGAAAAATCCATTGCTTCTAAAGTTGTAACATATGACTTTGCACGCCTAATGGATGGAGCAACTGAAGTGAAGTGCTCTGAATTCGGTGACGAATTAATCAAGAACATGGAATAATATCAAAAGTTCAACAAACCTAAAAGCCCGCATATCCGGACATATTTGTCCAACGGGCAGTGTTTTTTCTCCTAAGAAGGCTGTTCTTTCAGAACGGCCTCTTATATAATTCAGGCTAAATCCTGATACTTTAAATACCAAAAGGGGGAACTATTCATGTCATTGAAACGCAAAAAGATTTCTGTAATTGGCGGGGGATTTACTGGTGCAACAACTGCATTCCTGCTTGCCCAGAAAGAACTTGGAGATGTTGTTTTAGTTGATATTCCACAAATGGAAAACCCTACAAAAGGGAAAGCGCTTGATATGCTTGAAGCAAGCCCTGTACAAGGCTTTGATGCTAACATTACAGGTACTTCAAGCTATGAAGACACAAAGGACTCTGACATCGTTGTGATCACTGCAGGTATTGCCCGAAAGCCAGGCATGAGCCGTGATGACCTTGTTCAAACAAACCAAAAAATCATGAAAAGTGTAGCCCAGGAGATTGCTAAATATTCTCCAAACAGCTTTATCGTCGTGCTAACTAACCCAGTTGATGCTATGACTTATACAGTATTTAAAGAATCGGGATTCCCTAAAAACCGTGTAATTGGCCAATCCGGAGTCCTTGATACAGCCCGTTTCCGTACATTTGTTGCACAGGAACTAAACCTGTCAGTTAAGGATATTACCGGATTTGTACTTGGAGGACATGGAGATGATATGGTTCCTCTAGTGCGTTATTCCTATGCAGGGGGCATTCCTTTAGAAACTTTAATTCCAAAGGATCGTCTTGATGCTATTGTGGAACGTACACGCAAAGGCGGCGGAGAAATCGTTAACCTATTAGGAAATGGCAGTGCATATTATGCGCCAGCTGCTTCCCTGGTTGAGATGTGTGAAGCTATCCTTAAAGATCAGCGCCGTGTTCTTCCTTCTATCGCTTACCTTGAAGGTGAGTATGGTTACCAAGGAATCTACCTTGGTGTACCAACTATCCTTGGAGCAAATGGAATTGAAAAGGTTATTGAGCTTGAATTAACAAATGATGAAAAAGCTGAATTAGATAAGTCAGCTGAAGCAGTTCGCAATGTAATGGCAGTATTGGCATAAGCAAAAAAATTCGGGGAGACTTCCCCGAATTTTTTTACTAGAGGCTCTTTTTGGGCATGGTATAAAATGATATGATAAGATAAATAGACTGAATAATAGAAATTATTTTACAGTCTATTTTTTATTCGGCAACCTTGTAAACGTTTACATTACTCGGAGGTGCAGAGAGATGCTGCTTGGAAAAAAAAGAAAATTGGGAAGAAAAATTGAAGAAATATCTGTAGGTGAAAAATTGACGCTTACAGAAAAGATAGAAGATAAAGATTTACTATTATATTTGGGCCTGACTAACGATGCAAACCCGCTTTATATTCAGCATGACTATGCTTCGCAGACGCCTTATAAAAAACCGATCGTTCCAAGCGTGATGCTAAATGGAGTCATAAATTCAGCTGTTTCAAAATATTTGCCCGGTCCGGGAAGCCATGTGTTAAAACAGGATATTGAATATATAAAGCCGGTCTATCATTATGGGACAGTTCAATTCTTATTTGAGGTAACAGAAGTCAACACGAGCAGCCATACTGTTCAAATTAAAGTCCAGGGCACAAATGAAGAAGATGAAACAGTTATAAATGGCCTGCTCCTTGTGTGCCCTCCGTACAAGCTGCAGCCTATGGATGGAAATGCTCTTGAGAACTTTTGATAGAAAGTTTAATTTGGCACTGTGCTGATTAGAGTCAAGCCGGTATTCCTCTAAAATTAATTCTTAATTCCTGCGTGCCGGGCGGGAAACAAAGTAACCGCACAGGCGTAGGACACCGAGGAGCTCGGGAGCCCGTGGAAAGCGATTGCCTCACGGAAAATAACACCCAGGTATATCATAGCCAATGCAAAAAGATGTGCAGAACCTGCACATCTTTTTTATGTTTCATTCCGCTTTTAGCTTTCAGTTGCTTATTCCCCTTTTATGTATATTATAATAGAGATATGGCAAATAGGGGTTTACTAGGCAGGAGGGGTTCCTGCTTCTTATAATAAGGCTGGCAGATTCAGACTTGAACCTGATTCAGTTAAAGCTTTTAAAGGGGTAATACATTCAATCGGAGGATTTTATGGACAAAAAGATTCTTGTTGTAGATGACGAACAATCAATCGTAACTTTGCTGCAGTATAATTTGCAGCAGGCGGGGTATGAGGTTATCACTGCAATGGATGGCCAGGAGGGAAAGGATCTGGCAGTTTTAGAGAAGCCGGATCTTATTGTATTGGATCTTATGCTGCCGAAGCTTGATGGCATTGAAGTTTGTAAGCAGCTTAGACAGCAAAAGGTTTCCACACCCATTTTGATGTTAACAGCCAAAGATGATGAATTTGATAAAGTGCTTGGCCTTGAACTGGGTGCAGATGATTATATGACAAAGCCGTTCAGCCCCCGTGAAGTTGTTGCGAGAATTAAAGCCATTTTGCGGAGAACTCAATTCATGCCTGAGCCACCTGAGGAAAATCCAGAAGATACTGATTCATTCCAGATTGGGGGATTAAAAATATTTCCTGATCACTATGAAGCATATTTTGAAGAAGAGCTTCTTGAACTAACTCCGAAAGAGTTTGAATTGCTTCTCTATCTTGCTAAAAATAAAGGGCGTGTTCTTACAAGAGACCAGCTATTAAGCGCAGTCTGGAATTACGACTTTGCCGGAGACACAAGAATTGTTGATGTACATATAAGCCATTTAAGAGAGAAAATCGAAAAAAATACTAAGAAACCAGTTTATATTAAGACGATCCGAGGTTTAGGCTACAAGCTGGAGGAGCCAAAAGGAGAATGACCAGGTTCCGGACACGGCTGCTTTTTGCATTGCTCACTTTAATATTTGCCGTCTTAATTGGAGTAGGACTTCTTTTGGGCCAGCTTTTTAAAAGCTATTATTTGAAGGCTTTTGATGAACGGTTAAAAAAAGAAACCGAAATGATTTCCAGCTATATAGTCGATAATGGAGGGATTCAATCCCTAACCATTGATAAAGTCAATGAATTTAGTGACATTCTTGATGTACGTGTAACGGTTTCTGATAGACAGGGAAGGATTTTGTTTGATAGCAGCAATAAAAATGCAACAACACAAAGCAGGCATCAGGAGATTATTTTTGAGATTTTAAAGAAAGAAGAGAATGATCAAACAGGCTGGGAAGTTGCCGGTGGATATAACTTGCATTATTATTGGCAGCCATTATTGGCAAATGGGGAACAGGCAGGATACATATTTCTAAGCACAAAAATGACAGAAACGCAGAAGGCCTATCAGCAAATTTGGTGGATTTTGACCATCAGCCTCGGGCTATCACTTTTTGTCATCATTATGCTGGGGACTCGGATAACAGCACGCTATACCAAGCCGATTGAGTCAGCGACTAAGGTCGCAATTGAACTTGCAAAAGGGAATTATCGGGCAAGGACCTATGAAGATCAAGCAGACGAAACGGGTATGCTCAGCACTTCTATTAATGTTTTGGCCAGAAACCTTCAGGAAATGGTTAAATCACAAGAAATGCAGCAGGACCGGCTTGGGGCTCTGATTGAAAATATGGGGAGCGGCTTAATTCTGATTGACAGCCGGGGTTATATAAATTTAATTAATCGTCCATACAAAGAGGTTTTTAATGTAAACTCCTCTGAATATTTATATAAACTCTATTATGAAGTGATTGAACATAAAGGCATTACAGATATGATTGAAGAGATATTCATGACCGAGCAAAAAGTGAAAAGGCAGCTGGTCATACCAGTAAATATAGAAAGGCGCTATTTTGAAGTTTACGGTGTGCCTATCATCGGGACGAATGATGAATGGAAGGGAATATTGCTGGTTTTTCATGATATTACAGAGCTAAAAAGGCTTGAGCAGATCAGGAAGGATTTTGTAGCGAATGTTTCCCATGAGCTGAAAACACCTATCACTTCAATCAAAGGATTTTCAGAAACACTATTGGATGGGGCTATGGAGGATAAACAAGCTCTCAATGATTTCCTGAATATTATATTGAAGGAAAGCGACCGGCTGCAGTCCCTCATTCAAGATTTACTGGACTTATCCAAAATTGAGCAGCAGGGATTCAGCTTGAAGTTTCAGCCGATGAACTTGACTGTTGCACTTGATGAAGTATTAGCCATAACGAAGGGAAAAGCTGCAGAAAAGGATATTGTTTTTGAGTATAAGAGGGAAGAGAAGCCAATCTACATTGAGGGAGATGTGCATCGGCTAAAGCAGGTATTCATTAACATAATATCTAATGCGATCTCCTATACTCCAAATCAAGGGAGCATTTATATTTGTTTACAAGAGACAGAAACTGCTGTGCTAACTGAAATAGCGGATACAGGCATAGGAATTGAAGCAAAAGAAATCTCGCGCATCTTCGAACGTTTTTACCGGGTCGATAAAGCAAGGAGCAGGAATTCCGGTGGAACAGGGCTTGGCCTTGCGATTGTAAAACATCTTGTTGAAGCACATAAGGGCTCCATTACAGTGAAAAGTGAAGTGGGTAAGGGAACATCCTTTACCATTGAACTACCTAAAAAATTTAATAGATAAATGAAAATAATTGGATGAAGTAGAAATGTTAACTTTACATAATTTTTACAACCGATTTATGTTCCCTTTACATTGTGTTGCTAAAATTTTAATTGTTAAACCCCTTCATCCAAGGAGCCATAGAGAAAGGCGAAAGCTGACCCCGCTTTCGTCTTTCTCGTTTTTTTTACTCTAGAATAGAGTATTGTATTTCTTTATCAGAAACGAATGTTTATGACCTGTCTATTTCTTCGAATAAACACATCCCCTCTCCTTTTTTGTCATATTTCTGAAACCTTTTCGTAATTAAAGCGTATGAAGAGTTATAGAAATAAGAAGAGGGAAAGGGGAGAGAAAATGGTCAGTCTTAAAAGAATTTATACCATTGCGGGCCTCGTTCTGGCAATTGTGATTTTAAGTATCGTGGCTTTTACCACATGGTACACGGTCGATGAATCAGATCAGGCGGTTATTTTAACGTTTGGTAAAGTCGAAGAAGGTATTACGGAGCCAGGACTTCATTTTAAATTGCCATGGCCTATCCAAAGTGTAGAGAAGCTTTCGAAAGAGACTTTTTCCCTGCAATTTGGCTATGAAGAAAAGGATGGGGAAATAAAGGATTTTCCAGAAGAAACGAAAATGATTACAGGGGACGAAAATATTGTTCTTGCAGATCTGGTTGTTCAATGGAAAATAACAGATCCTGAGAAATATCTTTACAATGCTGAAGACCCGAAAGAAATACTTTATGATTCTACTTCAGCATCGTTGAGAAGTATTATAGGAAGCTCTAAAATTGATGATGCTTTAACCTCCGGAAAAGCGGAAATAGAGGCTGAAGTAAGGGAACTGCTGACTTCCTTAGTCAATAAGTATGATATTGGGATTTCCGTGCTGGCCGTTAAGCTTCAGGATGTTGAACTGCCGAATGAAGATGTGAGAAAGGCATTCACCGATGTAACAGACGCCAGGGAAACAGCCAACACTAAACTTAATGAAGCCGAAAAGTATAAGAACCAGAGAATGAACGAAGCAGAGGGAGAGAAGGATGCCCTCATTTCCAAAGCAGAAGGTGAAAAGGCAGCCCGTCTGGAAAGAGCGCGGGGAGATGTAGCAGTTTTTAATAAATTATATGGAGAATATAAAAATAATCCGGATATTACAAAAGAGCGCCTTGTCCTCGAAACACTCGAACAAGTACTTCCTGGTGCGGAGATATATATTATGAATGATGACGGCAATACGTTGAAATACTTCCCGATTCGGCCCCTTGAAAAAGAACAGGCCAAACCGAAAGAGGACGGAGGTGCGGATAATGAGTGATCAGAATGTGGTTAATATAAATGAGCGCGGCGGGAACTTTAAATGGAGAGATTATACAAAGATTGGAATTCTCCTGGTCATCATCATTGCCGCATTGGCCATTCTTTTTAGCAATCTTTTTATCGTGAAGGAAGGCGAGTATAAGGTCATCCGCCAATTTGGAGAGGTTGTCAGAATTGAAAGTGAACCTGGCCTATCTTATAAAATACCGTTTATTCAAAGTGTTACATCGCTTCCAAAATACCAGATGACTTATGATGTATCTGAAGCTGAAATCAACACAAGGGATAAAAAAGTAATGATTATCGATAATTATGCTGTATGGAGAATTGAAGATCCCAAGAAAATGATTGCTAATGCGAGAACATTAGAGGGTGCAGAAGCCAGAATGGAAGAATTCATCTACTCTGTTACCCGCTCTGAACTGGGCCAGTTAAATTATGATGAAATTATAAACGACGAAAAATCCTCTAGAGGATCCTTAAATGACCAAATTTCTGCTAAGGTGAACGAATTGCTTGCGAAGGACAATTATGGAATCACTGTGACGGATGTCAGGATTAAGCGGACAGATTTACCGGCTGAAAATGAGCAATCTGTTTATACGAGGATGATTTCGGAACGCCAATCCACGGCTCAGGAATACCTCTCGAAGGGTGATGCAAAAAAGAATATCATTATTGCGCAAACAGACAGAAATGTAAGAGAGATTCTTGCAAAAGCACAGGCAGATGCCGAAGAGATCCGTGCTGAAGGGGAAGCAGGAGCTGCGAAGGTATATAATGAAGCTTTCTCAAAAGATCCTAGCTTCTACTCGTTATTCCGTACCCTTGAGTCTTATAAAAAGACGATCAATGGAGAGACCGTTATTGTTCTTCCGTCTGATTCACCATATGCCCGTTTGCTAATGGGCTATACAGAATAAGAATAGATAAAATTAGGGTTTCTTAATACAGGGCCGTTATTTTTCTTTCTCTATCTGCTCATGATAGAATAAAGGAAAATAACGGTTTTTATTATGTTTTAAGCTGATACCTTAGGCTTTACAAGGGTATTTTAGCTTATAGCATTTCGTTTTTTAAGAGGAGGAGATCTTATTTGGATAAAAAGAAGCTAGTTCTGATAGATGGCAACAGCATCGCTTATCGTGCATTTTTCGCATTGCCGCTTTTAAACAATGATAAAGGAATACATACGAATGCAGTTTACGGATTTACAATGATGCTGCAGAGAATTCTGGAAGATGAAAAGCCTACTCATTTGCTGGTTGCATTTGACGCTGGCAAAACAACCTTCCGCCATAAAACATTCAGTGAATATAAAGGAGGAAGGCAAAAAACGCCGCCGGAGCTTTCAGAGCAATTTCCTTATATTCGAGAGCTGCTTGATGCTTACGGAATTTCCAGGTATGAGCTGGAAAACTATGAAGCAGATGATATTATCGGCACATTGTCGCTTCAAGCTGAAAAAGACGGTTATGAAGTAAAAGTCATTTCCGGAGACAAGGATTTGACACAGCTTAGTTCAGATGCTGTAACTGTCAGCATAACCAGAAAAGGCATAACGGATATCGAGGAATATACACCAGCTCATATTGAAGAAAAGTATGGAATTACTGCTGAACGCATTATTGATATGAAAGGCCTTATGGGGGATAGTTCAGATAATATTCCTGGAGTGCCGGGAGTTGGTGAAAAGACGGCGCTTAAATTGCTGAAGGAATTTGGAACCCTTGAAGAGTTATTGGATTCAATCGACAAGGTCAGCGGAAAAAAGCTGAAGGAAAAGCTGGAAGAGTTCAAGGAGCAAGCCTTGATGAGCAAAGAGCTTGCAACGATCACAAGAGAGGCACCAGTAGAAGTAAAAATTGATGATGTAGAGTACGAAGGGTATGAAAAGGAGAAAGTTATTGGCATTTTTAAAGAGCTCGGCTTTAACTCTTTACTTGAAAAGCTTGGCGGCGATTTAGAAGCAGTGGAAGAGAATCTCGAAGAAATCGAATTTACGATTGCAGAAGAAATTAACGAAGAGATTTTTTCAGAAGAAAATGCATTTTATGTTGAAGTCCTTGAAGATAATTATCATTATGCGGATATCATTGGTTTTTCTATTGCCAATGAAAAGGGTAATTTTTTTATTGCTAAAGATAAAGCTCTTGAGTCGGAAGTATTTCAAAAGTGGGCTGAGGATGACACAAAAAAGAAAACGGTGTATGACGCAAAACGGTCTGAAGTTTCCCTTCGCCATCACGGCATCCATCTAAAAGGCGCAGATTTTGACCTATATATTGCCTCATATTTGATTAATCCTTCCCAAACAATTGAAGACATTGCATCAGTTGCTAAAAATCATGGGTATCCTGCCGTTCAATCTGATGAAGCGTTTTATGGAAAGGGAGCCAAGAGAAGAATACCGGAAGAAAAGGAACTTGCGGGGCATTTGGCCAGGAAGGCTGCAGCATTGATGGCGTTAAAGGAAAAACTGGATAGCGAACTGAAAGAAAACCAGCAGGCAGAGCTATTTTATGATCTGGAAATGCCATTATCCTTGATTTTAGCTGACATGGAATCATTTGGGATTAAGGTTGATCTTGAGCGGCTGAAAACTATGGGACAAGATCTGCTTTCGAAATTGGATGAAATCGAAAAACGAATACACGAGCTTGCAGGGGAGGCCTTTAACATTAATTCTCCAAAGCAGCTGGGCGTGATTCTTTTTGAAAAATTGGGACTGCCTGTTATTAAGAAAACAAAAACAGGATACTCAACTTCCGCTGATGTCCTTGAAAAGCTGGAAAGTGAACATGAAATTATCCGGGATATCCTGCATTACCGCCAGCTTGGCAAGCTGCAATCCACATATATCGAGGGATTGCTGAAGGTTGTGAATAAGGAAACAGGCAAGGTCCATACAAGGTTTAATCAGGCTCTTACGCAAACAGGCAGATTAAGCTCTACAGATCCGAACCTGCAAAACATCCCGATACGCCTGGAAGAAGGAAGGAAAATTAGGCAGGCCTTCGTTCCTTCAGAAAAGGGCTGGGTCATTTTTGCAGCAGACTATTCGCAAATTGAGCTGCGAGTACTAGCGCATATTGCAAACGATGAAAAGCTTATTGAAGCGTTTAATGAAGATATGGACATTCACACAAAGACAGCGATGGAGGTATTCCATGTCAGTGGTGATGAAGTTACGTCCAATATGCGCCGCCACGCAAAGGCCGTTAACTTTGGGATCGTATATGGAATAAGCGATTATGGCCTTTCACAAAGCCTCGGCATCACCCGGAAGGAAGCCGGGAAATTTATTGACCGCTACCTGGAAAGTTATCCAGGGGTAAAGCAATATATGGACGATATCATACACGAAGCCAAGCAAAAGGGATATGTATCAACCCTCCTCCACAGAAGAAGGTACTTGCCTGAAATCACCAGCCGCAACTTTAACCTGCGAAGCTTTGCAGAGCGGACGGCAATGAACACACCAATTCAGGGTAGCGCTGCAGATATTATTAAAAAAGCAATGATTGACATGGCAGACCGTCTGCTTGAAGAAGGTATTAGTGCGCGCTTATTGCTGCAGGTCCACGATGAATTGATCTTTGAAGCACCGGAAGAAGAAATAGAAACCCTTAAAAAGATCGTGCCTGAAGTAATGGAAAATGCTGTCGAGCTGAAGGTTCCATTGAAGGTTGATTACTCTTATGGCCCGACATGGTTTGATGCAAAATAATTTTTATTAAGTTTTAGGACTGCCATAGAGGTTTCCATCTAAAATTTTTTGTTTTAACAGAACATACTTATAATGCGCACTGCGCTTTACGAAATGGAGGGATTTATATGCCTGAACTTCCTGAGGTTGAAACGGTCAGAAGGACACTCCAGGAATTGGTGGTTAATAGAACAATTGCCCATGTATCTGTTTTCTGGCCAAAAATGGTTAAGCATCCGGACGAAGTCTCCCAATTTCAGGATGCTTTAGCCGGTCAAACCTTCCGGGAAATAGGCAGGAGAGGCAAGTTTTTGATTCTGTATACAGAGCATTACGCGCTTGTATCCCATTTAAGAATGGAAGGAAGATACGGGCTTTTTTCGAAGGACGAGCCCGTTGAAAAACATACGCACGTCATATTTCATTTTACAGATGGAACTGAGCTTCGCTATAAAGACGTCCGCAAGTTCGGGACGATGCACTTATATGCAAAAGGGGATGAATTGAGCACCCTCCCACTGTCACATCTGGGACCGGAGCCATTTGCCGAAGATTTCACAGCAGATGAGCTCGCTGCAAGGCTGGCAAAGACGACTAGAAATATCAAAACTGTGCTTCTTGATCAGAAAACAATCGTCGGTCTTGGGAATATTTATGTCGATGAAGCTTTATTCCGTTCCCGTATACATCCCGAAAGGCTGGCAAACAGCTTATCGAGAGTTGAATTGGAGACTCTCCACAAGGAGATTGCCGACACTCTTAATGAAGCGGTAGAAAAGGGCGGGAGCACGATTCGCTCCTATGTAAACTCGCAAGGGCAGATCGGCATGTTTCAGCTGGAGCTTTATGTATATGGCCGAAAAGGGGAAGAGTGTAAAGTCTGCGGAAATACTTTAGAAAGGATTGTGACAGGAGGCCGGGGAACGGTCTTTTGCCCAGCCTGCCAAAAAAAAGAATAGAACTCTAGCCTGATATTAACAAATGAGCAGAATGGGCGGACTGTCTGCTTCGCGGTATTGCTCCGGTGCCTGCCCCTGGAGGTCACAACCTAACCCTCCCATAAAGGTAAAGACCACCTTTCTTTGAGGCTCGTCTTTTGCTTGTCAGGGAGTGAGCAATATGGAAAGCGTCAAAAATTAGCAGGAACAAGCGGGCTTGCTTGTTCCTGAGGCGCTTACGCATTTCTAATAACATTGGATGGGCTTCTTCCATATACTATCGTAGCGATTGACAGGAAGGAGCTCTATTCAATGGTGCATGCAATCTCACTTTTAATACTTGCTTTTGCTGTCAGTCTTGACAGTTTTAGTGTCGGTTTAACATATGGGTTGAGAAAAATGAATATACCATTTAAATCGATCAGCATAATCGCTTGCTGTTCAGCAATTACGTTAATGGCTGCGATGACAATTGGCCATCTTATAGAGGCCTTTTTATCGCCGGCTTTTGCTGAAAGTATGGGAGGAATCATTCTTATCATTTTAGGTGCCTGGGTCCTTTATCAATTTTTCAGGCCTGAAAAGGTTAAGGATGTTATGCCTCACGAAAAAACAATTGTAAATTTTGAAATTAAATCACTGGGCCTTGTCATAAATATCCTGAAAAAGCCAATGTCAGCCGATTTTGATAAATCAGGTGCCATTACCGGTGTTGAAGCCTTCATGCTGGGGATTGCTTTATCCCTGGATGCGTTTGGAGCCGGAATTGGTGCAGCCATGCTTGGGTATTCGCCATATTACCTGGCTTTGACAGTTGCCTTAATGAGCTCTTTGTTTGTGTTTATGGGAATGCAGGTGGGATCTCTTTTTTCAAAGTGTGGATGGGTTCATAAATTCTCATTCATCCCCGGTATTATTTTAATCGTAATTGGCATCTGGAAAATTTAAAAACCTCTTGAAAGGAACAAGCTATGTCATTAACTGTAGGACTAACAGGTGGTATTGCAAGCGGTAAAAGCACCGTTTCTGCCATCTTAATCGAAAAAGGCATCACTGTAATTGACGCAGATGTGGAAGCCAGATTAGCTGTTGAAAAAGGAGAGGAAGCATACAAGGAAATTATCCGTCACTTCGGGAATCTTATTCTGCTTGAGAATGGCTCAATAGATCGTGGAAAGCTTGGCTCCATCATTTTTCATGATGAGAGGGAGCGGATGAAATTAAATAGCATTGTCCATCCCGCTGTCCGCAAAAGAATGATGGCAAAGAAAGAAGAAGCAATCAGGAGAAATGAAAAATTGGTGATCCTTGATATTCCCCTGTTATTTGAGAGTAAGTTAACATATATGGCTGATAAGACTTTATTGGTATATGTGAATGAGGAAACCCAGCTCCAGAGGCTCATGGCCAGAAATCAGCTTTCAAGGGATGAAGCCATCGCGAGGATCCGCTCACAAATGCCTTTAAAAGATAAAAAGGTCCTGGCGGATGCTGTGATCGACAATAACGGAAGCATTGAAGAAACTGAGAAACAATTATGGGATATTTTAAAAAGCTGGAACATTATTTAAGGGCCTGAAAAGGCTCTTTTTCGTTATACAGTAAGCTTAATAGTATGACAAAATAAAAATATATGGCTAATTTTTTTAGGCTAAAATATGATAATATAAGGCATGAATTAGGCTTTTACTAGATAAAAACATTTCAGAATTGTTAAACATTAAAAAATCCGCATTTTAATCATCACAAATGACTATTAATATGTTATACTAATTACATCTTAGGGTAATAAAAGTATAACATTAATGCGGAAGGGGCCGTAACATGAAGGCGAGAATAGCGATTAACGGTTTTGGAAGAATTGGACGTATGGTTTTTAGAAAAGCCATCCTGGAAGATAATCTTGAAGTTGTTGCCATAAATGCAAGTTATCCTGCAGAAACCTTGGCGCACTTAATTAAATATGATACAAACCATGGGCAATTCGAAGGAAGTGTTGTCCCTGAAAACAATGCCATTGTTGTAAACGGCAAAAGAGTTCAGCTTGTCAGCAACCGTAATCCCGAGGAGCTTCCTTGGAGAGAAATGAACATCGATATCGTAATTGAGGCAACTGGGAAATTCAATTCACGCGATAAAGCAAGTCTTCACCTTGAAGCTGGAGCTAAAAAGGTTATTCTTACTGCGCCTGGAAAGAATGAAGATGTTACGATTGTTATGGGCGTAAATGAAAGCGCATTAGATATAAATGAGCATGATGTCATTTCAAATGCTTCATGTACCACGAACTGCCTGGCACCTGTTGCAAAGGTTCTAGATGAGCAATTTGGCATTGAAAATGGACTTATGACAACAGTTCATGCATATACAAATGACCAAAAGAATATTGATAACCCGCACAAGGATCTTCGCCGCGCACGTGCTTGCGGCCAGTCCATCATTCCAACGTCAACAGGAGCTGCCAAGGCTTTGTCACTTGTATTGCCTCATTTAAAAGGCAAATTGCATGGTATGGCATTGCGTGTTCCAACACCAAACGTATCCTTAGTGGATTTGGTGGTAGACCTTAAGCGTGATGTTACAATGGAAGAAGTTAATTCAGCTTTTGAGACTGCTTCACAAGGATCGCTGAACGGTATTCTTGATATTACAGATGAGCCATTGGTTTCAATTGATTTTAATACAAATGAACATTCAGCCATTATCGATGGATTATCCACAATGGTAATTGGCACAAATAAAGTGAAAGTATTGGCATGGTATGATAATGAATGGGGCTATTCATGCCGGGTTGTCGACTTAACTAAATATGTAGCCCAAGAGCTTTTCCAAGCTTCTGCTGTAAAAGTTGGTTAAACAATAGCAATCTCTTTTTTTAAAATAATTACCCATACCCTTTATGCCTGCCCACCTCGGCAGGCTATTTTTGTTTTGGAAAACTTCTGTCAAAAACGATTATTTACATTCGAAGCCGACGGACGAACCTATATTATAAATTTGCGAAAAAAATGTAGAACAATGTGTTGCAAAAAGAAAACAAACGAAGTATACTAATCCTCGTGAACTTCTCCGAGTTTTGGTACGGTAGCTACTTAAAGGGTTAGGACCTCTCTGGACTAACTTTCCCCCGTGGTAGTTATAGGCCAGTCTAAATCTGGAAATTCATTAATTAATAGCTTCATAAAAGTTTAAAGGGGGAAATTTGAATATGGAAACTATGGGTCGTCACGTTATCTCAGAACTTTGGGGATGCGATTTTGAAAAGTTAAATGATATGGATTTTATTGAGCAGACATTCGTAAATGCAGCATTAAAATCAGGTGCTGAAATTCGCGAGGTTGCATTCCACAAGTTTGCGCCGCAGGGTGTAAGCGGAGTTGTCATAATCTCTGAATCACACTTAACTATTCACAGCTTCCCGGAGCATGGCTATGCCAGCATTGATGTATATACGTGTGGAGATCTTGACCCTAACATCGCTGCAGACTTTATTGCAGAATCGTTAGGAGCTCAAACGCGTGAGAATATCGAGATTCCTCGCGGTATGGGTCCAGTTCAAGTTAAACAAGCTCAAGTACTTTAATAACTGAATGATAATCGGCAAATCCAGAGGTGTATACATTACACCTCTTTTTATTTTGTAAAAAACGATCTTGATTACCCTGGCTTAGCCATTAGGGTTTCCTTGCAAAAAATAGTACAATAGGAATACATACAAAAATTTACGGAGGAAAGAGGATGTCTATTTTTCGGCAGCTTGCCAATCGCTATAAAAAACAGTGTGAAACACATGAAAATCATTCCGACCCTGAGCTGGCAACGAGATATTATAGAACGAACACCGCCCAAATAATGCAATCAATTGAGGAACTGTTCAAAGCGGATCACAATGTGCATATTGTCAGCACTTCAAAAGAACATGGCGAGATTGCAGCAGAGATAAAGAAAGACAAAACCTTTTTTGCCATTGTAACTGTTGTTACTGTTAAGCCATTTGAAACTGCAGTAGACATTAATCTATCGACAGAGCAATCCTCTTTGTCTGGCGTTCACCCTATTCTTAAGAGAGAGGTGCTTTCAATTTACAAAAAGATAAATAAAAAACATGATTTTCTTGGGACTGCAAGAAACGCAGACAAATAGTTGCACTTGTACTGTCTCCCCCTTTTTTATAAGATAAGAGTAACAAAGAAAATCGGAATAGAACCCAAGGAGCTTAAGCCCTCTTAATATATAAATGGATTCGGAGCTGATTGTATGAGATGCCCTTCATGCCAAAATAATAATACCCGCGTTCTCGATTCACGCCCTGTCGATGATAGCAGGTCTATCCGCCGCAGAAGGGAATGTGAAAAATGCGGATACCGGTTCACTACTTTTGAAAAAGTTGAAGAAATTCCTCTTATCGTTGTTAAAAAAGAAGGAACCAGAGAAGAGTTCAGCCGTGAAAAAATATTGCGCGGCCTTATTAAAGCATGCGAAAAACGGCCAGTTGCACTTAAGGATCTTGAGGAAATTACCTTTGAAGTGGAGAAGGAGCTTAGAAGCAACGGAGTTTCTGAAATAAAGAGCGATGAAATTGGTGAAATGGTCATGGACAGGCTTGCGAAAGTGGATGATGTGGCATACGTACGTTTCGCCTCTGTCTACAGGCAATTCAAAGATATTAACGTTTTTATTGATGAACTAAAGGAATTAATAAAAAAAGAACAATCATAATCGAATCAGGCATAGTTTGACTGCATCCCTGATTCTGGCTGAATAGGACGACGGGCTGAAGGATATTCTTTGGCTCTTTTTTTGCGGCATATGTGCTGGAAGGGATTTTTCTGGGACTTTATATTAAGGATGAAAACCCATCAGGTTAAGGGGATATGGTAGTTAATCGAGCGGAATAACGCCGAAAACCCATCAGGTTAAGGGGATATGGTAGTTAATCGAGCGGAATAACGCCGAAAACCCACTAGGATAAGGGGATATGGTAGTTAATCGAGCGGAATAACGCCGAAAACCCACCAGGATAAGGGGATATGGTAGTTAATCGAACGGAATAACGCCGAAAACCCACTAGGCAAGGGAAAAAGGTCCATT
>JAGGRA010000018.1 GCA_018613035.1 Pseudomonas sp. ISL-84 | reverse complement strand
AGTTTGTCGACAGTCTGAAAGAACCATCTTTTGATGGTTCTTTTAATGGTCATTACATTCTCAATTAAAACAATATAGATAACCCAAGCCATTTTAAAAAGTCATTTTTTCTTATTTAGCCGGTTCTATAACTTTGAACCAAAAATCTTTTTATAGTTCCTATTTACAACGTAATACTTGTCAGCATGAAACCTCGTTTTTCTATTAATGCTGTCTACAATACCCATGGCAACGTTTAGATACAATGGCAACGGTGTATGCGAAATTAATATTCCTTGATTCGGAGATATTGGCAATGTAAACTCTGCACTCCTATATCCCCTTCTGTTTGTTTGTAATTTATAAAGCGTTCAACATTTCAAACAAGGTCAATTTCTGTTCAACAGACCTAACTCGATTTAAATTTTGATTACTTCTAGTACCTTTACAAGTTGTCTTCCTAATAACTTTTAATGCATAAAAAAATCCACCCTTCTTTTTACAGAATAAGTGGATTAAACACACCAGTATACAGATAATCCGTCACACTAGGTTTATGTAATTTACCGAAAAAATACTAGTGACTTTATCAAAACAAATCACTGTCAAATCACAGTCAAAAAACTGTTCAAACCGTTGATAACATTGAATGGTTTGGCGGGACCGCCTGGGAATCGAACCCAGCTGACCTGGCACGCAGGTCATAATAAAAACTCCTATTGTAGAAGTTGCTGACCTTGTTTTGTTTCCTTCAACAAACAAGTCTTCTACAAAGGAGTTTTTGTAAATAAGCAAGCCCTTTTCATAGTAAATATTAATTTCATGAACTGTTCACTTTTTCAATGGACTCAGACAGCTTGTTTCCCAAAAAAGTGAACTCCTTCATTACTACTTAATTGTTTAGTATTCATTAACATTTATACTTAAACTTAAATTTAGGCTTTATGTATTATCACTCGAATACTTCCCTTCCTTATCCCCTATACTTGATCGTTAGTCCTTTTAAGAAGTTTCTGGCAAAATTGTCTAAGCATATTTTATAATTTTTATGTCCTTCTTTTCTTAAAAAAGCTCCGATTTCTCCTTTTGAAACGTTTAATCCAGCTTTTTTGAATATATCTATCATGTCCTCTGTTGTTAATGACAAGGCGATTTTGATTTTCTTTAGAAGGATATTGTTTACGTTTGTATTATTTTCTATGGACGGTTCCGGCGTATTAGGTTGACCTGGTTTTGGCTCTTGTTTACCTCTTTTATAGATAATGAAGCCATTCAAAAAAGAATTTAACATACTATTCGTCAATTTTAATTGGCTGTCATTCTCTTCTTCATCATCTGACTTTTTAAGGATCTTTACCACCTCTGGTACGGAGACCTCTATTCCTCCAAGTTTAAAGATCTCTGCCATTTCACTATTTTTGATTTCTAACGCATATCTCAATCGGATTAATATATCATTATTATCTATCATCTTATTTCCTCCTATTTTAAAATGGGCACTTCTCTTTATTGCAAAAGGACCCTTTTACTATCTTAAGTCTATCATCGCCGCAGCCTTACAATGAGTAGAGTACGGAAACAATCAATTTAATATGCTTTAGCCCCTAAAGAAAGTATATGGATGGCACAAAAAAACCGCACAGCATCCCACTATGCGGCAATCATATGTACATTTGGCGGGACCGCCTGGGAATCGAACCCAGCTGACCTGGCACGCAGGTCACAAGCGGTTTTGAAGACCGTGGAGGGCACCAGCACCCCAATCAGCCCCGTAAAGACTCTTCTTATTATAAGGGCAAATGGGGCTGCTTTCAAGACTATTGCTTCCTTTCTTGTCGAAAAGGTGGACAAGGATTATAATAGGGACAGGAAATTAAGTGTGTAGGTGAATGCAATGCAACTTGAAGGCTGGTTTTTGTGGTTTATTTTATTCTGGGTTGTGGTTCTGATTTCGTTCTTTGCGATTGGCGGCTTTTTTATGTTCCGGAAGTTTTTAAAGCGGATGCCGAAAGAGGATGGGAAATCGGATTTGGATTGGGAAGAACATCATGTGAATGAAACACGTCATCTTTGGCAGCAGGAGGAAAAGGATTTGCTGGAGGATCTGGTAAGCCCGGTGCCTGAGCTGTTCAGAGATGTGGCGAGAATGAAAATTGCCGGGAAAATTGGCGAGCTTGCCTTAAAGGAAAAGGCAACAAAAATTGACCAGGATCTCTTGATTCGGGGATATATCTTAGCTACCCCAAAACGGGATCATAACTTCCTGCGCAAGAAATTAACAGAAAAACAAATAAGCATGACGCCATATGAGCATTTGTTTTAGACCATTTCGGATAACCGGAATGGTTTTTTATTTATTGGTGTTTTGGTTTTTGGCATCTTGTTGATTGGATCGGAAGGCACAAGATGCTTTAAAATGCATTTGCATTTTTTTCGTGCGGTGTCAATTCGGATGCTTATTCTATGTCCTGCTGGAGAAGCTTTCCCAAGAGAGTCCCCCGCAGGCGTGGAACCTAAGGAGGCTCCCGGTCCGCCCGCGGAAAGAGAGTGCCTGCAGCGGAATTAAGAGTCCAATGTAACAGAACCATTCTTAATAAATAGGAAAGGTTTTGAGG
Source organism: Pseudomonas sp. ISL-84 (assembly GCA_018613035.1). GTDB lineage: Bacteria > Bacillota > Bacilli > Bacillales > Cytobacillaceae > Cytobacillus. Next base: position 43,470 of record JAGGRA010000018.1, on the reverse strand, counting down.
CTGTTGAATAGAAATTAGTAGTAACCCATTTTCCTAAAGGAGAAAAAATATGACCTCTAAAGCAATTTTCTTAAAACAAATGTCTGCCTGCCTCGATCAGCCCAATTGGTTTGTGCCATTCACTGCATCCGTAAATGGCCTTTCAGCAAAGGAAGCTTCCTTAAAATCGGGATCAGCCAATTCCATCTGGCAAATCGTAAACCATCTTACTTTTTGGAATGAACGGTACTTAATGAGGTTCAAAGAATTAACGCTGCCAGAAGCAAGCATCTCCAATGATGACACTTTTAACAGTGATGCCTCTGTTTCAGAAGAGGAATGGCAGTCCGCTGTATCAGCTCTCAAAAAAGTAATGACTGAGTGGATAATTGCTTTAGAAGAATGCACTGATGAAAAGATGCTTTCTTCAGCTTACAAGGAACCCGTTGAACCCTGGTCTTCAGTTATTGCCAATCTAACCATTCATAACGCTTATCATATCGGCCAAATAGTAGAAATACGTAAAATTTATGGACTCTGGGATGCCAAAAATGGAGTTCATTAAGATTCCCTTAAAAAAAGCCGCCGAGCCCATGCCCGGTGGCTTTCAATCTTATAATGTCGTCTTCGGATTCCCTGCCCCATAAAGCTCCTGATGCAGCTTGCGGTAATTCAAATACATCGCAATCCTCCAAGGCACAATCATGGCAAAAGCAAGAATCCAGAACATGCCGCTCAGCTCACCATAGTCAATCGTTGAACTAAGCACCATTTTTCCAATAATCCGTACTACAAGCAATCCTATTAATATAAAAGCAAATGCTTTTGAACGCCTCAGGTAGATTTCGTTATCCCTGATTTCAAATGAAGATGTTTTGATCAGCAGGATGGAGAAAAGCATACCAACTGCAGCTGCTTCCAGAATCTCCATGGGAGTCACTCGAAAATACGGGACCACAAACATGAGCGCACCTGTGCTCATGAAAATCGGCGGCAAGATGATTTTCTTGGCGGAAGCCGGTTTTTTGGCTGCTTTCATACGTACAAACATAACAGCAATGGCCATAAAAACAGCACCGATTGATGAAATTAATACAAAATCCATGCGATTTCATCCTCTGTTTCATTAGATTACTTTCCTATTATATCTTAATGGGCTTGATTTAGGTACATTAAAGACAAATGAATTAAAAAAAGCCAACTCCATTTGATACCCGGACACATCCTTATGTCCAGGGTACCTGAGTCAGCTTCTTAGCTTAATACCCGATTGACTGCTTCCAGTACACGCCCTTCTTCAAAAGGCTTTACAATAAAATCCTTTGCGCCTGCTTCAATGGACTCAACCACTACCTTCTGCTGACCCATTGCCGAGCACATAATCACCTTGACGTTTGGATAATCTTTTTTAATTTCCTTCATAGCATCCAGTCCGCTCATTTCCGGCATGGTAATATCCATCATAACGAGATCCGGCTCCAGGTTTCCATACAGCTCAACAGCTTCCCTGCCGTTCTCTCCTTCTCCCACAATCTCATGGTCGGCTTTTTTTAAAATGCTGCCCAGAGTGACTCTCATAAACTTTGCATCATCCACTATTAAAATTCTTGCCACACTGTTTCCCCCTTGTACTGCATTGGAACTATATCTCTATTATACTTTTATCATAGTAAAAAATAACCAAAACACCAAGTAATAAACCTCTACATCCAGTAAAAAAGTTTGGTTCCCATATGAATCAACTATCCGCACTGAAAGAACACATCTTACAATATAGCGAAGTATCAGACAAATTTCAATTTAAAGAATACGACAAATTTCGACCGGACCATAGCCCTTTTTACTTATATCAAAAAAAGCAGCACATTCCCAATTTGAATGTGCTGCCCATTTTTTAGAAACCAGTAAATCCGCCAAATAATGGCGATAGAATCGCTATAATTTTTGTCATCCAGTCAAAGAACAGGACAACACCCATAATCATCATTAACACACCGCCGATTTTCATAATCTTGACGCTGTTTCGTTTAATCCATTGCATCTTTCCAACAAAGAAGGAAAGGACAAAGAATGGAATTCCGAAGCCAAGAATATAAGCAATCATATAGACCATAGCAGATCCTGGGTTAGCTGCAGCAAGAGAGATGACCGCTCCAAGAATCGGACCTGTACACGGTGTCCAGCCTGCCGCAAATGCCATCCCGATTAAAATCGACCCCAGAAATCCAGCAGGACGGTTTTTAAACTCGAAACGCCTTTCTTTCATTAAGAATTCCGGCTTGATCACTCCTACTACGACCAGACCGAAGAAGAATATAAAAATGGCCCCAAGCTGGCGGATTAAATCCTGATATTCATTAAAGAAGCGTCCGATAAACGTGGTTCCAAACCCAATCGCAATAAAGATTGCAGAAAAACCAAGCAGGAAGAAAAGTGTATGCAGCATGCTCCGCCTTTGCAGCATCGCATTCTCTTCCTTAATCTCCCCTACTGACATCCCTGTAATATACGATAAAAACGCCGGATATAATGGCAGGCAGCAAGGAGAAATAAAGCTCAAAAACCCTGCCCCCAACGCAATAAATACATTCAAATCTGTCATAATCACAACTCCTGATACACATTCATTCCTGTTTATTCTAACAAATACCATGCTAAAAAGATAATGGATAGACTGTGAACGTTTTGTGTCTTAATAAATACTCCAATAAGTATAGAACTGAGTTCGATTTTTTAAATGTTGTGATAAAGCTCAAAAATGATCCTAGCACCCTGTTGATTGTAGCGGAAGGTGCGAGATCCTCGCAAATGCTGACGCATTTCCTTCGTGCGGTGTCTCTTCGAGGATGCTTATTCAATGTCCTGCGGGAGAAGCGAGTCAAAGGGAGACCCCACAGGCGTAGAGCGCCCAGGAGGCTCCCGGACCGCCCGCGGAAAGCGAGCACCTGCAGCGGAAATCAACAGGCCAAGGCAACAGAGACATTAAAAGCTCTTACAAGTATTAACTGGAAAATCCCTTACAGCTCTGGAAATATCCCTAAACAAGCTCTATAATAAACCATATTAATTTTCAACCTAAAACATGTTTTTTTAATGTAAATGTTATTAAACTTTAAACGAACTTTCTTTTGAATTTATTACCATAATTCGATATACTAGTTTATATCTTAACAAATTCTGTTATTATCTTTCAGCATTTGACATGGAACATAATTGGCAGCTGAATTTTACATAATGTCACGAGAAACCACCAGAGAGGAATTATTGGCCATGTGTAAACAAGAACTGCTTACATTGATTGAACAGAAGAGGACTGAATTGATTCAAGTGGCCATGACCAGCGGCTTAAACTCTTCGGCGGCAATCCGGTACAGCCAGGAACTTGATGCCCTATTAAATGAATACAATCGAATCTTTATTAAAAAAGTGCAGACCCATTAAAAAACAGCCTAGCGATTGATGCAGGCTGTTTTGCATTTTATTTTCCCAACTAAATCCTCTACTATATCCATTTAACCATCGTTCACTTTAATGGTATAACCCTCAATAATTCCCTGATCCTCTAGTTTTCCCACTCTGGATGCGGTTGCCTGTCCGATCAAATAGATTTTCTCGCCAAATTCTTTCATCGTAATACGGCTATTTTCAGTAAAGACATCCAATTGATACGCATAAACCTGAAATCATTATTGTAAATGGAGGAGATAATCAATTCCTGGAAGGTGGTTCGCTCGTCATGGGAAAAGAAGATATTTTTGAAGTTTATAATGCTGCGCCAAATTCCAAAATCATTTCCGTCCATATGGAAGCGGTCAATCATTGGACATTATCCAGGGACGAATTAAAAAGCTTTATTAATGAAAAAGGGATTTCCTCAAATGTCTTGGCGCCTGATGATGGTGAATCATATTCATTTTAATAGTAAAAAGACGTGTGAGCCTTCACACGTCTTTCCCCATTAATCAGCCAACTGCATCCTCCACTTTTTCAGCAGATCCATTCTGCAGCAGGTACATTTTATGATACAAGCCCCGTTTGGCAAGCAGTTCCTGATGTGTGCCTCTTTCGACAATCTCCCCTTGATGAAGAACAAGAATCAATTCTGCATCCTGAATGGTAGAAAGGCGGTGAGCAATCGCAATCGTCGTCCGGCCCTTCCGCATTTTCTCCAATGCGATTTGAATTGCTTCTTCCGTTTCCGTATCAATATTCGCAGTCGCTTCATCCAGCACCAATACTTTTGGATTGGCCGCAATCGTTCTCGCAAAGGCAATCAGCTGTCTTTGTCCACTGGAAAAAGTAGAGCCCCGCTCGACCACCTGATGATCATACCCGTCTTCCAATTTATCAATAAACGTATGGGCCTGAACAAACTGGGCTGCTGCTTCAATCTCTTCATCGGTCATTTTCTCATTATGAAGCCTGATGTTATCCTTGATCGTTCCGTAAAAAAGGAATGGATCCTGAAGAACAAGCCCCATCTTCGTCCGGAGTTCATCCTTTGGATAGGATTTAATGCTTTTTCCATCAATGAAGATATCACCGCGTTCAAATTCATAGAAGCGCATCATCAAATTGATGATGGAGCTTTTCCCGCTGCCTGTATGGCCAACGAGGGCAACGGTTTCGCCCGGCTTGGCTGTAAAAGAGATATTTTTCAAAACATCCCGTTTGCCGTCATAGGAGAAGCTCAGGTTTCTAAACTCAATTTCCCCATCCTTAATTTCGGCAGTGTTTTTATCCTCCTGCGCAGGCGCTAGCTCCTTTTCATCCAATAGTGCAAAAGCTCTGGAAGCCGCGATGATGGCTTGCTGATACATGGAGAGCCTCATCATAATCTGATTCACCGGCTCAAAGAATCTGTCCAGATAGCTGACAAACGCATAAAGCACCCCGATTTCAATCGGACTATTAAAAGAAGAAATCCCAAAGAAACTCAGTACTATGATGAGTGCCAGCACATACACAAGATCGATGGCAGGCCTTAGCAGCAAACCATCCATTTTGATATTCCGCATCCCGGCACTATAATGCTGCTCATTAATATCGCCGAATTCCTTCCTCAGCCTTTTTTCCTGCCTGAACACCTGAATAATGGACATTCCCTGCAGAGATTCGCTTAGCTTTGCGTTCAGCTGGCTCAGTTTTTCCCTCAAATCCTTATAAAAAACTGAACTATATTTCCGGTAGGTTCTCATGATCATAAAGAGGATCGGCAGGATCACCAGACAAAACAACGCAAGCTTAACATTCAAAATAAACATTGCCACAAATATGCCTGTCAGGAGGAAAGCTCCCTGAATAAACGTGACCAATACACTTACGAACATATCTTTGATTGCCTCTGTATCATTGGTCACTCTTGAAACAAGGCTTCCTGCAGGCGTTTTATCGAAATATTTTAAGCCCAGCGACTGTACTTTCGAAAAGACGTCAACCCGCAGCTGCTGGATGATTTTCAAAGCGATTTCCTGGAACTTCAGCAGCTGAAAATACGATACAAGCACATTCATGATTTGAATGCCCAGGTATGCAGCGCCCAGAGCAAATAACGGCTCAAACACAATGTTTCTTGGTGTCAAAAAATCATCGATAAAGATTTTTACCAGGATCGGCCCCAGTATGTCTCCTATCGTCGTTAACAGGAGCAGACTGAAGGCGAGCAAAATCGTTTTCTTATGCGGTTTTGTATAAGAGAGCAGCCTGAACAGAACCTTGCGCTGCTCTTTTCCTTTCATAACTGGTGTTTTTTCCATTTACTTATCCCCCATGCTCCACAAGCTCTTCCAGCTGCTGGCGCAGATACATATTCTTATACCAGCCCTCTTCAGCCATTAGTTCTTCATGCGTGCCCCGCTGCACGATTTTCCCTTCATCCAGCACAATAATAAGGCTGGCATGCTGGATTGCACTCAGGCGGTGAGCAGTAATGATCGTTGTTTTGCCTGCCCGCTCTTTTCTTAATGAAGTAAGAATCGCTTCCTCTGTTTTGGCATCGACAGCAGAAAGGGAGTCATCCAAAATCAATACCTCTGGATTCATGAGCAATGCTCTCGCAATGGAGATCCGCTGCTTTTGCCCGCCAGAAAGAGATACCCCTCTCTCGCCGACGACCGTTTGATATCCATCCGTAAATTCGAGAATATCCTCATGGATATTGGCGAGCTTTGCTGCAGCATTGACCTCTTCAAGCACTGCATCCGGCCTTGTAAAAGCAATATTTTCTGCCACAGTGGCCGAAAATAAGAAGTGTTCCTGCGGTACATAGCCAACTGCTTCCCTCAGCTTCTCCATTTTATAGCGGTCAATTGGATGACCAGCAAACAGAATCTCTCCTTTATAGCCTTCAAACTCACGGATGAAAAGCTTCAGCAGAGTTGTTTTACCCGCGCCTGTTTTACCGACAATGCCGAGAGTCCCGCCTCTTTGCAGCCTAAAATGAATGTCCTTAAGCAATGGTTCATTTTCTCCCGGATAAGCGAACTCCTCAATTTTGTACTCAAGATCTCCGCTTGGAACTTCATTGATGCCAGACTGATCATCTTTAATATCGATTTCTTCTGCAAGCAAGGAGGAAACACGATCATACGAGGCTCGGCCTCTCTCCACGATATTGAACAGCCAGCCAAATGCCAGCATCGGCCAAATGAGGAGTCCAAGATAAGTCGTAAAGGAAACAAGCTGCCCGATCGTCAATTCTCCTGCCAATACATATTTGGCTCCAAACGCGATCGATAGAAAGAATGAAATCCCGACAATGATGGAGATGGTTGGGTCAAATAAAGAATCAACTCTGGCTACCGAAATATTTTTTTGAACCACATCTTCTGACTGCTTGCGGAAATCTTCAATATCCTCATTTTCCTGGCCAAATGTTTTAATGACTTTAATCCCTGAGATGCTCTCCTGCGTTTTATCATTTAATGAAGAAAATGCCTCTTGCGCCTTATGGAATCGTTTATGCAGAAGTGTCCCATACCAGCTTGTCAGCAGCGCCATAAACGGCATTGGAATCAAACTGATAAGCGTAAGCTTCCAGCTGATCGTTGTAGCCATGGCGATAATGACGAAGCCGCCTGTTGCAAGGGAATCTACAAATGTAAGAACCCCCGCTCCAGCAGTCTGCTGAATGGCCTGAAGATCGTTTGTCGCATGTGCCATCAGATCGCCAACACGCTTTTTCTGGTAAAAAGACTGCGACATTTTCGTAAAATGATGAAAAAGCTTGTTTCTCAATAATTTAGAAAGCTTTACCGCCGATCCAAAAATCATAATGCGCCAATAATAACGGAGCACATACATCATGAGTGCCACAGCAGCCAGGAGCCCAATCCACATTAAAAGCGATTGTCCTGTCAGCTCACCATTTTTAATCGAATCAACCACAATTCCGACTACTTTAGGCGGAACCAGCTGCAGGAGCGCCACAAACAACAGCAGAATAATCCCGTTTACATACGATTTTCTCTCCTGTTTAAAAAACCACATCAAATCCAAAAATACCTTCATAGCTTATCCTCCGAAACCCGTAGCATAATAATAGCTTAAATAGTTTATCAAATATTTGAAAAATAAGGAAGATTTTTTATTACCAAGAAAAAAGCACCCCTTGAGGATGCTTTACTGCCCTAATGCTTCGATTCGATTTAGGAGGCTTGTCACTTCATTTATTGTGCTAAACAGTTGGGAGTTCTCCAGCTGATCCAAGGCCATGTTCCCATGATCCAACACTTTATTTATCTCTGCCAGAAGCGCTTCATTTTGATTCACCAATTCCTGATGGATATCTTCGGCCAAGGTCGGGATGTCCTTTAGTGCAATAAACTCTTCTACATCCTGTTTAAGAGTGAACAGCCGGTCCTCAAGTTCTTGTTTTAATGCTGGATCAGAAGCTGCCTCTTTAATCAGTTGCGGTGCCTCTTCAGCAAAATTATTTAAGGTATTGATATGCTCTGTCGCCTGATTAACATAGTCGATGGAATCATTCACTTCTCCAAGAAATGAACATCCGCTTAATAACATGGTAATGGCAAGAAGCCCAGTTAGGAGGTATTATTTCATCGCTTTTCCCCTTCTTGATTTTGTCATAGTCTATATACGTATTATATTTAAAGAAGGTTTCGTGGAAAGCATAAAAAAATAACCACCTTCCTGTCTTCCAGAAAAGTGGTCTTTGATGGGATGCTTGTCCCTGATTACTTGCCAGTCTGCTTGTTCATGGCATTCATCATTTGGTTGATTTTCTTTTGTGATGGCTTCATGCCCATTTGCATCATCATCATTTTTAACATTTGTTCGTTAATTGGCGGATTTTTCTCTAGGTAGCTCATCATGTATTTTCGAGCAATGAAAAATCCTAGTGCTACACCAGCAAGAAGCGCCAGTATACCGACTAGAATATAAGTCCACATAAATACTTCCTCCTTCATGTTGTCTATCATACAGTGTACTAGACCAAAGGTTATTATACAATATTTGCTTCATTTTTTCTCTTATTTTAGACGAATTTTCTTTCTTTAATCGGTTTTAGCCACCCGTATCTCTGATGCTGAACGTCAACAGCCAGGAAGGAAGACTCGCTTTTTCGCAGCACCTCAAAAAATACCGTCTCAGCTTCATAGCTGCCAGCTGCTTCTAAAACCAAACACCGTTCAAACACTTCGAGCTTCGCCCTACTTTTTTTATTCATCTCTATATAGTATGCACTTTTTTCTATAAAAAAGTCCTTTTTCCTTTGAAGCTGCTGGTGAATATATTGATGTAACCGTAACCCCGGTATTGGTTTTGTGACAAAATCGATCTGTTTTGAAAGAATAGACTTCATTTCACCGGACGAATGCTCAAACTCCTCAAACAACTGAAAAAACATACGCTCTCTTCCAAAATAATGGGACGCAAATTCATCTTCTATTAAATACAGTTGATAAGCTCTCATTCGGCCCCTCCTTCCGGGACTACCCATTTCTTTCAATTATAAGGAAACAAAGGCAAGGAATCTGTCTTAAGATGTCAAAAACTATCACTAATTTTGTCGAATAGGAACATTATGAGGATTCTTAGTGGGAGATGAACATTCTCTACTGCTGTTTCGACTTCTATATTAAGTGCATAAAAATTTACATTTATTTTAGCTTTTTTCCCTGTTTTAATATCGGATAATCCTGTTTAGTGGGGAATACTGTGATTTTTTCTCAGTTTTATCCTTTTTTGATATATTTAAAATTGCTGCTTTGTATTATGGTATCTTCTTTGACACCAGATTCTTTGGCTTCTTCTCAATTTGGGCTTCATGAAGGCTCTATCTCGAACATTTTCCTTGTCTTCTTATCATTATGGTCGCTATAAACACTTTTTTACGACCATATTCTCTGGCTTCCTACCATTATGGTCGCCATAAACGATCTTTGACGACCATTTCTTTGGCTTCTTACCATTATGGTCGCCATAAGCGCTCTTTGACGACCATTTTCTTTGGCTTCTTTCCATTATGGTCGCCATAAGCGCTCTTTGACGACCATTTTCTTTGGCTTCTTTCCATTATGGTCGCCATAAACGATCTTTGACGACCATTTCTTTGGCTTCTTACCATTATGGTCGCCATACACACTCTTTGACGACCATTTTCTTTGGCTTCTTTCCATTATGGTCGCCATAAGCGCTCTTTGACGACCATTTTCTTTGGCTTCTTTCCATTATGGTCGCCATAAGCGCTCTATGACGACCATTTTCCTTGTCTTCTTCCCAATTTGGTCGCCATGAACGCTCTATGACGACCATATTCCGTGTCTTCTTCCCAATTGAGTCGCCATAACCAATCTTTGACGACCATATTCTCTGGCTTCTTACTAATTTGGTCGCTATAAACAATCCATGGCGACAATTCTCACTGTCATCCTCCAAATATAGTCTGCATGAACAAAGTTCAGCCTAGAACGAAAAAAGGAAGAGCTTTTCAGCTCCCCCTGTAAAGTCATTTATTAGTCTTGCAGCAATGCTTTTACGCGTGCAACCACGTTGTCTACTGTGAAGCCGTATTCTTCCATGATCTTTTCGCCTGGTGCAGAGGCACCAAATGTATCGATGGCAAGAACATCGCCTTCGTCTCCAGCGTAGCGGTGCCAGCCAAGAGAAGATCCCATTTCGATGGCAAGTCTCTTCTTGACAGCCTTTGGAATGACGCTTTCTTTGTATTCTTTGGATTGAGCTTCGAAGCGGTCCCAAGCAGGCATGCTGACTACAGATGCATGAATGCCTTCGCCTTCAAGCGCTTTTTTTGCTTCAACAGCAAGGCTTACTTCTGATCCAGCAGCAAGCAATAGTACATCTGCTTTGTCATTTGAAGCCGGCGAAACAACATAAGCACCTTTCTTAACGCCTTCGTATGCCGCTGAATCTGTTCCTTTTAATGTAGGAAGGTTCTGACGAGTTAATACTAAAGCAGTTGGCTTGTTTGTTGATTCGATTGCTGTTTTCCAGGCAGCTGCTGTTTCGTTTCCGTCAGCAGGACGGACAACAGAAATGTTTGGCATAGCGCGCAAGGCAGCAAGCTGTTCTACAGGCTCATGTGTAGGACCGTCTTCACCAACTGCAATACTGTCATGTGTAAATACATACGTAACAGGCAGATTCATAAGTGCAGCCAAACGGATTGCCGGGCGAAGGTAATCAGAGAATACGAAGAATGTTCCTCCGAATACTTTTAATCCGCCATGAAGGGCCATCCCATTTAATGCTGCACCCATAGCAAATTCACGGACACCGAACCAGATATTGCGGCCTTCAAATGATTCCGATGTAAAGTCGCCAGTGCCTTTGATCATTGTTTTGTTGGATCCTGCAAGGTCCGCAGATCCGCCAAAGAATGAAGGAAGGTTTTGTGCGATTGCATTTAATGCTTCTCCGGAGGAAGCGCGGCTTGCAAGGCTCTTTCCTTCTTCATAAACAGGAATATCTTTATCCCATCCTTCAGAAAGCTCGCCTTTGATTGCCTGCTCCAATTGCAGGCCAAGTTCAGGATGCTTTTCTTTGTACTGTGCGAAAAGGTCTTCCCATTCCTGCTGCTTTTTAGCGCCATTCTCTGCTACTTGCTGTTTGAAGTGGTCATATACTTCTTGAGGTACATGGAAGTCCTCTTCAAAAGTCCACTTATAAGCTTCTTTAGTCAATTTTAGTTCATCAGCACCAAGCGGAGCGCCGTGTACATCAGACTTACCTGATTTATTAGGAGAGCCGTAGCCGATTACTGTTTTTACTTCAATCATAGTTGGACGGTTTTCATCTTGTTTCGCTTCCTCGATCGCTTTAGCGATTTCATGAAGGTCATTGCCGTCTTCAACTCGTATGTACTGCCAGCCATAAGATTTGAAGCGCTGCTCTACACTCTCAGAGAAGGATTTATCCAAATCTCCATCAAGTGAAATATCATTTGAATCATAAAGAACAACTAGCCTTCCAAGTTTTAAATGGCCTGCAAGTGAAGCAGCTTCTGCAGAAACACCTTCCATAAGGTCTCCATCTCCGCAAATGCTATATGTATAGTGATCAACCAAATTAAAATTGTCTTTATTGTACGTTGCAGCCAGGTGGCGTTCAGCCATAGCCATACCAACCGCCATTGCAATTCCCTGTCCTAATGGGCCGGTTGTTGCATCAACACCAGGAGTGTGCCCGAATTCCGGGTGGCCAGGAGTCTTGCTTCCCCACTGTCTGAACTGCTTAATATCTTCCATTGATACATCATAGCCTGATAAATGTAAAAGGCTATATAATAACATGGATCCATGTCCCGCTGAAAGGACGAAACGGTCACGGTTGAACCATTCTGGGTTTTTAGGGTTGTGGTTCATGAAGCGTGTCCAAAGTGTATAAGCCATTGGCGCAGCTCCCATTGGCATGCCTGGATGGCCGGAATTCGCCTTTTCAATGGCGTCGATTGATAAAGTACGAATGGAACTGATGGATAGTTCATCTGTTTGATTAAACATTCAATACATCCTTTCGAGAGTAATTCTTACTCTTTTTATATTATCGGGTGTCTGTTTTTTTCACAACTAATAGGGTCAGGAAAAAGACAATAAAAAGCCGGTTTGTTATTATTTTGACACAAAAAGACCCGGCATATGTAAAGAAAAGCGGAGATAGCCTGCAAATTATGCCAAGCTGGTCATCTCCGCTTTTATTAAAAGAAGGAATACAACTGAATGTGTATCCCTTGCAATTATGATATTAATGAAGGCGGTTTTTATTTTGAAGATCTTTCAGTTTTTTAGGGGTTACGTCATTGCCCTTAGGATCAACGACCGTTACGCCTTTTAACGTATTTAACATCGAAGAGCGGAATGTCTCCAAATATTCTCTGCGGAGTGAAGATTGCTCCTTCGCTTCTTCTTCTGTTAAACGGGATTCTTTCGCCTTCTTTGCCAGTGCGTTAATTCGAGCAAGTTTTTCTTTTGGCAGCATGCTTAAGCTCCTTTATATCAAAAGTTAACTTTTGGTTAATCTAAAAGAAAGTTTGGTTACACTACAAGTTTCACCAATAATAAATATTGAAACTCAAATGCCATCATACTAAAAAAGAGCACTTTTGACAAGAAAAGTGCTCTACTCTGCTAATGAATCAACATATTCTTTATATCTTCTATGTACGGTTGCTTTTGATATATTGTAGCCAAATCCCCTTAACGTTGCTGCGATTTCGGAGAAGGTGAGGTCGTTTTGACGAAGCCGGACAATTTCATCGATTGGGACTTCGATCCTTTCCCTGCCGGCATTGGCTCCTTGATTACTCAGATTTTTCTCAGGACGGTATCCTTTCTCTACCGCTCTTTGCATGCCCCGTTTAATTTTAATATTATGAAGCTTTCTTTGATACTCTTCTACCATTCCGACAATGCTCAATACCATGGAGTCCGATTCCGATAGCTGAAGCTGGCCGTAGTTGGAAATGCTGTAAAGCTGGACCTCTTCTTTAAAGATACAATGGAGAATGGCAATCTTGGCATTGCCGCGCCCAAGCCGCGTCTCATCCTGGATCAGAACTACATTAATATCCTTTTCTTTTATTAAATCCAGAAGCTCAAGTATCCCGTCTCTTTCTAAATCGTATCCGCTCGCCTGGTCGCGAATAACTTTCACCACTTCAAAACCATTCTTTTTTGCCAGGTTCAATAGCTCCTCTTCCTGTCTGGAGAGAGAAGTTTCCTGCGTTTCTTTTGTTGTGCTTACCCTGCAGTAGATAATTGCTTTCATAATTTCTCCTTATAACTATTCATTTAGTTCAGAACTGGCAAGCTCGGTAAATAGCTGCCCTTCAGCAGCTTTAACCGGGATAACAATTTCATCACCTGGGAATATTCTTCCTCCGGCTATTCCATTGTTTTGTTCTACCCAGCTAATAAATTCATCTGCTGACAGTGAATGTTCAGCTGAGAAATCTTCAGCGATTTCCCAAAGGGAGTCACCTTCAGATACGGTAACTCTAACAAACTTCTCACTATCCGGCGTTTCCATTTGCAAAACTAATATTAATGAAGCTGCCAAGCTTAAAATGAATAGAATAATAGCATAAGAATAAGAATCCCACAATTTTTTCATCATTATTAAACACCTCTGTTAGAATGTATGTTCGTATTTGATGCTTTTATTATAGACCGAACATTTGTTTTGTGTCAACGAAAATTCGAACTTATGTTTGTATCACCTGGTAATTGATGCTATAATAAAGACAAAGAAAATCATACGAGGTGCGTTAAAGATGGTGAAATTATCAAAAAGGCAGCAAGATATATTGGAATTTATAAAAGAAGAAGTAAAACTAAGAGGCTACCCGCCTTCTGTTAGAGAGATTGGAGAAGCAGTCGGGCTTGCTTCCAGCTCCACTGTCCACGGCCATCTCGCAAGGCTCGAAAGCAAAGGTTTGATCCGCAGGGACCCTACTAAGCCGCGTGCCATTGAAATTTTAGATTTGGACGAGTCTTCGCACATTCCAAAAGTCAGCGCAGTAAACGTGCCGATCGTTGGTAAGGTTACTGCCGGCCAGCCGATTACCGCGATTGAAAATGTGGAGGAATACTTCCCTCTTCCTGAAAGGCTGGCTCCAGCTGACGAACATGTATTCATGCTTGAAATCATGGGAGAAAGTATGATTGAAGCTGGAATTCTGGATGGTGACTATGTAATCGTTAAGCAGCAAAGCACAGCTAATAACGGAGATATTGTTGTTGCCATGACTGAAGAAGACGAAGCGACCGTAAAACGATTTTTCAAAGAGAAAGATTATGTACGCCTCCAGCCTGAAAATTCTACGATGGAACCTATTATCCTTCGAAATGTATCCATCCTTGGCAAGGTAATTGGAGTATATCGACATATCCATTAATAGACTTTCAAAAAGCAAGCATTTATGTTTGCTTTTTATTTTTTGATTATATACAGTTCTTATTACCTGATCCTATGATTAAAATCATACGATAGTAACAGTAACTTCTCATTTGGAAGGAAGTTACAGTAAAGTTTAACTATTTTGTTTTCAGAAAATTCGGTATTTTTATGCATACTAATTTATATCATCTTCCTATATAATGGTAATACACCGAGAATCAACCTAAGGTCGCTTGTCCAAAATCTCGACTTTAGGAGTGTGAAGATCATATGTTTTTGAACATTACCTTCGCTTTGTTGATTGGTGGGCTGGTCGGTGTCGTTGGACATATTCGGAAAGAAGGCAAAATGGTAAAACCCCGGAGGACCAAAAAATTCATCTACCTGGGGGTCTTGGAAGAAGTAATCATGGGGGCTTTGGCGGCTGTTTTTTTGGTCGTATCTTCAGATCCTGACTCTACCTTAAAGATAGTACTCCTTTCGGTTATTGCAGGATTTGGAGGAGATGCACTGCTGACATGTCTCGATTTCTTAAAGATCAGACATAAAGAATGAGATAGGCAGAAATAGTTCATATAGACAAAACCTCGTTCTTCATCGAACGGGGTTTTTTGTGTGACTGCATTAAACTGTTTTGCGTTTGTATTACAGATCCCGGTAAAGTATGATTTTTCCGCCAATTTATGATACTATTTCATCTGGGCAAATTCCATGAAAGTGGGAGACGCAAAGCCACGGGCCTAAAACGATTAAAGTCATGGCAGCCGGGCTGCTTATAAGACAATTCATACCAGAACAATTTGCCTAAATCAGCTATGAGAAGGGTGAAAAATGATTTATCCAACAGTGCTTAGCAAGGAGTCGAACTTGGTGCACATCGTAAAGGATCAAAACAGCTGTGTATGCGGATTTACATACAATGCCTTTACAACTTTCACCAAAAAGGATCTTAAAAAAATAAAATTCAAACCGGAAAAGGTTATCACCTGTCCGAACTGCAAATCCATCATTCAGTGATGGATTTTTTATATATTAGGCTATATTAAAGTTTTTTGTTAAAGGCACTGCGTTATGTAGCTTGAGGAGTGAAAACGCACTCGCAAATTCTTCATGTGGTATTTATTCGGGGATGTATAATTCATTGACCCCTGCGATTGGCGCGTCCACGGGAGACCACAGACGCGAATGCACCTAGGAGTGTCAGACCGCCGCGGAAAGCGAGCTCGGTGAACGGAAATCTCCACTCAAGCTAAACAGCACAAAAAAGCCTCGGCACTGAGGCCAAGGCTTGACTGATTATTAATACATGCTCATATACTGCTCGCGCTCCCATGGATGCACTTGCGTTCTAAACATATCCCACTCGATTTCTTTTGCTTCAATGAAGTGTTCGAAGATATGGTCGCCAAGAGCAGAAACGATTACTTCGTCATTTTTAAGTTCTTCAAGGGCAGCTGCCAATGTTGCTGGAAGATCCTTGATCCCTTCTTCTACACGCTCTTGCTTGTTCATTACATAGATGTTGCGGTCAACTGGTGCTGGAGGAGTCAATTTGTTCTTGATTCCATCAAGTCCAGCTTTTAATAACACAGCCATAGCAAGGTATGGGTTCGCAGCAGGGTCAACACTTCGGACCTCTACACGAGTACTTATGCCGCGGGAAGCCGGGATACGGATAAGCGGTGAACGGTTTTGAGCAGACCATGCAACATAGCAAGGTGCTTCATAACCAGGAACCAAACGCTTATAAGAGTTAACGATTGGGTTTGTTACTGCTGTAAATGCTGTGGCATGATTGATGATGCCTGCGATAAAGTGACGTGCGTCATCACTAAGTTGAAGATCTCCAGTTTCATTGAAGAATGCATTTTTTCCATCCTTGAATAATGAAACGTTACAGTGCATACCAGAACCGTTCACACCGAATAGTGGTTTTGGCATGAATGTCGCATGCAGGCCGTGCTTGCGGGCAATCGTTTTAACAACAAGCTTGAACGTCTGGATTTGGTCACATGCTGTTAAAGCATCTGCATATTTAAAATCGATTTCGTGCTGGCCTGGAGCAACCTCATGGTGGGAAGCTTCAATCTCAAAGCCCATTTCTTCAAGTTCCAGCACGATGTCACGGCGGCAGTTTTCACCAAGGTCTGTTGGTGCAAGGTCAAAGTATCCGCCGTTATCATTTAGCTCTAGAGTCGGTTCTCCAGCATGATCAAGCTTGAATAAAAAGAATTCTGGTTCAGGTCCAAGATTGAAATCTGTGAAGCCTAACTCTTCCATTTCACCTAGAATACGTTTTAAATTGCTGCGAGGATCACCAAGGAATGGAGTTCCATCCGGATTGTAGATATCACAGATCAAACGCGCAACTTTTCCTTTTTCCGCTGTCCAAGGGAATACCACCCATGTATCAAGGTCAGGATATAAATTCATATCTGATTCTTCAATACGTACGAAGCCTTCGATAGAAGATCCGTCAAACATCATTTTGTTATCAAGTGCTTTTTCAAGCTGGCTGATTGGAATTTCAACGTTTTTGATTGTTCCTAGAATATCCGTAAACTGTAAACGGACAAATTTTACGTTTTCTTCTTCTGCAATGCGTTTAATATCGTCTTTAGTGAACTTAGCCAATGGTATTTCCTCCCTTAAATTTACATGAGTGTTTTTTATTTATTAATGGAAAAAGCGGTGCATGTTGCCTTGACGCAGTGATGAACGATTGAATCGGCCAGCCTGCACAATTTCTTTGCGAAGGAGTTTCCGGATTTCTTCATCAGAAAGATCGCGTCTCGCTTTATCTTCTTGCTTCTTCATATTATCTGATATTGCTTGCTGTTCTTTTACGAAAAATAGCTGTTTGATTCCGGCCATGTTGACACCCTGGTCGATTAAGTCTTTAATCTCCAAAAGGACATCAATATCGTTTAAGGAAAAAAGTCTTCTATTTCCGTCAGTTCTAGCTGGAGAAATTAATTGGTGCTCTTCATAGTAGCGTATCTGCCTCGCGGTCAGATCGGTTAGCTGCATGACAGTACCAATTGGGAAAAGCGGCATGGAACGTCGAATTTCACTTCCAGTCAACTATTTCTCCCCCTTTTCATTACTTCTTGTGATTATTATATGTAATGTAAGATAATCTGTCAACTGGATGTTAGCTTTTATTACATGTTTTTTCAAAAAATTTTTGCTTTTTTTTTTTTAAGTAAATTCCATGCTTAATAACAAAAGTTTTTAAACAGAAAAGGACAACTAACCAGGTAGCTGTCCTTCTTTATATTCACCTATTCTATTTCAATTAAACCTTTTTCCAGTAAACGGTTTAATGCAATGCAGACTGCCATCTTCACATGCGAATACGTCAGCCCGCCCTGCACATACGCTACATATGGGGGTCTGATTGGCCCGTCAGCCGTTAATTCAATGCTGGCTCCCTGGATAAATGTACCTGCAGCCATGATGACATCATTTTCATAGCCAGGCATGTATGCCGGGTAAGCTGTGACATGGGAATTGACAGGAGAGGCAAATTGAATCGCCTGGCAAAATGCTACCATTTTATCTTTGTCATCAAATTGAACGGACTGAATAAGGTCGGTTCTTTTGCTATTCCATTTTGGATAGGAATTCATGCCAAGGCGCTCAAGCATCGCTGCGGTAAAAACCGCTCCTTTAAGTGCCTGGCCAACCACATGCGGAGCCAGGAAGAAGCCCTGGTACATTTCCTGAAGGCTGTATAGGGATGCACCGGCTTCCGCACCGATTCCAGGTGAAGTCATCCGGTATGAGCAGGCCTCGACCCATTGCTTTTTCCCGACAATATAGCCGCCCGTCTTGGCAATGCCGCCGCCTGGGTTTTTAATGAGCGACCCTGCCACCAGGTCAGCTCCAATATGGCATGGCTCCCGGTCTTCTACAAACTCCCCATAGCAATTGTCTACAAAGACAACTGCGTCAGGCTTAATTTCTTTTACAAATCTGATCATCTCATTAATTTGTTCAATTGTAAAAGAAGGCCTGGTCGCATACCCTTTGGAGCGCTGAATGCCAATCATTTTTGTATTCGGCTTGATTGCACTTTGCACTGCTGGGTAATCGATGCTTCCCTCTTGGGTTAGCGGCACGCTATTGTAGCCTATGCCAAATTCTTTTAATGAGCCGTTCCCAGTGCCGCGAATCCCGACAATCTCTTCTAAAGTGTCGTATGGCTTGCCGGTGATATATAGCAATTCGTCACCAGGTCGCAGTACCCCAAAAAGGGCAATGGAAATGGCATGTGTGCCCGAAATGATTTGCGGCCGAACCAGGCCGGCTTCCCCGCCAAACACTTCTGCATATATCTCTTCAAGCGTATCTCGGCCGATATCATCATATCCGTAGCCTGTCGATGGAGTGAAATGCGAATCGCTTACTTTATAATTTTGGAAGCTGTTTAAAACGCGGAATTGATTGTCATCAATTCGCTGGTCTATGCTTTGCAGTACTTCTGAAATTTGTTGCTCCACTTCTTTTACAATTGGCTGGAGCTTTCCCCCCTGTGATAACTGTCGAAACATGGTGTTCTCCTAACTATACAGTATATTTCGTTAAAGGCCCTGAAATTGCATGGTCCTCAAGATAGTAGCCTTTGCAAACATATAATTCCTTTTCTTCATGGAAGCTTAATTCGCGCAAAATGGTTTCATTCTTGAGCTGGGAAAGAAGCTTCCCTTCTGTTGAAGGCACTTCAACATGATAGTGCTTCATCATCCCCAGAATCATTTGCTCAATTTTCCGCTTTAAATCATTGCGGTCCTCTTCCTCAAAGGCACTTATTTGGATGGTTTCGGTTTTAGCTATCGGAACAAAATCAGGATGCCTTAAATCTCTTTTATTATATACCGTCAATTGCGGAATTTTATCATTTTCCAAATCTTCTATTAGTTTATTGACTGTCTGCTCGTGCTGGAAATAGTCCGGATTGGACATATCCACGACATGCAGAAGGAGATCTGCCTCCTTCACCTCTTCAAGGGTTGAGCGGAAGGCAGCGATCAAAGTCGTTGGCAGGTCCTGAATAAACCCAACTGTATCCGTCACAAGTGTCATAAAACCGCTAGGCAAAATTAGCTTGCGCGTCATCGGGTCAAGCGTCGCAAACAGCTGGTTTTCTTCATATGATTCAGCTTCTGAAAGTCTGTTAAAAATGGTTGATTTGCCTGCATTCGTATAACCGACAAGGGCAATTTGGAAGGCTTTATTTTTCTTCCTTCTTTCACGGTATCTGTCGCGGTGCTGAACGATGACAGACAGCTGCGTCTTAATATCGTCGATTCTGCGGCGGATATGGCGGCGGTCCGATTCCAGTTTCGTCTCACCCGGACCTCTTGTGCCAATTCCCCCGCCAAGCCTTGAAAGCTGGATACCCTGTCCGGACAGACGAGGAAGCAGATATTGAAGCTGAGCCAATTCAACCTGCAGCTTACCCTCTTTGGAACGGGCTCTTTGTGCGAAGATATCCAAAATTAGCTGTGTACGGTCAATAATCCTGGCATCCAGGTCAGACGAAAGATTGCGAACCTGACTTGGTGAAAGCTCATCATTAAAAATGATGATATCTGCTTCCATTTCCTCCTGGAGAGCAGCCAATTCCTCAACCTTTCCTTTTCCTATATATGTAGACGGATGAATCCGTTCTCTTTTTTGTGTAACGGAAGCTACTGCTTTTCCATTGGCGGTCTCCGTCAAGGACTCCAATTCCTCCATGGAATATTCAAACCGCTGGTCATCTTCTTCTGTATGGCAGCCGACAAGAATTACTTTTTCATATTCTGGCTTTTGTTCCAATCAGCATCCCTCTTTCATATGTGTATTAAAAAAGCTGGGAAGCAAATCGTTCCGATCAGCTTTGCCTCTGCTTTCTGATTGATAACATCATATCAAAAAAATTTTGCCAATACTAATTTTTACCTCTTCGTTAATCCTTTTTGCAGCTTATTAAAAGGCCGTTTTTAAGCTCAATTTTGGCTGTGCTGGTCCTGAAAGCGCAAACTCCTTGAAAATGGGTTCCCATTTCCTTCATGAGGTGTATTTTCACGGATGCTTATTCATTTTCCTGCTGGAATGCGGATTATAGGGAGACCCTACGCTTCAAAGATGCTTTATGGCCACCGGCGGAAAACAGGCTTCTTGAGCTGAAATTAATGAGCAGATTTTACACAGCTTTAAAAAAGCTTATACAGTCTTAAACAAAAGTATTGTATTTCTATTTTTCCGTGTTAAAATCATATTGTTTGAAAGAATTTAACTATACTAATAGGGTTTAAATGATATAGAATGTGAGATTTTCATCAAGAGGAGAAATGGTCTATGACATGGGAAGTTTTAAGTATGATTGGTACCATTGCCTTCGCAGTCAGCGGCGCAATTGTTGCCATGGAAGAAGAATACGATATTTTAGGTATATACATTCTCGGAATCGTCACCGCTTTCGGCGGGGGAGCCATCCGGAATTTATTAATAGGCGTACCGGTCTCTGCCCTTTGGGAACAGGGGTTATTTTTTCAAATTGCACTTTTGTCCATCACAGCAGTAATGCTTTTCCCAAATAACCTGCTTAAACACTGGCAAAAATGGGGCAATTTCTTTGATGCAATCGGGTTATCCGCATTTGCTATTCAAGGAGCTCTTTATGCAACAGAAATGAACCATCCATTAAGCGCAGTGATTGTAGCTGCAGTTTTAACAGGTAGTGGCGGCGGAATCATCCGTGACCTGCTTGCACGCAGAAACCCGCTGGTATTGAAATCAGAGATTTATGCTGTCTGGGCCATCCTATGCGGAGCAGCGATCGGGTTGGGAATCGCGGTTTCTTCATTTGAATTATATTCCTTGTTTATCATTATTACTGCGTTAAGGGTATTATCCTACACATACAAATGGAAGCTTCCGGTCAAGAGTCTGGGAACCAGATAAAGATAAAGATAAAGAAAAGTATCGGTTTCGCGCCGATGCTTTTTATTTTTGTCTTGGTAACAGCTTATTGTTGATTCCCAGCCTAATTTTTGATAAAACTTCGGTTTTTTCTTTATGTTTAGGAATCCATTAACCCCTACCGGTATTGAAACTCTATTTATCGCAAGATTCCACCATTTGTTCGTAAGTTTTGCCTGTTTATTCGCTAAAAGAAATTTTACGTTTTATTCGCAAATTCGGACCTTTTGTTTGCTAATAATCACCGTTTATTCGTAAAGTTCGCAAATACCGCTCAAAAAAGGGCCTGCTCACCAAGTGAACAGGCCTTTTTCTTTATATTATTGCTTTATGTTTGCCATAATGTTGTTTGGGTCGAATCCAAGTACCCATTTGCCGTTAACATTGATTTGCGGTACGCCCATTTGGCCAGTAGTTTCAACCAGCTTTTGCGCCGCTCTTTGGTCTTGCTGGACGTTTACCTCTTTGTAAGATAATCCTTGCTCATCCAGGAAGTTTTTCACCATTGTGCAATAAGGACATGTATTGGTTGTGTAGACTGTAATATCGTTCATTTTTATATTCCTCCTCTAAATCGTCTCTTTTAATACCCCTAATGGTATTTTAACTTAATAAAAAAACAATGTCAATACTGTATGACACTGTCTTTTTATTGATTACTGTTCCCTTAATCATCTTCCTCAAACACTAAATCATTGCTTCTAATAGTCATTAAATCATGACGGTCATAACTGTTTTGCATAAGGAGACGCATAGCCTGTGCACGGATTGACTTTTCAATGATATTGCGGATATAGCGGCCGTTTGAAAAGCTGTTCGGAGTTAGAGTATTTTTAACATAAAATAAGTGCTCCCGAAGCTTCTTTTCAGATTCGTGGCTTAATGTGTATTCTCGCTCTTTTAGCATTCTCTGGCCAATTTCCATAAGCTGTTCGATAGAGTAGTCCGGGAAATCAACCACCAGCGGAAAACGGGAGTGGAGACCTGGATTTAAAGTAAGGAAATAATCCATTTCCCTGGAATACCCCGCCAGGATCAGGATGAACTCATGCTGGCGGTCCTCCATATGCTTCACAAGTGTGTCAATCGCTTCCTTGCCGAAATCCTTTTCCCCGCCTCTGCCTAATGAATAGGCTTCATCGATGAACAGGATGCCCCCGATCGATTTTTTCACCAGATCCCTCGTCTTTTGAGCAGTATGCCCGATATATTCTCCGACGAGATCTGCCCTCTCGGCTTCAATCAGATGTCCTTTTGATAACACATTCATTTTTTGAAAAAGTTTTCCTATTAATCGGGCAACCGTTGTTTTCCCAGTTCCCGGATTTCCTTTAAACATCATATGGAGTGCTTGTTTTCCTGCTTTCAGGCCGGCTTCTTCCCGCTTTTTATTAACATAAATCCAAGCATAAATTTCTTTTATCATCTTCTTCATCTCTTCCATTCCTACAAGAGCGCCAAGTTCTTCCTCGATTTCTTTCAGGGCTGCATGCTCAGGCGGAATGGTCTTTGGAACCACTTGAGATTCTGGAAGTTCTTTTGTGTATGTTTTTCGCTTCTGTGAATTTAGCACGATGCTGATTTGACCGTTATTTTTCAAGCGAATCGGCTGGTCCAAAAGCTATCACCTCACATTCTTAGGCACAGTATACGCTTAGAAGTAACCTTTGTGACAAAAGCCTATATGTTTCCGTCAGATTACGGTTATAAGGCTAATTAACGACAAATTCCCGCTCTTTTCAGCAATGATTGATTCGAGGATGTCGTTTTGTGCGGTTTCCCGAGAAATAAGGTGAAACTTCAATCTGTCTGCTGATTAGTTAAGACTCTCAGGATGCTAGTCACTCAGACGTCTCCATATGGTCATGGCGTCTTTAGCCTGAGTTCTGATCATCGGGCTTTTCGGGCATTTACCGCCCACTTAGCATTCTTTTGGTCCTCAAACACCAAAGTTGTAGATTTACTGCCCATTCATGCGGGATAAAGGGAAATGAAGCCCTTTGAGCCTGGAACAAGAGATCTGCCTCATAACAGCGATCAATTCCCATATCTATATGTATTCAAGCTGTAAGCATTTCATTAAAGATTTTTAACTTTAACTGCTATTGGAAAAATAAAAATAGCCTGCTTCCATCGAAGCAGGCCTTCTTTTTAAAACTGCGTATATTATTGCTGGTTATCTAAGTCCAGCTGAACATTGCGCTGTGGTACGAATGTAGAAATAGCATGCTTATATACAAGCTGCTGCTTGCCTTCAGACTCAAATAAAACAGTGAAATTATCAAAGCCTTTAATACAGCCTCTAATTTGGAATCCGTTTAAAAGGAATACGGTGCAGTTTGTATTGTCCTTGCGTAGCTGGTTAAGAACCTGATCTTGAATATTGATTGCTGATTTCATAATAATCCTCCTCTTTTATCTCTATCATTATGTATTCGATTTTATTTTCAGCTTTCCTTCAATAAGAGCAGAAATTTCAGCGAATTTTTTTTCAAACTCTTGAGGGTCTGCTGTATCGGACATATCAAACCATTCCACATTCATCTTGTTTCGAAACCAGGTTAGCTGTCTTTTTGCATATCTTCGTGAATTTTGCTTCAGATTTCCTACAGCGTCCTCTATCGAAACACGCCCATTGAAGTATTCATACAGCTCTTTGTACCCGATGGCCTGAATCGACTGGCAATCCTTTAATCCCTGCTTATAAAGGGAATTAACCTCTTCCAGCAAACCTTCCTTCATCATGAGATCAACGCGAAGATTAATGCGCTCATACAACTTTTCCCGATTCATCGTTAGCCCGATCAGTGCGGTATCATAAAGAAGTTCAGGATCCTGATTCTCCTGATAATCCGACATCGTTTTTCCGGTACAATGAAAGATTTCCAGAGCTCGGATCACCCTGCGGATATTATTGGGATGGATTTTGCTTCCGCTTTCCGGGTCAATTTCCATCAGCTCTTGATAAAGCGCTTCGTTCCCTTCCCCTTCCGCGCGTTCTTCCAGCTTCTTTCTGAACTCGTCATCTGAAGGAGCATCAGAAAATTGATAATCGTAAATGACTGATTGAATATATAATCCCGTGCCCCCGACGATCATTGGTAGTTTGCCTCTTAAAGTGATTTCAGAAATTTTGCTTCGGACAAGCTCCTGGAACTCTGCTGCAGAAAAAGGGTCTTCCGGATTTTTGATATCAATCAGATGGTGTGGAATACCTTCCATTTCTTCTTTTGTAATCTTGGCGGTGCCTATATCCATGCTTTTATATATCTGCATGGAATCGCCGCTGATAATTTCTGCATTAAACCTTTTAGCGAGGAGAATGCTTAATTTTGTTTTACCAACTGCTGTAGGGCCAATCAGCACTACAAGCTTTTCTTTTTCGCTCATCTGTTCACTGCCTTTACTGCCGTTCTATTTACTATCCTACCATAATGCAGGAAAATTTTTCAGGTATCATTTTACCATTCTTAATAAAAACAGAACATCTAAGCAGTATAGTCAGATTTTACCCTTCTTATTCGACAAGTTTCCTAAAATTTTCATGAAAGATTACATTTTTTTAACGATTCCATAACAAACAGAGGTTGGCCCCCATATTCATGTTAATTTATTAGAAGGCTATATTGTGACTTTATAAATTGGAAATAGGTGAATAATTCATGATAAATACATCTGAAATTGGTATTGATTTAGGAACAGCAAACATTCTTGTATATAGTAAAACAAAAGGGATTATCTTAAACGAACCTTCTGTTGTTGCAATTGACACAGAAACGAAAAAAGTGTTAGCAGTTGGTAAAGAAGCCAAAGAAATGATCGGTAAAACACCAGGACGAATTATCGCGATCCGTCCGCTTAAAGATGGGGTTATTGCTGATTATGATACAACGACAGAAATGCTTCGCCAAGTTATGCGAAAAGCATCGAAAAAAGTCGGATTTGCAATCAGAAAGCCTAACGTGGTTGTATGTACTCCTTCTGGTTCTACTTCGGTAGAAAGAAGAGCGATCCAGGATGCAGTAAGAAATGCTGGTGCAAAAAAGGTCCATCTTATTGAAGAGCCAGTTGCAGCAGCAATCGGTGCAGGCATGCCAGTTGATGAGCCAGTCGCAAACGTCGTTGTAGATATTGGCGGGGGTTCAACAGAAGTGGCCATCATCTCCTTTGGCGGCGTTGTGGCCTGCCACTCCATCCGCATCGGCGGCGACAGACTTGATGACGACATCATTCAGCATGTACGCAAAGAATACAATGTCCTTATTGGTGAAAGGACAGCTGAACAGGTTAAAATGGAAATTGGCTATGCATTAGTCAATCATGAGGAATTGACAATGGAAGTGCGCGGCCGGGACCTTGTGACTGGTTTACCTAAAACAATCACATTGTCTTCATATGAGGTTCGCGATGCAATGAAGGAAGCTCTCCTTCATATTCTTGAAGCAATCCGTGCTACTTTAGAAGACAGCCCTGCTGAACTGAGTGGTGACATCGTTGACCGCGGCGTAATCTTATCAGGTGGCGGTGCCCTGCTTAATGGCATGCAGGATTGGCTATCACAAGAAATCGTCGTACCTGTACACCTCGCTCCAAACCCGCTTGAATCTGTTGCGGTTGGTACCGGGGTAGCATTAAAGTATATTGATAAACTTCATACATTGGTAAGATAATTTAAATAAGGAGCATCCATTTTGCAAAATGGGTGCTTTTTTATTTTGAGCACTAGTCGTTGTTAGATAAAAGGAGAAGCAGGAGCCAATCGGAAGGGAAAGTGCCGTTGAATATTGGTTTTCACCGGAATCAGTCGGGTTAATTGTGCCGATCAGTTGGGGAACTGACTCTTAACCGTCTCTTATCTCACCGAATAATGCCATCAAATAGGGAATCGAACTCTAATCGGAACTTATCTCACCGAATAATGCCGATCAAATGGGGAATCGAACTCTAATCGGAACTTACCTCCGAATAATGCCGATCAAATGGGGAAATCGCTTCTCATCGGCACTTATCGGACAGAATAGTGCCTACCTTTGTTTACATAATATAATTATTGTCCAACTATACAAAAAAACGCCAAACCCATTCGGGTTCAGCGTCGTTTTACATTACCCTCTTGAACATTTTCTCCATTTCATAAGTAGAGTAATGAATAATAATCGGGCGGCCATGCGGGCATGTGAACGGATCTGATGTCCGGCGCAACTCATCCAGCAGTGCTTGAATTTCATCCTTGCGCAGGTGCTGGTTCGCTTTAATAGAAGCTTTGCAGCTCATCATGATCGCAGCTTCCTCTCGCAGCTTTTTAATATCGACTCTCTTCATCGCTAATAGCTGTTCAATCATTTCCTCAATGATTTCCTGTTCCTCGCCTTTTGGCAGCCATTGCGGATGAGATCGGACGATAAAGCTGTTATAGCCAAACGGCTCCAGGAACACGCCGACTTTTTCCAGTTCAACTTTGTGTTCATCTATTTTTATATAATCGTCAGTTGAGTATTCGAAGGTCAGGGGTATGAGCATTTCCTGCAATTCGCTTTCCACCTGGCCGACTTTTTCTTTGAAGTACTCGTACTTAATCCGTTCCTGGGCAGCGTGCTGGTCGATGATGTAAAGGCCTCTATCGTTTTGGGCAAAAATATAGGTCCCATGCATTTGCCCGATCGGATAGAGCGGCGGAACCCGGGATGGTTCCTGCTCATTAGGAGACTCGGCAAAAAACGGATTTAAACCTGCCGCCCTTGGCTCTTCTTTCTGGAACAAATGCTGATCTTCTTTTGGATATTCTACTGCTGAAGAAACACGATCCTCGCAGGGATCTTCCTGAACAGAATCACCTTCAGGACCAAAAGGCGAAGGGGAAAAACTTCTCTGGCTAAGCTGAGCAGTATGGGGTACCTCAGTTTTAAGAGAAAAGCTCCGCGAAGTGCTATCCGGAACAGCTTCTTCCCTCGTTTCACGCACATAAGAAGATGCAGAGATATTCCGTTCTTCTTTCTCCGGCAAGTGATCCAGCTCCAAAGCAGTCTGCTCCGACTTTGGCTTCATGCTCTTCGGCTGCGTAAACCCGGACGGAATCAGCTCTTCCTTTTTAAAAGCAGCCTTAAGTGCACTTGATACAAGCTCATTCAATTCATGCTCCTTGCTTAACCGGACTTCCATCTTGGAAGGATGGACATTGACATCCACAAGAAGCGGATCCATTTCAATATTCAACAGGACGATCGGATAGCGGCCAATTGGCAAGAGGGTATGATATCCCTCCTGAATGGCCTTTGCCAGTGAATAATTTTTTATAAAACGTCCGTTAATCATAGTGGAGATATAATTGCGTGATGCTCTTGTAATCTCCGGCAATGCTGCATAGCCGCTTATTTTAAAATCAAGCGAGCTCGCTTCAATTGGAACCATCTTTTTTACGATGTTCAGCCCATAAATCGCTGCAAGCACCTGGCGGACATCGCCGTTCCCGTTCGTCTGCAGGAGCTTGCGGTCATTATGAATCAGGCGGATAGCGACCTCTGGATGGGCAAGCGCCAGCCGGTTCACCACATCGGTTATATTGCCAAGCTCGGTGTGGATTGTCTTCATATATTTCAGACGGGCCGGCGTGTTGAAAAATAAATCGGTCACGGTGAGATCGGTCCCTTTTCTGCCAGGCGCTTTTTCCATCACCTCTACTTTTCCGCCTTCAGTGACCAGGCGTGTGCCGGCTTCGCCAGTCGAGGTTTTCATTTCGATCCGCGAAACGGACGCGATACTCGGCAATGCCTCGCCGCGGAATCCGAGCGTGCGGATGCGGAAAAGGTCATTTTCATCTTTTATTTTGCTTGTGGCATGGCGATGAAATGCATTAAGGACATCATCCTCTTCAATTCCGTCGCCGTTATCAATGATCCGGATTTTTGCCAGGCCAGCTTCTTCTACTTCAATTTCAATAATTGTGCTCCCGGCATCAATCGAGTTCTCCATCAATTCTTTAACTACTGATGCAGGCCGCTCTACCACCTCACCGGCAGCAATTTTATTTGAAAGCGAGTCATCCAGCTGTATGATTTTCCCCATCTCGTCACCCCCTGTTGGCTAGTTCTTTAGTTTTTTGTGCAGCTCATATAATGTATTTAATGCCTGCATTGGCGTCATATCAAGGATATCGAGCCCTTTCACTTTGTCGATAATCTTCTTTTCCTTCGAGCTGACCTGAGACTTTTTCGCTTCCCCCGGCTCTTCTTCAAAGAATGATAATTGAGCAGCAGGCTCTTGTACTTTTTCAGCGGCAGGCGCCTTACTAATTTCCTGTTGCGAAGTACTATTTGCCTCCACATCCTTGGACTCAAGTCCGGTCAGGATTTCATTTGCTCTCACAATCAGCTCATTCGGCAGCTCGGCAAGCTGAGCAACATGAATACCGTAACTCTTATCCGCTGCTCCTTCTTTAATTTTATGAAGGAACACAACCCGGCCGTTCTGCTCAACAGCACTGACATGGATATTTTTCACTTTTCCCAACTCTTCTTCAAGTACAGTCAGCTCATGATAGTGAGTGGAAAATAACGTTTTTGCACCAATCCGGTCATGAATATATTCAATAATTGCCTGCGCCAATGCCATGCCGTCATAGGTTGACGTTCCACGGCCGATTTCATCAAATAGAATCAAACTATTTTGAGTAGCATTTACAATCGCGTTCCTTGCTTCAAGCATCTCGACCATGAAGGTACTTTGGCCAGAAATTAGGTCATCAGCAGCACCGATTCTCGTAAATACCTGGTCAAAGATTGGCAGAACTGCTTCGGAAGCAGGCACATAGCAGCCAATTTGAGCTAAAATAGCTGTCAGCGCGATTTGGCGCATGTAAGTACTTTTACCGGACATATTCGGTCCTGTAATCAGCAGCATTTCCCTGTCTGCATCCATATTACAGTCATTGGGCACATATTCCTGTGCGTTCATGACCTTTTCCACCACTGGATGACGGCCGTCTTTAATATAAACCCGCCTTTCGTTTGAAAAAACTGGTTTTGTGTAATGCCTTTGCTCGCTAACTGCCGCAAAGCATTGCAGAACATCCAATTCACTAACCGTTTTAGCCAGCTTTTGCAATCTAGGAATATATTCTTTTACATATTCGCGGACATTGGTAAAAAGCTCATACTCCAGTTCGACACACTTCTCCTGTGCCTGGAGGATTAGCGCTTCTTTTTCTTTCAATTCAGGCGTAATAAATCTTTCCGCATTTGTCAGCGTCTGCTTGCGTTCGTATTGGCCTTCCTGTAAAAGGTGCAAATTGGAGCGCGTTACTTCTATATAATAGCCGAACACACGGTTAAAACCGATCTTTAGCGACTTAATGCCTGTTTTCTCCCGCTCCTGCTTCTCTAGCTGGGCGATCCAGGTTTTCCCATTCCGGCTGGCATCCCGATATTGATCCAATTCTTCATGGTAGCCATCCTGAATGATATTGCCGTCTTTAAGTGAAAGAGGCGGATTCTCCATGATTGCACATTCGAGCGTATCGGCCACCTCTTCACAGGCATCCAGCCGTTCAGCCAGTTTTACTGCCTCATCATTTGGCAGCCCCCTGACCATATCTTTTAAAATCGGAATCTGCTGAAGTGACCGTTTAAGCTGCACCAAATCACGTGCATTCACATTTCCGAATGCCACCCTCCCGGCAAGGCGCTCAAGATCATAGACTTCCTTCAGCTTTTCCCGGATTTCTTCGCGTTCAAAGTAAGAACCGATTAATGTTTCCACAATGGAATGGCGGCGCTTAATTTCTATTTCGTTAATAAGCGGCC
Organism: Pseudomonas sp. ISL-84; assembly: GCA_018613035.1. GTDB lineage: Bacteria > Bacillota > Bacilli > Bacillales > Cytobacillaceae > Cytobacillus. The sequence goes on along the minus strand of JAGGRA010000018.1, from coordinate 13,342 downwards.
GGTCAATCCACTGCTTCAAAAGCCTTCCGCCCATAGCCGTCTTTGTTTCATCCAAAAGCCATAGCAATGAGCCTTTCTTCCCTTTGCTGCGAATCGTTTCCGTTAACTCCAAGTTCTTTTTCGAAAAATAGTCGATCTTCATATATTGGCTGATTTGATAGGTAGCTACTTTTTGAAGATGATCGAGGCTTCTTTTTTGAGTCCGATACAGATAGTTTATAAGTCTGGACGATGTAAGCCTAAGCTTGTCCTGGTTTAAATCTGAAAGCAGGTTTTCATAGGAATCACGAATCTCGCAATCGTCCTCCAATGAAATCGCCATGACCGAACGCTCTTTTATTTTCCGCTGCCATTCTCCGTTAAAATCAGAAGAAATGACGATTTCTTTCGCCCCTGACAGAGACAGCTCATTTAATACTTCCTCAAACCCTCCGCTTAGCATCGTTACCTTCGTTTCACCTGTAGATAAATCATTTGTGGCAAATCCAAACGTTTCCCCATCAAAAGCAGAGATAGAGGCAATGTAATTGTTTTCTTTTTCCTGAAGGCCTTTGCCTTCCATCATTGTCCCAGGCGTAATAAGCTGGACAACTTCCCTCCGCACAACGCCTTTTGCCTGTTTGGGATCCTCAGTCTGCTCACAGATGGCTACTTTATAGCCTTTTTCAATTAGTTGTTCAATATAGGCAGGTGCTGAATGGTACGGTACTCCGCACATCGGAATTCGCTCTTCCGTACCGCCCTCCCGGCTTGTTAATGTAATTTCCAGTTCCTGCGATGCCTTAAGCGCATCATCAAAGAACATTTCATAAAAATCACCAAGTCGAAAAAATAAAAAGGCATCCTGATATTCTGCCTTTACTCTTAAATATTGCTGTATCATAGGCGTGTATGCTGCTGCCATAATTTCCTCCAACGTCAAATAATCTATTCATTTTCTATCCCAGTTTTCAAAGATACACTCTGAGAACGTCTTTTTCATTATATCATAGATTGTTATAGGACTCAGAAGTGCAAAATTTGGGGAAAAATAAAGTTTCTTGCTTTTCAATAACTTAGTTTAATATGGTGAGTTGATTGCAGCGAAAATCAACGGGCTGAATTCATAAGCAAAAACAACAATCTATGTGTAAAGAGCCCAAAAAAACAGCTCTCCGAACAGAGAGCTGCCTATCTTTCTTAGTTATTAATATATTTTTCAAAAACATAGCCAAAGTCTTTTACATTGTATTTCTTGCGGCTATTCATCAGCCAGTTGAAGGCTGTTTCGTTTAATACTCGGAAATTGTCCACTACGTTTGAATCCTGATTTGAAGTTGAGCGGCCCAATGTGCTGGAAGCCAAGTTTAAACTTTTTTCAGCATACTCCATTGATACTTCATTTTCACGGCAAATCTCGGAGATGCGAATTAGAGCTTTGTATAAATCTTTCAATTCTTCTATATGCTTTTTATGTACGTCGATGGAAAATGCCTCGGACCCAATCACAAATTTGATTTCAATGTCCAAATCGACCGTCCCTGCTGTTTCGAGCATCACATTGGAAATACTATATTCTCTATAGCTGTAGCGCTTAAGCGTTCGCTTTTTGCTGACTGCACTTGTTCCATCCAAATGGATAAGGGCTTTATTTGTAAAGCAATATTCATCTGATTTGGATTTAATTAGGAAGTAAATCTTTTCATTATCTTCATGAAGCACATAATCATCCGCATCGACTTTATCATAATCTGCCGGCTGGATTACACTTCCCACATCGCTAAGCCCTAACACGTCAGAGGCAACTCTTTTAAACATAAACTCTCAACCTTTCCATAATCATTTTTCTACTGCCCTATTTTAACATATTTAGGAAAAAGATAGTTTATTTTTTTAAGTGATAACTGTTTTCGCAAACTTTGTTGCTTTTTAGTGAAGAGTGGTTGATTTCCGCTCCAGGATGCTCAGCGAACGCGGGGCGGGCGGTGAGCATCCTCGGGGCGCAGCGCCTGTGGGGCCTCACCGGTCCCACTCCTCCCGCTGGAGTCTCGCACCTTACGCTCCAGTCAACCAACCTTATTTTCAATGTTTCTATTCACAAATCTATTCAAAAACAACAATCTTTTAGAAAACAGCCTTAGTGATAGCTCTGTAAAATTGGCATGTTGATTTTCGCCACAGGCACTCAGGAAACCGCGGGCAATCTTGGTGCTCCTCAGCGCGCACCGCGGAATCTCCCTTTGACACACTCCTCCAGGACTTTGCGAAATAACACGGCACGAAGAAAATGGGTGCATTTTCGCGGATCTCGAGTCCATCGCTCTAATCAACAGGGATCTAAAATGAAAAGGAGCTTTAACTCAGCCAAGAGTTAAGAAGAAAACCTTCAAAAGACGATAGCTCTATATACCCGCCGTATTCATCAATACAATCCGCCAGCCATCCGGATCCTCAATGGTTACTCCGCCCCTTCCCCAGTATGGATTTTCAGGTTCTACCTCTCCATAGCCCATGCCGGCAAGTCTGTTAACCATCTCATCCCGTTCAAACCGGTTGGCAATATAAAAAACTAAAAGATGTTCTTTTGTAGGAAGAGGAAGATCTATTATTTCTTTCGATTGTGTGAATTCGATATGATATTGACTATCTGGCAGGCCCAGCATGATTCCATCATAGCCTTCATGCTGCCTAAATTCACCGACTCTCTCCAGCCTTAAAACCTTTTCATAAAAGTCAATGAGCTTTTCCAGCTGGTTTGTCGGGCGGGCCATGCGAAATTGAACCGCTGGCATACTTCCTGTCCATTCCTTTCTAACGATGATTTCATATGGATATTCTTTGTGCTTTAAAGTTGCATTTCTATCACCTGCAGCAAAAATTTTTATAGGAGAAATAACAGCCGGCCTTTCAGTGGGGTACCAATGGCGACCTTCCTTAACGAGGACAAGAACTCCCTGGGTGTCTCCATAAAAAGCAAACGTCTCACTGGAATCGATTTGTTCATTTACCAAAATCTTATTTAATTCCTGCTCCATATCTGCAATATTAAGGACGGGCAAGCCTATTTCACCCACATCATGCCAGCCGATCCCTTCCTTTTTTTCTCCTTCAAACGGCCGTTCCAGCATTTCAATGATATTTCCATCCGGGTCCACAAAATAAGCCTGTTTTCCTTTCCAAAACATGCTATATTCGCCTTTGCCATTTGAAATAAGTACGCTTTCCTGGCCCAATTTTTGATACATATGATCAAAGTAATCAGCATTTGTCCGGAAACACATATGATAAAAAGGAGTTGTTTCATCTTTTTCAAACAGGATTTTCGTTGTGCCAGCCATTATAGTAAAATAATGTTCCGTTTCTGCCATTAACTCCATCTCCAAGACTTTTGTATAAAAAACTTTCATACTATCTAAATCATGGCATTTTAAATTCAGCTGATATATCTTCATCTTTCCATCTTCCCTTCATGGATTTATGTCTCCATTTTAATGAAATAACCAGCACATGAATTCAGACTAAAGGCGGAAGAACAGGTAGTCAATTCGCTTGATTAATTGCCCGCTTTTATACAAGTTTCTATGCTGAAGCAAATTTTTACTTTGTACTGTTGATTGAACTGAAGGGACGAGATCTTCGAAAAATGGATTCGCACTTCCTTAGTGCGGTGTTTACTGGAGCATGCTTGTTCAAGTTTTGGAGGAAAGCTTACCCAAGGGAAACCCTGAAGGAATCGAATGCCGGGCAGCATCCGGCCCTAATCGCTGAGTGCCTGCAGCGGTAATCTGCATACAAATTTAAAAGAGTCAGTCAAACAAAAAGAAAAACTAGGAAGCAAAACCTCCTAGTTTACATTTACTCTTCTTCAGTTCCAACTAAGAAATCTGGATTTAAATCCTCGAATTCTTCATCATCTACATCAAGGCCCCAAACGTCGTCATCATCGCAGTCACATTTGTCTGGATGAACGGCTACACAAACCTTTGTTTCGCCGATCACTTCGACCATGAACTCTCTTTCAACAGTGACGATAATTTTATTTCCGTTCGGGGAAATGACAGCTTCACAGCAATTCGGCTGCTGCAGTACGCGAGCGATGACATCCTGGTCATCCAAACAGTCCGGATCACGGTATTTTAACTTAATGACATCTGTATACTCAACACGTTCGGTAACAACTTCAGTTTTTGTATTATTGTTGAAAGAGTACCAAACGTTAATGTCATAACGGCCGCAGATTTCTACTGTTTTTCCAACCTTTTTCGCCTCGTACGTATGGTTTATGATCCAGCAGCCAAGTATGCTTGACGGATGGTGTGATGGGCAAATCGTGTGATTGGACTGTGTAAATTTACGTCCTTTCGCAACGACTGCCTTCGTTATAATCTCTCTGTAGTCTCCCATTGCGAGCGAACCCTCCTCATTCATTTTCAATTCATCCTATGCGGGATATTAGACTAGTGTGCGATAATTTTTGATGAATGTTAGGCAAAAGTATTGGCATGATTTATAGTATGCCGGGACCGGGCGAATGTTCCGGTTTCAGCATTTTGATTAAGGGGAATTGATTGCTCCAATGCTGGGATTCCGGCTGCTCTTTAGCAAATGGGGCAAATGCCCATTTATCCTTGGGCTGCTGCTATCCCTATTAGGTATACATATAAAAAATGCACGTTTGTCCTACTTCAAACGCGGATACAGCTTGGCTCATGCATCAATATAATAAACTAACGAGAAGGAGGTGAACAGGAATGGCAGACAAGGAGAACTCCAGTTATAAGGTTTCAATCAATGGTAAAGAGCTGACAGGAGAAGAAGCAAAGGAATATGCAGAAAAAATGGTTGCCAAATTAACAGACTCATTGGGCGGATATTACTCCAAAGGGCTGGATAAAATCCAATCGGATGAACTAAGAGAAAGTATAAAAGACGCAATGAAACCATTGAAAAACTTGGAAGGGCTCTGCTCGAAAAATTCCTCCGGGATCGGCAATATGATTCCTTCACTAAAAAATCTGCTGCCTGTTGTAGAAACATCAGAGGATTATAAACAGGTTAAATTATCTGTTAATGGAAAAACACTTTTAGATATGGACCTTTCTAATCTAACGAAAAAGGATTCTTAGGAAGATTTGACGACAAACTATGCCACTTCAACTATTTGGAGGAGGTGAATATCCATGCTATCAGGAAGATGCTATGATGACCAGGAAAATAACAGCATATTGCCATTTGGCGATAATGTAAATGGTACAGACAGTGGTGACGAAGCTGAAGCTTTTACGTTTGCTGCGCAAGCTAACCTTCCGCAAACAAGCTTTAACGGCCAGCTGCCAATCTCTGTTGGCGGATTTGCCGTCAATGCTGCTTTGATCAATATTCCAATTCTATCAGCTCAGTATAACATTGCAAATGGCGGCGACTCTACAGCTATTGCTGTTAATGGCACTACTCAGCAGCAAAGCAACAAAGCGTAACATCGCTATGCTGCTGTTATAAAAAAGAGATTACTATTTATCTATGCAGAGACTTAAAAATTGTCCAAAAAGAAGGGAGGGAGTACCATGCTAAATAACACCACCAAAAAACTGGACTTAGATCCAGAAGTACTCAAGCAGCTGGGTATTCCAGAGGAGCTCATTGAAATGGCTGCCGAAGCTGGAATACCGTCAATCAATAATCACGCTGCAGGCGGTACGGGAGGACGGGCTATTAACCTCACATATGTCGATAACTACTCGACATTACTTCTCGTATACACCTTTCTCCTGAACTTTTTGGACAAAGAATCAGACGATACAGGAACAAAAATGCTAAATCAATCTCTTTTATCAACATTAAATGCTGCCATAATAGAGCAGCAGGAATATCGCAAAGAGTTTTTAAAAGCAGTAGATTTATTGCGAAACCAGTAAATGGCCCACAACCCATGGCCAACTTGATTTTTCCTCCCTTAATATAGAACGTAAAAAAACACCCTGCATCTCATAGGTGCAGGGTGTTTCGGTTTATTCTATTAGTGGGAGCAGCTGCTGTTTTTATTTTTCGATCCTGTTTCCCCGCTTAACAGATTTCCGCCTGTAGAAGTAATGACTTCGTCTGTTACAGTGTTGGAAATAGCATTTGCCACAATTTGCAGCAATTCATTTACATCAACTTGGGACTGCTTGAACTCCTGGACTACTGGAATTTCATCAAGTTCTTTTTCAAGAGCAGCAATTTTATCTTCAGTTTTCTTTAAAGCCTCTGCTTTACCATAATGCTGAAGATTTACTGCCTGCTTTTGCAAGCCTTTGATTGTAGTAATGGTTGCACTAACCTTTTCATTTCCATTAATCTGTGCTTCTGCACGCTTGAAAAATTCTACTTCTTCAGTTTCCGCGATCATGCGTGCCAAGTCTTGTGCACGTTCTACGATCTCATCTTTTGTATACTTTGCCATATTACTTCACCTCAACCGCGTCTAGTTCTTCAACCATTTCTCCGTTTAGGGACCATGTTTTTGCATCTGTTACTTTTACTTTAACCAGTTTGCCAATGGCTGTTTTTGGCCCTTTAAAGTTAACCAGTTTGCTCTTTCTAGTGTAGCCGGCAAGGACTTCCGGATTGTTTTTGCTTTCCCCTTCAACAAGAACTTCTACAACCTCGCCCTGGTATTTTTTCATCGCTTCAGCAGATAGCTCATTAACAAGAGCATTCAGGCGCTGCAGACGCTCTTTTTTCACTTCCATTGGCACATTATCCACCATTTTGGCAGCTGGAGTGCCCTCACGCGGCGAGTAAATGAACGTATAAGCAGACTCGAAGCCTACCTCACGATACAGGGATAGTGTTTCTTCAAACTGCTCTTCTGTTTCATTTGGATATCCGACAATGATATCAGTTGTAAAAGTAGCGCCAGGTATAGCTGCCTTAATTTTACGAACAAGCTCTAAATATTGTTCTCTTGTATATTTACGTGCCATGATTTTCAAGACATCTGTTGAACCTGACTGTACAGGCAGATGGATGTGCTCGACAAGATTTCCGCCTTTTGCGAGCACTTCAATCAGATGATCATCAAAGTCACGAGGGTGGCTTGTTGTAAAGCGGATGCGCGGAATGTCGATTTTGCGGATTTCATCCATTAAATCGCCAAGACCGTATTTCATATCCTCAAAATCTTTACCATATGCGTTTACGTTTTGGCCAAGTAGGGTAATTTCCTGGTAGCCCTGCGCGGCCAATTGGCGCACTTCCTGGATAATATCTTCAGGACGGCGGCTTCTTTCTTTACCGCGAGTATAAGGCACGATGCAGTAGGTACAGAACTTATCGCAGCCGTACATAATGTTTACCCATGCTTTAATATTGCCGCGGCGTACTTTCGGAAGGTTCTCAATAACATCTCCCTCTTTTGACCAGACTTCAATAACCAGCTCTTTGGACATATAGGCTTCTTGAAGAATGTTCGGCAGGCGGTGGATATTGTGAGTTCCGAAAATCATGTCAACCTGATTATAAGTTTTAAGGATTTTGTTCACAACGGATTCTTCCTGGGACATACATCCGCAAACACCTATCAGAACATCCGGATTTTCTTTTTTCAAATGCTTGAGATGACCAAGCTCACCGAATACTTTGTTCTCGGCATTTTCACGGATTGCACAAGTGTTAAGCAAGATGACATTGGCATCTTCCACTGTATCTGTTGGTTCATAGCCAAGGCCAAGGAAAATCCCAGCCATAACTTCTGTATCATGTTCATTCATTTGGCAGCCATACGTGCGGATATAAAACTTGCGGCCCTTGCCCATTCCAAGAAATTCTTCCGGAATGTCAAAATCTTTATGGTATTTAACTTCTTCTTTTCCGCGTTTTTTCGCTTCCTTTAAGGAAGGAGGAGTATAAACTGTTTCAAAGTATTTGCTGTAATCCTTTGCGGATTTTTTGTCCGAAGGATTTGCTGTTTGCACTTGCTGGCCTTCTAAGCGTTGTTTTTCGTTCATCATTTATCCCCTTTCTCTTTCTTTGAGTAAGCATCTATCATTTTTAACTCCATTTTTAGCCATAATAATAAAATGTGCAACAATGGAATTTATATATATGCACATTATTATAGTATAAGGGTTTAGCTGGGTTAAAACAATAGAAAACCTTATCCTGCCTCTAATCAGGCAGCTACTACATCTATGTACATCCAGGGGCACTTTTAATCCTGCACAAATAATAATAATAGACTTTTTCTTCTGGTTTTGCCGTGACTATTGTCACTATGATCAATGGAAGGGCTCTAATCTCATAGATTGTTGTTTGTACTTATGAATTCTGTCGACTGATGTCCTCCGCGGGGATTTGCTATCACCGCGGAGGAATGGGTGCCCTTCACCTGAGTGGTCCCATTTCCCTCAATTCCACTGGAGTCAAATGCCCTTCGGTACAACTAACTTAGCAATTAAACTTAGTCAGCCGTCTCAAACAACAAACTTTACGAAAACAGCCATTGAAGAAAAAGACAAAAAAGAAGCCCGGGAATTCCCGGACTTCATCTCATTATTACATAAATTCTGCTGCAAGTTTATCAAAGTGAGCCTGGTCAAGGTTAAGGTCAGCTTTTGATAAAGGAGTTTCAGAGTATCCTGAAAGCATTTCCTGGTAAGATTTGCGCTCAGTATTCTGGTAGATTAAGCCTGTTACTAGGCCGTCGTGCTTCATAAGCGTCTGCATCGCCAATTCGCGGTTGGAATTGTCATAGCCTTCAATATCGCTTAATTTAGTAAGGTTTTCTTTGAACCAGTCATAAGTGTTTACTTTGTTATAAGTAACACATGGGCTGAATACGTTGATTAAAGAGAATCCATCATGCTGGATTCCTGCTTCAATTAATGCAGTCAAATCCTTCAAGTCTGTTGAGAAGCTTTGCGCAACGAAAGTCGCACCTGCTGTTAGTGCCATTTCCATTGGAGAAATAGCCTGTTCAATGGAACCTTGAGGTGTTGATTTCGTTTTGAATCCAGCCGCAGAACGCGGTGAAGTTTGACCTTTTGTTAAACCATAGATCTGGTTATCCATAACGATATAAGTAATATTTACGTTACGGCGGATCGCATGGATCGTATGGCCCATTCCGATTGCGAATCCATCTCCGTCACCGCCGGAAGCGATAACAGTCAGATCGCGGTTAGCCATTTTAACACCCTGGGCGATTGGCAATGATCGTCCATGGATGCCGTGGAAACCGTATGAATTGATATAGCCGGAAATACGTCCGGAACAACCGATACCTGAAACAACTGCTAGGTTTTCAGGCTCTAAACCAACATTCGCTGCCGCACGCTGAATCGCCGCCTGCACGGAGAAGTCCCCACAGCCTGGACACCAGTTTGGTTTTACATTATTTCTAAAATCTTTAAATGTGGCCATTTAGAACAACTCCTTGCATTTTGTGTGAATTTCATGTGGCAAGAATGGATTTCCGTCGTACTTTAATAGCTTGTGAACTTTCTCAGCATGTCCGACGTTCATCTTCATGATATTTGCTAATTGTCCTGTAGCATTGTTTTCTACTACAGCAATTTTCTTAGCAGATTTTACAAGCGGCAGTAATTCATCTGCAGGGAAAGGATGAATTAAGCGAACTTGTGCATGGTTAACTTTAACGCCATCATTTTCAAGGCGGCCCATCGCTTCTTCAATAGCACCGCGAGTAGAGTTGAACCCTACGATTAACAAGTCTGCTTCTTCATGAGGAGCATTCTTGTGAACTGGTGTATTGAATTTGATGTTTTCAACCTTACGGAAACGCTTATCCATTTGCGCGTTACGGTTAGCAGCTGATTCTGAAGGTTTTCCAGTCTCATCGTGCTCAACACCGGTAACATGGTGGATACCGTTCTTCATGCCAGGGATTACACGAGGAGAAACTCCATCTTCTGTAACCTCAAAGCGCTTGAAGTAGCCTTTGTTTTCAATTTCAGGAAGCTCTTCTGTTGCAAGCTTTCCACGTCGGATTTCCACTTTGCTGAAATCAAGCGGCTCCACTGTTTGCTTTCCTAGAGAAAGCTGCAGGTCAGAAAGAACAATAACAGGGCATTGATATTCTTCAGCTAGGTTGAATGCTTCAGCAGTATCATAAAATGCTTCCTGCACAGTACTTGGCGCAAGAACGATTTTCGGAATCTCACCGTGAGTACCATAAATCATTGCCATTAAGTCTGATTGTTCCTGTTTTGTAGGAAGTCCTGTTGAAGGGCCTCCACGCTGGGTATCAACAATAACAAGCGGAGTTTCTGTAATACCAGAAAGACCGATTGCTTCCATTTTAAGAGAAAGACCAGGACCAGCAGATGCTGTAATAGCACGAACTCCCGCATAGTTGGCACCGATTGCCATAGTGGCTGCAGCGATTTCGTCTTCTGTCTGGATAACAGATCCGCCAAGCGCCGGAAGCTTCATAATCAAATATTCCATGATTTCGGATGCTGGTGTAATTGGGTAAGCTGCCATGAAGCGGCAACCGCCGGCAAGCGCACCAAGAGCGATCGCATCATTACCAATCATGAATAGACGCTTCATGCCATCCGCTTTTTCAAGCTCCATTAATTCTACATCGTCGCTAAGCTTTTCTTTCATGAAGTCAAAGCCAGCCTGGATTGCTTCCATATTTTTGTCTACAACCTGCTGTCCTTTGCGTCCAAAAATCTCTTGAACAACTTCTTCAAATACTTTAATATCTAAGTTTAGAACTGCACATGTTGCTCCAACGGCAACCATGTTTTTCATTAGAGATGTTCCTAGTTCAGTAGCAATCTCTGTAAATGGAACCGCATACAATGCTGCTTTCGTATCTTCTGGCTGTTTAGGATCAAACTTTGCATCTGCAATCATGATCCCTTTATCATGAAGTTCTTTGTAGTTTAAATCAATTGTTTCCTGGTCAAAAGCTACCAGAATATCTAAATCGTCCGAAATTGAGCGAATTTGTGACGTGCTGACGCGAATCTTATTATTCGTGTGCCCGCCCTTAATGCGTGATGAAAAGTGGCGGTAACCGTACAGGTAGTAGCCTAAACGATTTAATGCAATGGAAAAAATTTCTCCGGTACTCTCAATACCTTCCCCTTGCTGTCCTCCAACTTTCCATGAAAGTTGATTGATCATGTCTTACACCCCTTTAGTTACGTTAAGAAATTATGTAAAAACGTTTCATTAATATAAGTGTAGTACTTGTCCAGTCCTCCTGATGGTTTAGCCCTTGTATTACGGCTATTTTTTGGAAGATGAATGGGTACTAAACGCTTTCAATTCTAGACCTATGTGTCTAAAAAAGCAACCCTTTCTGAATATTTATTGGCTAAAAGATGAATATTTTTTTATTTTTTGAAAAATGATAAATACATTGATTTTTTTCAGGGTGAAATGTCACCGGCAAACCCTTGTGATACTGGTTTTGTAACATTATCACCTTGGAAACCGGTTATAAAAATTCCGAAATAAAAACTTTTCAGCCTGTATATCAGTATAGTATTTTGTGAGTTCGTTCATCAGGTAATCGTATTTTCTTGCATTCTCTAAGCCTAGCACCCTCCCATCTGTACCATCAAAATCAGAACCGAAGCCGACATGATTCTCTCCCCCAAGTGAACATACATGTTCAAGGTGCCTTAATATATCTGTAATGGTTGCAGTCTGTTTGCCAGAAAGAAATTCGGTTACAAAAGTGATCCCCATAACACTATCTCTTTCGATCAGCGCTTCTATTTGATCATTAGATAAATTTCGGGGGTGCGGACAAAGCGAATAGCAATTCGAATGGGAGGCAAATGGATAGTCACCCCACTCCATCACATCCCAGAACCCTCGCTCGGATAGATGGGATACGTCACACCATGCTTCAGCAGCATTTAATACAGAAACCACTTGCTTGCCAAAAGAGGACAATCCGGCTCCCCTTTCTTCCAGGACGCCGTCCGCTGCACAATTTCCGTAGTTCCAAGTCAAGCCCACAGATGATACACCAAGCCTGAGAAGAGTTTTTAATTTAAGAAGGTCACACCCAATCGCATCACAGCCCTCCAATGTAAGCACAGCTCCTATCTCATCACTCTTCAGCCGGTCAATATCCCGTCGGCTGGAAATAAGCTTTACTTGCGGATAAGCTTTAAGAACTTTTTCATAAAATAGATCGACCATATATAAAGCTGCATTAAATTTCATTTCAGGATGGACAGACTCCGGTACATATATGGCAAAGCATTGGACCTTTAGCTGTGAACCCTGCAGCCCTTCAAGATTGACCTGCAGCTTGCCTGAATCCTTAAAATCTATCTCCCGATCCATAAATATTTTATAAAGGACATCGCAATGCGCATCAAAAATTTTCATTCGCTGTCTTCCTCTCCTTTTTTCTCAATAGACTTATCTTATTAAAAAAAGAACCTGTTTGCCTATGCTGCAAACAGGTTTTATTGTATTTGCCTAAATTTATAAAATGTGATCTTATGCATATGACAATGGATGACTCCTAATTCTGCAGCCTTTTGGCTACCGTGGTTCCACAATCAATTTGATTGCTGTCCGCTCTTCACCGTCAATCAGAATATCCGTGAATGCCGGGATACAAATTAAATCCACTCCGCTAGGCGCTACGAATCCTCTTGCGATCGCTACTGCCTTAACAGCCTGGTTCAATGCACCCGCACCAATTGCCTGGATTTCTGCACTTCCTCTTTCGCGAAGAACCCCAGCAAGCGCACCAGCTACAGAATTAGGATTAGATTTTGCTGAAACTTTTAATATTTCCATTCCTAGCTCCTCCTCGTTTTACCCCTCCTGCATGCCCTGCTCAAAGCGCTGGCTGCCCTTCTCTCAGGCTTAATGCCTTACGTAAGGGCTTACCCTTTCATCTTTATTTCCGGGCTTACACACGACTGCTTTGATGGAATTTAGCATCAGGTATATATATCATTCCATTGCTACTATATTCAGTATTGAAAACACATATTCCGGCTTGGACAAAAAAAGCAAATATTCAGGCTTAATTTATTTTTATCGCGGCAGGATGTCAGCTGCGATTCTTTGGGATTTGGTGAAGTTGTGCAATATAAATAAAATGAGATATTTTCTGCTGGTACATGCTAGACAAATCTTATTGCGCGTTAATCTGGCAGCTGAACTTTAAAACAATCAAAGATCCTGTTTTTTAAAATTTGTCCCTTCAAGGGGATATTCTCAACCTTTTTTCTCTGCATTCGCATCAATTCCACCCCATTCACTTCACTTTTTTTAATTTATGCATCACTGCAGCCAATTTACGCTCAACTTTTTAAAAATATGAAGTAATTCAGGCATTTTACGTTCACTTTTTAAGGCTCAACGTCAAATG
>JAGGRA010000017.1 GCA_018613035.1 Pseudomonas sp. ISL-84 | reverse complement strand
ACTGGAGCCTCCTCGGCGTTTCACGCCTGCGGGGTCTCCCGCTCCCTCTCTTCCCGCAGGACATTGAATAAGCTTCCTCGAATAAGCACCGCACGAAGAAAATGCGAATGCATTTTCGAGGATCAAGTGCCTTCCACTCCAATCAACTCAGTAATTAAAACTAGTTTGTAAGCAACAAACTTTGCGAAAACAGCCTATATTAAAGTTATTACACTACTTTAAATAACTGATAAGGCTTATGTTCCAGCAGCCTTAATTGATAACGGAATAAAAACTCAGAAGCTTCGAGTACTTTTTTTGCTTCAAAGGATGTTTTTCCCCAAACGGTAATTCCATGGTTTCTAATTAACACAGCACCTGTATCTTCACTTATATGGGAGGAAAAACATTTGGCGAGTGTCGGAATATGCGCATGATTCGGAATAATCGGAATCCGAAGAACAGCATCCTCCTCCCATTTATCAAATGCCTTAATGAGTTCTTGCCCTTTGAATGTGACTGCCTCCTGGTCCCCATAAATTTCCGATATCACATTATTGTCAATCGTATGGACGTGAAGGCTGCACCCTGCGTTCGTTTTACGGTAAATCTCCACATGTAATAGTGTTTCCGCAGAAGGCTTTAAATGGGTCTCCCCAACAGGGCGCCCAAATTCATCAACAAGGAGGAAATCCTCCTTTGTCCTTTTCCTTTTATCCTTCCCACTTGCTGTTACAAGGAATTGCAGGGGGCTATCGGAGACCTTGATCGCCAAATTGCCGCTAGTCCCCATAAACCAGTCTCTTTCAGCCAATTCATCTTTAATATCAGCAAGCTCTTGCCATTTTTCTTCCCCTAAACTCATACCCTCACCCCATTTACATTTTTCAAAATTTCAATGCACTCATAAAAAGTTTCAAATTCATGATAATTAAGATTCATTTCTTTGCTTTTCTCTTGCAGCAAATCTCTTGCAATAACTAAATCTGCCTGCTTTGCAGCCTCCAGATCTGTAACCGAATCCCCTATGACAATTTTATAGGTATCTCCAGCCTCAAGTTTTCTCATAATAGATGGCTTACAGCAGCCGCAGCTGTTATGACATTCATCATCACAGCTATGGGGCCATAAAATTTTGATTGTTTCGCCGCTAAAATCTGAACCATTGCAATAAACAGCAGCAAACGGGCCATATTTTTCTAAAACTGGCTGCACAAAAAAGTCAATTCCGCCACTGACAATATAAAGCGGTATATTTTCTATTTTCAAATAGTCCACAAATTCTTGAAAGCCAGCTCTTACCTTGCCATTTTCCAGTGTGAATTTTATAATGTCTTCCTTAAGGCTGCTTGGAAGGAGAGAGAACATTTTCCCTACTCCTTCCTGAATTGAAATTTGCTGTGACAATATTTTATTCTTTATTTCCTCCCATTCAGGGGGGGCAAATTCTTTCATAACGTTAATGATGTTATCTTTTTCCGTAATGGTCCCGTCAAAATCACAAAAAACAGCTATATTAGGCATTCTTAGCTTTCACCTCTGTAAGTCCCCATAAATCTATCGCCTTTTTTAGTTCTGGATAATCAGAAGGAGATTCTGATAATGGAATTCCATTTAAAGTTAAATCAATCGCTTGGCGGAAGGCTAAGCCGCCGCCTTTTGCTCCATCCGGATGCCCATGTACTCCTCCGCCCGCATTGATCACACTGTCTGTTCCAAAGTCATGGTAAAGCAGCGGCACCAGACCTGGATGAATGCCTGCTGATGGTACCGGAAACGTCTTTTTGCAGAAATCCTTGGAGGTTAATGATTGTCCGATCGAAATCGCCTGCTTCTTTTCAAGTGCCACTGAACCATATGGAGAAGGGAAAAGCGATAAATCCGCTCCTGCATATCTGAGAAGCTTGCCTAGAAGCAAAGCGTAAGAAATTCCATAGATGCTTGAAGCAGACAGGGCACCGCTGACAGCAGGGTGTGCCATAATCGGCAGCCCAACCTCTTCATCTTCTCTTAACTCCTGCAGAACATCCAGTCCATATGCAAAAACATTAAACAGGAGGAGGTCCGCACCAAGGTTTGCTGCTTTTCTGGCTTTCTCTTTCAAATCAAAGGTCCTGCCTGTTAAATTCACTGCATAAAGTGTGCGATGGCCGGTTTCTTCAAAAACCTGGCCAAGCACCTTTTTCCCTTCCGTAATCCTTTCTTCAAAAGGCGTGAGTTCATTTTCAAATAAAATTTCATCATCTTTCACAATGTCGATGCCGCCAAGCGCTTGTTCCCTCAACTGTGAAGTTAAAAAGTTCATATCCTTGCCGAGAACACCTTTAAAAATGCTCATCAGCAGCGGCCTGCTGCGGACATTCAACTTTTCTCTTAAACCTTCAATGCCGAACCGGGGGCCAGGGAAAAAGGTTTTGATCTCATCGGAAAACTGTAAATCTATTAACTTAATCTTTCCGTCCAGTGATAGTTTTCCAAAAACTGTAGTTAAAATGGCTGGCAAATCCGGACTGAAATTAGCAGTTGGATAAGCAATTTTAATGATGGCAGGCGTTTCCTTGCTGCCTTCCTCTGTTAAAAGGCCTTCAACCGAAACAACTCTGCCTTTATGCTTACGGAGCTGATTTTTTTCCAGTTCAGGTAAATGAGTCCATGAACCGACCGTAAGTCCTAGAGCGATTTCCTCTGCTTTTTTCTCAGGATTATGTTTTGCATCATGAATTAGATAAGTTGCGATAATTTCACTCATATATTTTCTTCCTTTCATTTAGGCAAATCCGGGCAATAAAAAAACCTCTTCAAATAAGAAGAGGTTAGCAGCTTAAACTAACATCTTCTTATCTATCAGCTTTAATAAGCTGCAAGAATTAGCACCGTGCTTACTGGTAAGTCGGTTGCCGGGCTTCATAGGGCTAGTCCCTCCGCCTGCTCTTGATAAGAAAACGAAATTAGTATTTAGTTAATTTTGAATTAAAATTTAATTAGGATTATGACAGGGTAAAAAACTTTTGTCAATAGATTATCTGAAATAAATATGTTTTTTCAACCATGAGTATTGATTCCGCTGCAGGCACTTAGCGAACTCGGGATTCCTGGAGCCTCCCCTGGTACACTTATCCCGCTGGATTCTCATACCTTCCGCTCTAAACTACCAGTGTTATAACAAGAATAAACACTAAGATTGGAAAGTTTAAAATAAATTTAATTCCCTAATTCGGTCTACTGCTTCTTTAAGCCTTTCTTCTGAAGTCAGCAGGCCAACACGCACATATCCTTCTCCATGTTTTCCAAATCCTATGCCAGGTGCTACAGCAATATGGGCTTTTTCAAGCAAATAATCAGCAAATTCCTCAGATGTAAAACCTTTAGGAACTTTTAACCAGGCAAAGAAGGAGCCTTCAGGTGCTTTAACATTCCACCCGATTTCCTGAAGGCCTGAAATGAATATATTTCGCCTTCTTTCGTAAAGGGCATTCAGTTCTTTGACACATTCCTGAGTTTCAGTCAACGCAGCTGCCGCAGCTTCCTGGACAGCTCCGAACAAGCTGACATATAGATGATCCTGCAGAAGGTTCAAGGCAGAAATGACGCTCGCATTTCCAACCGCAAAACCGATTCTCCATCCTGCCATATTATACGTCTTTGAAAGTGTATAAATCTCAATTCCTACCTCTTTTGCCCCCTTTGCTTGCAGAAAGCTGACCGGCTTCTTGCCCTCAAAACCAATGCCGCCATAGGCAAAATCGTGAATAATGCAAATTCCATGTTCTTTGCCAAGCTCAACTGTTTCCTGGAAAAACTTCTCACTGGCCACGGCTCCAGTTGGATTGTTTGGATAATTGAGGAACATGAGTTTAGCAGCATTTAGCTTATCGTCTGAAAGCTCGCTGTAAAGAGGCAAAAAGCCATTTTCTTCTCGTAACGGCATTGTCACCATTTCTGCTTTTGCAAGCGCTACACCTGACCAATAATCCGGATAACCGGGATCTGGCACAAGAACAGTATCGCCAGGGTTTAACAGACATTGAGGAATCTCAACGAGGCCAGCCTTTCCTCCAAACAAGATGGCTACCTCCGTTTCCGGGTCTACATCTACATCATACTCCCTTTTATAAAAATCAGCTGCAGCCTTTTTCAAATAGGGAAATCCCTGAAATGGAGAGTATCTGTGATTTATTGGCTTTTCGGCTGCACTTTGGAGCTTTTTAACAATATGGCCGGGAGTAGGCTGATCAGGATTGCCTTGCCCAAGATTGATCACATCATGACCTTGTTCAAGCTGCTTCCCAACCTTTGACACTAAAGATACGAAAAATTGCTTCGGCAAACTTTTCAGCAAATCAGAATGAGGATAATTAATCAAAGTTTTTCACCTGCTTAAAAAAAAGATTGAAAATATAGTCACAAATGATATAACTTAAATGATAAGTTGTAAAGTTAAATTTTGAAAATTGTTATCTATCGGACTAATTTTAACATAAGTAAAAGAGAATTAAATGATTGCGGGGGATTTTCATGAAATTAAAGATTGCTTGTTTGCAAATGGATATTGTGTTTGGCAAACCAAAAGAGAATTTTAAAGCAGCCGAAGCTATGATTGAAAAGGCGTTAAAATCAAACCCTGATGTTATTGTGCTTCCAGAGCTTTGGACAACAGGCTATGATTTAACCCGATTAAATGAAATAGCAGACCAGGATGCTGCTGCAGCACTCGCCTTTTTAAAAGGGATTGCAAAAGACAGGAATGTTCATCTTGTAGGTGGATCTGTTGCAAATAAAACCGCCGGCGGCGTATTCAATACTCTTTTAGTCGTCGATAAAAACGGAGAACCGATCCACCAGTACAGTAAACTGCATTTATTCAAGCTAATGAATGAGCATCTCTATTTAACAGGGGGGAAAGCAAAGGGTGCGTTTACATTAGAAAATAGGCTGTTTGCAGGGATGATTTGCTATGATATCCGTTTTCCAGAGTGGATACGGGCCCATACAGCGGAAGGAGCAGAAGCTATATTTGTGGTTGCTGAATGGCCATTAGCCAGGCTAGCCCATTGGCGTGCCCTCTTAATTGCACGGGCCATTGAAAACCAATGCTATGTGATTGCCTGTAACCGAGCAGGCTCTGACCCTGAAAATGAATTTGCCGGCCATTCTATGATTATAGATCCTTGGGGAGAAGTTCTAGCTGAGGGTTCAGAGGAAGAAGAAATCCTGGAGGCTGAAGTGGACCTTGACAAGGTGAAGGAAGTTCGAAAAATGATTCCTATCTTCACGGACCGCCGGCCGGAATTTTATCAATAAAATATTCAGGGCCCTAGCTTTTATAGGGCCTTGCTTTGTTTACCCCTCTATTTTTGCCCACATTTCCGGCGGATTTAATTCGTAGATTCCTTTTTCCCTGTACATATAATGATTGATAATAAATTCTCTGCGTATCGTGGCGTAATCATCATGATACTGTTTAATATATTCATTGAGTTCTTTCTCTTCATATTTCTTCCCCATTTTCAGCCCTTTAATAAGATGCTCAAAAACCATTAGCTTCTTCTTTCTCTGGGCTGGAATATTTTTAAGCTTTCCATCGCTTGTAAAGAAGTTATCGATAACCTTCTGATTCTCGATATTCATTTCCTCCATCTTTTTCACCTCTTCCATATCAGCCAGTTTCGCAAGCACACTTGACTGCTGTTTCAGCACAGATTCATTTAAATAAAAATAAACTGTATTTTTATCTCTGCGCTGGTAAACCAGGTTTATATCCCGCAATTTGTTTAAATGATGTGTGATGGTCGGCGGCGTCAGCCCCAGTTTCCCTGCAATTGCCTGTCCATGCAAAGGTCCTTTTGCGAGAAGAAAAACAATTCGGATTCTTGTGGGATCACCCATGGTTTTATAAAAAGATACTAAGCGATTTAATTGCATTATATATGATCGCCTCCTATTTTCGATATACATCTAATTAGATATATATCAAAATATTGAGATTTAGTCAACTTCAAAATCAGGTTTTAATAAATGCTCTTTCTTATAGATTGTTGTAAAAAAACCTTATGAAAAGAGCACTAAAAAAATCACCTGAAAGGTGATTTTGAAAGGTAATGTATTTAACTGTTAAACCCTGCCCCTTCCAGGATCAGCAGCTTCTCTTTAATATCCGTCCGTGTTCCGGCATATCCGGTAAGAGATTTATTTTTGCCGATCACTCGATGGCATGGAATGATAATGGGCAAACGATTGGCTTTGTTTGCTTGACCAATGGCCCGAACCGCTTTTTCTTTTCCAATCTTCACAGCAATATCCTGATAGCTTCTCGTTTCTCCAAAAGGAATAAGGGAAAGCTCCTTCCACACAGCTCTCTGAAAAATGGTCCCCTGGGGGTCTATTGGGAGATCAAATACCTTTCTCTCCCCTCTAAAATATTCATCAAGTTGAAGTGTACATTTCTTTAGCAGGGGGTCTGATGGATCAAACCTCAATGGACATTCTTCTTCCCCCGCAAGAAAATCTTCCTCCCCAATGTATACTGCCGAAAGAAGCTCCTCTTCCAGGACAATATAAATGTCTCCTATTAGCGTTTCCGTTCTCGAATAAATTCTGCTGTTCATTGCTCTCCCGCCTTTTTAATATATGGCAAATAAATGTGAAACACGGTTCCTTTTCCCAGTTTGCTTTCCACTTCAATCGTTCCTTTGTGCTCCTCAATAATTTTATATGTAACCATGAGCCCAAGTCCAGTTCCTCTTTCTTTAGTGGTATAAAAAGGTTCACCCAGCTTTTTAATTTTATGCCCTGGTATTCCGGATCCCTCATCCCTGATCGATACCTTGATTTTATTATCTCTGCAGGTCTGAAGTGAAACAGTTATATATCCGCCTTTGGGCATAACCTCAATCGCATTTTTTATGATATTGATAAATACCTTTTTCATCTGATTTGGCTCACAAAAAACAAGAGGCAAATCCTTTCTGTAATCAGTCCTGAATTGAACATTATGCAGTACAGCCTGAGCACTTAGAAGGTCAACCGTCTCTTTCATGATTTGGGCGATATCTTTTTCGACAAACTTGACAGCCTGAGGTTTAGCAAGAATGAGGAATTCATTAATAATTGAATCAATTCTGCTCAGCTCTGTGGTTATCACATTAAAGTACATGGAGTGGTCTTCCTCAACGCTATCTTCCAGCAACTGGATAAATCCTTTCAAGGCTGTCATAGGGTTCCTTATTTCGTGTGCTATCCCTGCTGCGAGTTCCCCAATAACATTTAAAGTGTCCGATTTTCGAAGCTGTTCTTCCATCTCCAGCTTCTCTGTTATGTCTTTAAATGTCGTCATGCTTAAATTCGAAAAAACATTATGCTTGTTTGAAAACTCAAAGTGTTTTTTTCTGCCAGACTTTAAGGTAATAGAGAGGCTGCCATCCGACTGCCCAACGTTTTGGATGCTGCTAATCTGCTGGTTCAGCTCTTCATCTGTAATATTGCAATCATTCAAGATACTGTGTAATGAAACTCCAATGAGTTCATCTTTTGACATCTGCAGCATTCTTTGACCTGATTGATTAATATCCACAATTTGAAATTGATCATTCCAGAGGAGAATGCCTTCCAGGGCTCCCTCAAAAATGCGGCGAAACTTTAGCTCACTTTCACGCAATTCCTTTTCCATTCGGTGGCGTTCACTTACATTCCTGAAAATAGTCATATGGTAGCCTTCAACAGAATTTAATTTAACTGTGAATTCCAGCGATTTTATCTGGCCGTTTGGCATGAGAAAAAAGAGTTCATCCCGGATGCCGCCCTTGTTAAACAATTCTTTGACTATACGCTTATACCTTTCATTTTTTTCGTATACAAAATCATCCACCTGTTTCTGAAGAAGCTCATCGTGGGTGCATTCAAAAATCCTGCATGCCGCTTCATTGGCATCAATGATCTTCCCGCTGCCTCTCCAAAAAATGATGCCATCCAAAGCCTCGATAAAAAGGTCTGTATACAGCTCTTCATTTTTTTTTACCTTCTTTTCAAGAAGCCGTTTTTCGGTAACATCTCTTAACACACACATATAATGTCCGCTCTTTTTAAGCTTACTGGTCGTAAAATCAAATTCCACGATTTTATTGCCGCTATATATCGGAAGAAGTCCTCTTACACTGTCCCTTACTTTTAGAAGATCCCTCTGTTTGTCAAGTTTAAAGTGTTTATTCAATGGGACAATTTCCGCCAGTTGTCTCCCAATTAATTCAGTTTTATTAATGTCTATGATCTCGCAAAACGAAGGATTTGCATCAATTATTTTGTCTGTATGGTCAAAAATTAGGATTCCGTCCTTTGAACAGCCAAATATATTTTTACTTGGGGCATCATCCCCAATACGTTCAGCCAGCGCTTTATTTTCCTTTTCCAGTGATTCAATCTTGGCATAGAGCTGCTTGATCTCCTGATTCATAATAACCACTCTATTTCCTCCTATTGGGATATCCGATTAATAGATATTTCTACAAAATTTGACGAAAACCCTTTAAATAGAAGTGAAAACTGCATGTTTATACTGAATGAGCCATAGGATCTATTGAGTTTCTTCAACCCCATAAGAAAAAAGCATACCTTTCAAGGTATGCCACATGCTAAAGCTTAAATTTAGCAATCATACTGTTTAATTGTTCGGCCAGTTCGGATAATGACTGAGCATTGTCGGATATTTCCTCCATAGAATGGTTGGTCTGGGCCATGGAAGCACTTGTCTGTTCAATGCCTGCTGCTGACTCTTCGGAAACTGCTGCAATACTCCCTATTGATTGATTCATATGTAAGGAACGGGCTGAAACGTGTTCAAGACTGTTTGAAATATCATTAATATTATTTGACATTAAATTAACCGCTTCATAAATCTTTTGGAAGGTTTCTCCCGTTAATTGGATTTGTTCTGTTCCCTTTTCGACCTGTATATAGCCGGATTGCAAGGATGCCGCTACACTATTGGACTCGGTTTGAATTCCATCCACAATTTTTGTAATATCAGAAACTGAAAATGATACTTGCTCCGCCAGCTTTCTTACTTCATCTGCTACTACCGCAAAACCTCTTCCTTGTTCCCCTGCCCTCGCTGCTTCTATCGCTGCATTTAATGCCAGAAGATTAGTTTGGTCGGCAATTTCCTTAATGACCTTAACGAGCTTGGATATTCGCTTTGTCTGTTCATCCAGCCCATTAACCTTATCAACGGATGTTTTCATAATGTTATTAATCAAGCCCATCTGCTTCTGGGATTCTTTCATAAGTTTATCCCCACTATCAGTGAGTGACATCACCTCGTTGGAAGCTCTCTTAATTTCAAACCCGTTCTTTGCTGCTTCCTCCACTTTGTCCATATACTCTTCCATCATAGCTGATAAGCGTGTGCTTGAGCTTGCCTGGTCCTCTGCTCCTCCTGAGAGCTCCTGCATAGTTGAAGCAACCTGCTGGCTGGCAGCTCTTACTTCATTTGCAGCAATATTGAGCTCTCCGCTTCTTTCTGTTACATGGCCAGAAACTGAATTTATTTCCTGAATCATTTTCTGGAGTTTTTCTTTCATGGAGTTAATGGCACGGCTAAGCTCTGCTACTTCATCATTTCCATCATACTCGACTGATTTTGCATTCAGATTACCTGCTGCTATTTCATTGGAAACATGGACAATCTGGTTTAAGTTTCGTGTAATAATACGCCCGATGAATAAGATACTCACAATCCCAAGGACGCCAGAAATAATGATTGAGATCCCTAGGACAATTAGGGTTAAAACCAGTCCTGACTCGGCTGAAGAAACAGCTTTTCTTTGGTCCTCCTTCAGCATGCTGCTTAGTGTATTTAATTTTTCTACAGTCTCTGAAATAAAGTTATCTGCCTGCAGCTTTGCAAGCCTATATTCTCTAACATGCTGAAGCTTCACTTTAGGCTCAATAACATCATGGAATAAGCTGGTTATTTTTTGATCATTCTCGTCAATTTGTTTAAACAGCTCTTTTGTTTTTTTTGCAGTAAGGGCAGGGGTGATTTCCTTTTTTAATGTATTAAAGTCCTCTGTTAACTGGTCAAATGTTTTTAAGTGCTTGGGATTGGAGTCGATAATGAAATTTCCGATTGTACTGCCTTTATGATGAAAAATCACAGCAGATTCAGTAATCATAATCGCTTTTTCTCCTGAATCCTTCACTGTATCCATTTTTGTATTGACAATCGTCAACAGAAAAAAAGTAAGTATGGTAGATGCAGTAAAAAGCCCAATTGTTACAAATAGGGCCACACCATATTTCTGGCCAAGCTTGAGCCTTTTCCACCATCTTATGTTGGCCAGTTTATCTAATAGTCTTGCTTTATTCTGTGTTGCATGCAAATTGCCTGCCTTTGCTTTTTTTGTTCTTTTAAACGTTTTTACCCCTTTCATCCTATATCCTCCTTAATGATTAAACCGGATGAGCACCTTTTGCACTATCAACATCCTTATTGCGCATTTCTTTTTTACTATTCTATTACATCATTATAATAGAATAAAAAATACATTTGTAGATTATTTTTCCATCAGAGAGATTTATAGGATAAAAAAAGCAAAGTACACGAGGTACTTTGCTTTGGATTTTAAAGTGCTGGATGCTCATGCTTGGCTTTAATTTTTTTCCATCTATATTCAATTTCTTCTTCAAGTTCATTGAGAAGCATTTTGTTTTCTTCTTTCAATAAATGCTTTGTTTTGCCCATATAATTTAGCCACTCAGACAACTCAACTCGTTTATTCTTATCCTCTGGATTATAAGTTATGGTTGTAACCCCATTCTCTACTTCATAAAGAGGGAAGAAGCAAGAGTTGACAGCAGCTTCCAGGATTTTTTCACCATATCGTTCTTCTGACTTCCAATTAAGCGGGCAGGTTATCAATATCTTCCCGTACACTGTACCCACATTCTGGGCGTACCATTGTGCCTTTGCAGCCTTCTTGATTAAATCCTGCGGGAATGCTTCGCTCCCGGTAAAAACATATGGAATATTCGTGGACGCCATAATTTGTGCTGTATCCTTATGGTGGAAGCTCTTCCCTTTTTGAGTGCGGCCTACATTGCTTGTACTTGTCATATGGCCCTTAGGTGTTGAATAGGACAATTGTGAACCAGTATTCATATAGCCTTCGTTATCATATTCAAGCATAATCAATTTATGATTGCGAAGAGCCGTGCCAATTGCGGAACCCATACCAATATCCATGCCTCCATCTCCGGTTACCATCACAAAGGTGGCATCATCTGAAACATCAATTTCACCTCGTTCTTTTAATTCCATAAAGGCTTCCAGTGTTCCAGATAACGTAGCAGCCCCGTTTTGGAAGAGATTATGAATCATCGTTTGCTTATGGGATGAATAAGGATAGGAGGTAGTCGTTACATAAGCACATCCCGTTTGGAACAAGACAACTATATCCCCTTCAATCCCTTTAAAGAATAATTCCAATCCTGTAAAAATTCCGCAGCCCGGGCAAGCTCCATGCCCTGAAGCAATTCGCTTCGGTTTTGAAGCAAGCGCACGAAGGGGTGGTATTTTAACTTTTAATTTATTGGTTTCAGGGTCTTTTTCCGTTTTAATCAATCCAGTATTATATACATCTCCATGCTGCGGAGTGATTACTGGCAGCAGCTTTTGCTCTTTCTTGCCGGGAATATGGCCATAATAATCAAATGCTTTTTCGGCATAGCCCTGTTCTTTGGCCTCCATTGCAGCTGAGAAAAATACCTCTGCATCATCAGCATAGAAATCCTTTCCTCCTAGGCCAAAGACTCTGCTTAACACAATGGTTTGATTTTCAGGATCTTCCTGCAATGCTGATTTTACTTCGTGTGTAAGATTTGGTCCATGGCCGCCATAAGAATCTGCCCGCTCCCCAATCAAAAGGGCTTTTACATTCTTTAAAGCCTTGCGGATTTCCTCTGATGGGAATGGACGGATAATATTGGGACTAATCACACCTGCTTTAATACCTTTCCTGCGAAGACTGTCAACCGTATCTTTTGCTGTTTCTGCAGCTGAATTTAGCAGGAACAGTGCAACCTCTGCATCTTCCATTCCATATAAATCGAGTACAGGGTAGTCCCGGCCGGATAGTTTGGCATATTCTTCGGCCGCTTCTTTAAACACTTCACCAGCCGCATACATCGCTTCTGACTGCTGGTAATGATTGTTGATTAAATCGTCCCCATTCATGTGGGCACCGATTGTAACCGGCTTTTTAGGATCTCTGGCAAAGTTATAATCTGTCGGGCATTCACCTACAAACTTCTGTACAATTTTGCGGTCTTTAAAATAATTTACTTTCCTTTTTTGATGGGAGGTGAAAAAGCCATCATAAGCAACAATTACAGGCAGGCGAACTTTTGAATGCTCAGCAATTTTAAGCGCCAATATGTTCATATCATACACTGCCTGAGGGGTTTTGGCCGTTAAAATAACCCAGCCCGCATTCAGTGCAAAATACAAATCGGAATGATCCCCTCTAATGTCCAATGGACCGCTGATTGAACGGGTTACAAGGTTCATGACCATCGGAAAGCGGGTTCCTGCCTGAACGGGTAGCTGTTCAAGCATATACATTAAACCATTGGCACTTGTCGCATTAAATACACGTGCACCTGTGGCTGCAGCTCCATAGCAAATACCTGCAGAGCCATGCTCGCCATCTGCGGGAATCAGTTTAATATCATGTTCCCCTCTTGCCTTCATCTGATCAAGGTATTGTGCAACTTCAGTTGAAGGAGTGATCGGAAAATAGCCCATAATGTGATAATTAATCTGTGCTGCTGCCATCGCAGCCATTTCATTTCCCGATTCGAAAGTAGTCAGCTGTTCAGCTGCCTTCATTGTTTTCAGGTTGTCTTCTAAAATTGCCATTACAATATCCCCCCTGCTGCATAAGGAAAGTTTTGCTTTACCCTATGGGCATCCGCAAACCCTATCGTTTCCCGCATTTCACTAAGAGCACTTGTCGGGCAAGCCTCAACACATTTCAAGCAGCCTTTACAGTACTGATAGTCGATACCCTGCAGGAACATTTGCTTCCTGCCTTTTTTGTCTTCCCCCTCCTGCCATACAAAGCAAAAGTCCGGGCAAACTGTATCGCAGGCTGCACAGTTGATGCATTGCTCCTGCTCAAATTGCGGCAGAAACCCCTGCCTTGAACCGCTTAGATCTTTCAGAATACTATTTGCCTGTGCAGTGATCACTCCACCGATTTCCTGGGTTTCAAAGCCCAGCTGAGGTGCTGTTCTATGAAACTCTTTCCCCTCAGCATGATCAGGAGCTTCATAGGTTTTGAACTTCACCTCATTAAATCCTCTTTCGAAGGTACGGATATTGGGCTCCACAAGGTGCGGATATTTTTTCTCAAAGGTTTTGCGGATAACCATTTTCATTGACTCCGGATCAAGGAAATCGCAAATTCTAAAAAGTGCTCCGAGCATCGCAGTATTTACTTTTGTTTTTTCTTCTACTGCAATCTGCAGGGCATCCACAATGGCAAGTGTTCCATATTCCAGTTTCAAATCTTTTTTAATATCATCAAATTCTCTGGCCGAATTAACAAGCAGAATACCGTCAGGCTCCATACCGCTGACAACATTCACCATTTTATATAATGCTTCGTGGAAAACTCCGATTACGTGAGGCTGCTCAATTGGGCTGTGTGCCCGTATTTCTGTATCACCTTCGCAAAATCTTACAAATGCTTTTACAGGTGAGCCTTTTTTTTCAGATCCGTAAGATGAAAAGTTGGACCCATTCAGTCCAAGCCCCAAAACACCAGCCTCCGCGAGCATTTTACCTGCAAGATTGGCACCAAGGCCGCCAATCGACTCCAGCCTTATTTCATAAAATCCTAATTCATTTGATTTAGGTAAGATTGACATGTTCTCCCCCCTCATATGGTAAACGGTTAAAACACCGTAAAGTTATCCCCTAAAGCAATTCTAAAAGAACTATTTCCATTTATCTGTGACAAATGTTATATTTCACAGAAAAAATTTGAAACAGAATTGAGAAATTCAATTGGAACGTTATAATATATGAGACGAATCCGCTTTCATAATTATATAACAGACTACATATTGTGATATAACAGTTTGAACAAGCGGTTTTTGTTTTACTTTATTTGTAAATCCCACCTTCTTTTTACACGAGAAAAGCAGTTTACTTCATGTTAAAGTGGGTAAAGAAATAGAGAGTTTTTTGGGGGTCTTTAATAGAGGAGGATTTATGAAACAACGTGATTATTATTTCGACAATGCCAAATTTATTTTAATTTTCTTTGTCGTATTCGGACATTTGCTCCGCTCTTTTATTGAAGATAATGAAACGATTTACACCATTTATAAGGTCATTTACACCTTTCATATGCCGGCATTTATATTAGTTTCAGGTTTTTTTGCAAAAGGGTTCTATAAAAAAGGATATATAAAGAAGATTGCAAAAAAGTTAATTTTGCCGTATATCATATTTCAGGTTATTTATTCGGTTTTCTATTACTTTTTATATAATAAAGGAACGTTTGAGATGGATCCGTTCAACCCGCATTGGTCTTTATGGTTTCTGATCAGCATGTTCTGCTGGAATATTATGCTCCTTTTCTTTGCCAAGCATAAAGCAGTTTATTCATTGACAGGCGCTCTGCTGATTGGCCTTGCTGTCGGTTATGCCGACTGGATCTCAAACTATTTAAGTTTATCAAGGACTTTTGTTTTCTTTCCTTTATTTTTACTAGGGTATTATTTAAAGAAAGAGCACTTCTATGCCCTGATTAAACCAAAGTTCAGAATTAGTGCCTTATTTGTATTTGCGGTTGTCTTTACCGGATTCTACTTTTATCCGGATATTGATTATAAATGGCTCCTTGGGTCCAAGCCATATACAGAAATGGGCGCAGCTTCCATTGGAGCAGTATTTACCAGACTGGGATTCTATATCCTTAGCTTAGTCATGGTATTTAGCTTTTACTCCATCGTACCCCAGAAACAGTACTTCTTTACAAACCTGGGGAAGAATACACTTTATGTCTACCTGCTGCACGGTTTTTTTGTACGTGTATTCAGGGAAAGCGATGTACAAAACTACTTTAACAAACCGGAAACCTTCCTGCTGCTCGCAGGTATTTCGTTATTGCTGACTCTGCTTCTTTCAAGCAAGCTGATTACATCATTTGCTCAGCCCATAATTGAACTTAAGACCTCTCAGCTTAAGAAGCTGAAAGATAGAACAAGAGCATATGTCCGATTTTATCGTAAAAAGCTCACAAACTAAGAAAGAATCGGCCATTTTTAAAGTGGCCGATTCTTTCTTATTGCATATCCATTGACCAAAGCTGATTAAGGCCTTATAATAAGTAAATATGTCAGATAGCTTTGTTCGGGACGTTTCGACGCATGCACGTCCTTGAAGCAACCGACAAAAGAAAAAACAGGGTTAGAAGCAAACAAGATCATACTATCATGTCTCAGTAGCTCAGCTGGATAGAGCAACAGCCTCCTAAGCTGTAGGTCGTGAGTTCGAATCTCGCCTGGGACGCTGCTTAGAAAACGCCAACCTTTACAAGGGTTGGCGTTTTTTCATCCCTCTTTTTTACAATAGTTAAATAGATCTTTACATGCATTTATCACTAGTATAAAACTTGCATGCTATCTTATTTGTAGTGGGGATAGCATGCGGGGCTATCATCGCGCTTGGCGAAGGCGGAGCCAAGTGCTTTTGTTTTTCTCTTGAAAAATGTCTCTATTATCATTTAATACTTGGTACAGCATTGAACTGACAATGTTTTACTTCCTTTTATTAAGGCAAAAATATGATACAATAATATGATGTTTAAGTTGCAAATAAAGGGAGTTTAAAAATAAATGAAAGTAATTGCGAGTACACTGAATGCCAAATATATTCATACAAATATAGCCATACGTTATTTGAAAGCATATGCTGAACCAGATTTTAATGTGGAAATGGCTGAGTATACCATAAAAGATCCTGTTATGAATATTGTTACAGATCTTATCCGCAAAAAGCCGGCCGTGATCGGTTTCAGCTGTTATATCTGGAATATTGAAGAAACGATCAAGGTTATTAAAATGATTAAAAAGATTGACCCTTCCATTCATATTGTAGCGGGAGGGCCTGAGGTGACTTATGATGTTGCCGAATGGATGGAGAATGTTAAAGAGTTCGATTACATCGTTATTGGCGAGGGTGAACAAACTTTTAAGCAACTATTAACAGAATTGGATAGCGGCATGAATATGGACAACGTACATGGCCTCGCTTTCAGAAAAAATGGCCAGGTGCACATTAATCCTCAGCGAAACAAGCTTGATCTGCGTGAGCTGCCTTCTCCATTCCGTTTTGAAGAAGATATTCCATATCTATCAAAGCGCGTTACTTATATAGAAACAAGCCGAGGATGTCCCTTCAGCTGCCAGTTCTGCCTTTCCTCTATAGAAGTTGGTGTTCGCTATTTTGACAGAGAAAAGATTAAGGAAGACATCAGATATTTAATGAAAAACGGAGCGAAAACCATTAAATTTGTCGACCGGACTTTCAATATCAGCCGCAGCTATGCTTTGGAGATGTTCCAGTTTCTGATTGATGAGCATCTGCCCGGAACTGTATTTCAGTTTGAAATCACTGCTGATATCATGCGGCCTGAAGTGATTGAGTTTTTAAATAAGGAAGCACCTCCGGGACTGTTCCGTTTTGAAATTGGCGTACAGTCAACAAACGACTATACAAATGAACTTGTAATGAGAAAGCAAAACTTTGATAAGCTTTGCAGGACGGTTACAATGGTTAAAGACGGAGGAAAAATTGACCAGCATCTTGATTTAATTGCCGGTTTGCCAGAGGAAGATTATCATTCCTTCAAGAAAACATTCAATGATGTATTTGCGATGCGTCCTGAAGAGCTTCAGCTTGGATTTTTAAAAATGCTGCGGGGCACAGGGCTCAGACTAAGGGCTGAGGACCATCAATATATCTATATGGACCATTCACCATACGAAATACTGGGGAATAATGTTCTATCTTTTGATGACATAATCCGTATTAAACAGGTTGAGGACGTACTGGAGAAATACTGGAATGACCACAGGATGGATGCCACCATCGAATATTTGGTCACAAAAGTTTTCCCAACGCCTTTCGATTTCTTCCAGGAGTTCGGCAGCTATTGGGAGCTAAAAGGCTGGTCCAGAATCGGGCATCAGCTCGAGGATCTTTTCAGGCGCCTGTTTGAATTCCTGCAATCCATCCACATCGCGGACTTGGATATTGTTGAAGGCCTAATGAAGTATGATTATATTTCCAAGCAAAAATACAAGCCTCGGAAGCCATGGTGGCAGGCAAGCTTTGAAAGAGCAGATAGATCAAAGATTTATCAGCATTTGCTCGAACACCCAGCACAGCTTGGAGAGCATTTCTCCAGCCTAAAGCTGAACGAAAAGGATATATACAAACACACATTGCTTGAAAAATTGTCTTTTGATATAGAGAAGTATTTAGGTGAAGGAAAACTCGAAAGGCAAGAAACTGCCCTTCTTGCCTATTTTGATTCGAGTTCAGAAAAGGTGTCCATCTTTTTTGGATCTCTTAAATTATAGGTCCTGTTAACCTTGACTTTTGACTTCCGCTGCAAACACTCTCTTTCTGCGGGGTTCCCTTTGGGTACGCTGCTCCCAAATATGAATAAGCATTTGTGAATTAACCTCGAACAAAGGAAGTAAGGATGCATCCTTGGGGAGTCTCGCGGCTGCCGCTCCTATTAACGTGCTAAGTTAATCTTTAAGTTTTAAACATAGTCAATAATAAGAACAGCAAAAAACCGGCCTCTTCGCCGGTTTTTCTAGCATTTATCATTATTTTTTTTCTTATTTTTTTCCCGGTTCATAAAAGGCAGTTCATATAATTTATTTGCATTTATATCGCCAAACTCCATGCCAAATTCAACATTGGAAGAATCGCTTTGCTTGGCGTTCTTTAGCTTTTTTTTCTCCACTAGGATCTTCCCTCTCTCCCATGTTTGGAGTTGCGGTTTGCATTTTTCATTGGGTTTTCGCCCTGGCTGAATTCCGCCGAAAATTCCGATTCCTGCAAGTTTTTCTTAGGTGTTTTGCTATATTTCTCAACCGCATTATATTCAGCTTTGCGTTTAGCCATCCTAATCTCCTCCTGGAAAGAAAATTTACTTTTATATTTTTCGTAAAAAAACGGGTTTCATTCCTAAATTCATTTTCCTTATTTTACTGCTGAAAAAATTCAATAAAATAACACACTCAGTAAAAAATAAGTAAAAAAGGAATGAGCCGCTATGACAAAAAAGAACAGTAAAAACAAGAAGAACATTGGTATTGATGAGACACTTCCACACCAAATTGAGGCACCAAGCTTTAAGGACACTGGCATGGAGCTGCAGCCGCCGTTTGAGAATTCGTTCGGCGTTACGATCGGGGACAGTTTTTACTCCTCAGACAGCTCGCCTCTGGAAAAATGGAGCGATGAAACAGATCCTGCAGTAATGGCTGGCGATGAATGGGTTCATCCGACCAATGATATTGGCTGGAACACAACTGAAAACAAAGAACTGCTTGAAAGCAAAAAACCGCCTCAAGGGTATCCTTTCATGCACCCGACAAAGGATGTCAGCCGCGGTACTGATTAAGCAATAAATATAAAAGCAGCCCGGAAAAGCTCTTCCGGGCTGCTTTTTTTAGCCAATAATAACTCGTTCTTTTGGATAGTGAAAATTAGGCTGCTTTTCTTTCCCGCCAATAATATATAAGAATGAAGTCAGCCCTATCCTTCCGATAAACATTAATGCCATAATAATGCATTTTCCAATATTTGATAATTCCGGGGTTATCCCCATTGATAAGCCTGTTGTTCCGAAGGCAGAACAAACCTCAAATATTATCTCTATGATGTGATGATCTTGTTCAGTAATACTGAGGGTCACAACAGAGATAAAGCACATCCCTACTGCAAGCAAGGTGATTGCCAGCGATTTAAGAATATCGTCCTCGTGAATTTCCCGCTTAAAAACTTTAATATCACGATTCCCCTTGGCAAAGTGATAAATGAACAAAATATTTACTGCAAATGTAGTCGTTCTTATTCCTCCTCCAACCGAGCTAGGAGACGCTCCGATAAACATCAGAATACTCATTACAAGAAGCGTAGGCATAGAAAATTCACTCACATCCATAGTTGAAAGTCCGCCGCTTCTTGTCGTAGCTGATTGAAAAAACGCGTAAAAAAAGCTTTCATGCCAGCTCATACTCTTAAAGTAATGGCCGTATTCAAACAATAGCAGGATAACAGTACCGATTACTAAAAGAACAGCATACGTAACAGTTGTCAGCTTAGCAAATAAGGAAAAACGGAACGGTTGTTCATTATCCCATTTATTTCTGAACAAATAAGCCTTTGTTTCAATAAGAACCGGGAAGCCGATAGCCCCTAATGTAATTAAAATGATATGAATGAGCTGGACAAAGTAATCGCCAGCATAAGGCTGCAGAGATGCACCTGTTATATCCATCCCTCCGTTGGTTGTTGCACTTACAGAGGCAAATAGAGCATGGAGAAAGGCTTCCTCCCACGTGGGATAATATTTTAGAAAATGGAAGCCAAGAATTAAAGCACCCAGCGCCTCGATCACTAGGATGATTTTTATAATTTCCCTAATTAAGTTAACAAGTCCTGAAAGTGCATACTGATTATGATCCACCATGATCAGGCGCCGGCCCCGCAAACCAATTTTTCGGCCAAGCAATAGCCAAAAAAAGGTGCCCAAGGCCATAATTCCTATTCCGCCAAACTGCAAAATAAACATGATAACAAAATAGCCGAAAACGCTATAAGTTTCTGAAATATTAACCACAGTCAGCCCTGTTACACTTACCGCGCTGACTGCAGTAAAAACTGTGTCGATAAACGCGATTTCAACACCTGGTTTATGTACACCAGGTATTCTTAATAATAGAACTGATACAGAGACTGCCAATAAATAATAGCCTGATATTACTTGGGCAGGTGTTAGTTTATCCAGCCAGAGTCTAAAGTCTTTCCACATATTGTACCTGTCCCTTTCGAAATTTTTCCTAACCCTTATCATAATGAATATACCCTGTTTTTTAAAGGGATATAAGATAATTCGCAGGAAGTTTTTTATTTTTATATAATGGAAACAAAATAAATCAGGAGGTATTACATGTTATTGCCTGATCTTGCTGAGAAGATTATTGCTGAAGTACGTAAATTTCTTCATGAAGATATTATTGTTGCCAATACATCTGGAGTGATCATTGCTGGTACAGATCCAAGAAGAATCGGCACCTTACACGAGGGTGCATTCATTACGGCGAAAAATAAAGATAAGATGATTATCACAAAGGATGATCAATCAAGACTCCAGGGGGTAAAGGCGGGCATTAACCTTCCGATCTTTTTTAAGGGAGAAACTGCTGGAGTCATAGGAATTACCGGGGATCCCGATAAGATTTCTCCATTCGGGGAAATCATCCGTAAAATGACAGAGTTATTTATAAGCGAAAGCTATTATGCAGAGCAGCTGGATTGGCAGGCCAGAGCGCTGGAAGGCTTTATGTTTGACTGGCTTCAGTCAAAAGAATGGGATCCCTCTTTTAGAGAGCGCGCACATTTGCTTAAAATTAACCTGTCTATAAATAGACAAGTTTCCATTGCTGAATTTAAAGAAAATCCATTACTGATGCATAGGGACCTCTGGAATAGGATCCTGTCTTGGAATGAAGCCAGCGAGCAGGATTTAATCATTCGCTGGGGAAATGACAGAATTGTATTATTATCTGGAGTATCCATTTCGAACAATGATCTCACTTCAAAGGATAAAGTCATTCGCTTCCATCGGTTTTTAGAGAGCCTGCTATCTGTACAGGTTTGTATAGGCACCGGTAAACCGATGTCCCCTTCAAATTTGCCCGATGCATTCAGGCAAGCAGAAAGGGCTTTAAAAATAGCAAAAGACCGGGATAAAATAATATTCGACGAAGATTTGACAATGGAGATGATATTTGAGGACCTTTCAGCTGAAACAAAAATTGATTTTATTGATAGAACGGTTGGATCTATAATGACTGAAAAGGATTTACTGTTAACACTACAGGAATTATTTAAACAAAATCACTCCTTGAAAAATACAGCTGAGGCGCTTCACATACATATTAATACACTTCACTATCGGCTTAAGAAAATCTATGAGTTATCAGGGTTAAATACCTCAGATCTTGATGATTTAATAAAATTGTATCTAGCTATAAGACTTTTAGAGGAAGGTACAAAAAACAGCTGACATCTTTGTCATTTTTCATATATTTATCCATAGCAGGGGTTCCCTGCTTTTTTTATACTGAATTATATAGAGAAACTTTACAGTTCCGAGCGTATAAAACTAAAGGGAGAGGTATTTAAATGATTGAAAGACAGATTAAAGAAAGATTAACAGCCATTGTTGGGACTGAAAACTATGACGACTCAAAAGCAGGCCGGCTGGTTTATTCATATGATGCAACTCCGAACTTTCAAGCGATGCCTGATGCTGTCATAAGTCCTCGAAATGCTCAGGAAATTGCTGAAGTCGTAAAAATCTGCAACAGCAGCAGCATACCCATCGTGCCTAGAGGGTCTGGCACCAACCTTTGTGCAGGAACTTGTCCAACTGAGGGGGGAATTGTTCTCCTTTTCAGGCATATGAACAGAATTCTTGAAATAGATGAAGAGAACCTCACTGTAACGGTGCAGCCAGGTGCTATTACCTTGGATATGATTAACCAGGCAGAAGCAAGAGGGCTTTTTTATCCTCCTGACCCGAGTTCAATGAAAATTAGCACGATCGGCGGAAACATCAACGAAAATTCTGGCGGGCTGCGCGGCTTAAAATATGGGGTAACCAGGGATTATGTAATGGGGCTTGAAGCTGTGCTGGCTAATGGAGACATCATCAAAACAGGCGGAAAGCTTGCAAAGGATGTGGCAGGCTATGATTTCACCCGCTTATTAGTCGGTTCTGAAGGGACTCTGGGAATTATTACGGAAGCAACCTTAAAATTAATACCGCTGCCTGAAACAAAAAAGACCATGCTGGCACTATATCAGGACTTAGAGGCTGCGGCCAAGTCAGTATCTAAAATCATTTCACAAAAAATAATTCCGGCAACACTGGAATTTTTAGATCAGCCTACATTAAAAGTAGTGGAGGACTTTGCTCAAATTGGATTGCCAACAGACGTTCAAGCAGTCCTTTTGATTGAACAGGACGGTCCTCTTGAGGTTGTAGAAAGAGATGTGCAGAAAATGGCTAAAATCTGCAAAGAGCAAGGAGCTGTTTCAGTCCAGGTGGCTCAATCCGAAATAGAGGCTGAAGCGTTGAGAACTGCACGCCGGGCTGCTTTATCAGCCCTAGCCCGGCTAAAACCGACAACCATTCTCGAAGATGCGACAGTCCCAAGATCGGAAATCGCCAAAATGGTTAAAGCCATAAATGAAATCTCAGATAAATATAGGCTATCTATCTGCACTTTCGGCCACGCAGGCGATGGAAACCTGCATCCAACCTGCCCTGCAGATGCCAGAGATCACGACGAAATGGAGCGAGTAGAGAAAGCATTTGAAGAGATTTTCATCAAAGCTATTGAACTTGGCGGTACGATAACAGGTGAACATGGAGTGGGCGTTATGAAAGCACCTTATCTTGAACTCAAACTTGGCCAAGAAGGAATTGCAGCGATGAAGGCTGTAAAGGCTGCCCTTGACCCAAATAATATCTTGAATCCCGGCAAGGTATTTGCCAAGGATAGCAGAAAACGAGTGGTGGTTACAAAATGACGACGGCAAAAGAACAAACAATCATTCAGGAAGAATTTAAGAACCGCATGAATGAGGATGAGCTATTAAATTGTATGCGCTGTGGGTTTTGCCTTCCTTCCTGCCCTACTTATGTTGAGTCCGGTTTTAAAGAAACACATTCCCCGAGAGGCAGGATTGCCCTGATGAAAGCTGTAGCGGATGGACTGATTGAACCTGATGAAGATGTTGAGCGCTCACTTGACCTTTGTCTTGGCTGCCGCGCATGTGAACCTGTATGCCCATCAGGTGTGAAATATGGCCATCTGCTGGAGGAAGCCAGAGATATTATAAATCAGAATAAAAAACACTCACTCGCCGCAAAAGCAGTCCGGAATCTTGTTTTCAATGAGCTCTTCCCCCATCAGAACCGGATGCGGGCGGCTACAGGGCTTTTGGGTTTCTATCAGCGGTCAGGGCTCCAATCATTCGCTAGAAAAACAGGAATGCTTAAATGGCTGCCGGAAAATCTCGCGGCGATGGAAAAAGTGCTGCCTGAAGTTCCTACTATGAAAGAACTGAAAAATAGATCTTCCTATCTTTCAGCCTCAGGTGTTCCCAAAAAGACAGCCGCTTTTTTTACCGGCTGTTTGATGGATACTATGTTTATGAAAACCAATCATGCAACATTGAGGCTTCTTCAGCTCGCTGGCTGTGAAATGATTATCCCGGAAGATCAGGCGTGCTGCGGAGCGCTTCATGGACATAGCGGTGAAAAGCAATCTGCCAAAGAGCTTGCAAAAAGGAATATCGAAGCTTTTGAAAAGCTGGATGTGGATTATATTATAACTAATGCTGGCGGCTGCGGGGCTTTCCTTATTGATTATGGACATCTTCTCCAGGATGATCCGCAATGGGCTGACAGGGCTAGGGATTTTTCTGCAAAGCTAAAGGATATCAGCGAGGTTCTCTATGAACTTGACTTCCATAAGAATGTTAAGCTTGAACTCCCAAGCCAGGTGATTACCTATCAGGATTCTTGCCATCTGCGGAACGTTATGAAGACCGACAAAGCTCCCCGCACCCTGCTAAAAGCAATCAGAGGGATTGAGTTTACAGAGATGAAGGATTCTGACAGATGCTGCGGTTCTGCTGGCATTTATAATATTGTCGAATCTGAGATGTCTATGCAAATACTTGATCATAAAATGGTACATGCAAAATCATCAAACGCTGCAGCCATTGTTACCGCTAATCCTGGCTGTCTTTTGCAAATGAAGCTTGGTATTGAACGTGAAGGGCTAACCGGCAAGGTTAATGCGGTCCATATAGCAGATGTTCTTTTAGAAGCGGCAGGCGAAAAATAGAAAAGCTGTTTATGCCGAAATATTACCACTTATGAAACTCCCCTTTTTATTCATACTA
The DNA here is from genome assembly GCA_018613035.1 of Pseudomonas sp. ISL-84. Lineage (GTDB taxonomy): Bacteria > Bacillota > Bacilli > Bacillales > Cytobacillaceae > Cytobacillus. The sequence continues at coordinate 50,312 of JAGGRA010000017.1, read as the reverse complement.
CAAATACAGAGGCAATAGAAAACTCTGTAGACCAATAAAAAGGAGTTGAATACGATGGCAAGAAGCAGCAATAAACTATTAGTTCCTGGAATCGAGCAATACATGGACCAGGTAAAATATGAAATTGCCCAGGAATTTGGTGTTCAATTAGGCTCTGATACAGTATCCCGGGCAAACGGATCTGTGGGCGGAGAAATTACTAAGAGACTTGTTCAGCAAGCTCAGGCTCAAATGTCCGGCCAAAACAATCAATAAAAACTTCATATAAATGGAAAAAAGTCCGGAGAATTCCGGACTTTACTTTTTACCATGATTATCTTTTTCTTTATCTTTTTGTTGTTTCTCAGGGTTATTCCCGTTTCCGTTATTTTCGTTATGTTTGGACCGTTCGTTTTGTTTATTTTTTTTTTCGTCATTTCCTTTTTTACTGTTTGCTTTGCTTTTATACTCTAAATCATTATTCCCATTATTACTTCTGCTGGTATTTTGCTTACTTTCCTGCTTCTCATTTTTCTTTGTCTGTCCCGGAGCAGCTGTCTTTTCTTTCTTTTCATTCAGCTTTCCCTCATTTACTGCAGGTTTTTCCTGCTTCTTTAATTGGCCAGGCGGAATTTCAGCAGGTTTCTTACTATTGTTAGAGATGCTGTTTTTCTCTTTTGGCTGATTGGCAGACGCCGGTTTATCTTTTTCTGATGGCTTCTTACTGTCAGCCTTTAATTTATTTTCTTTATATACCCCAGTTGTCAGCCCTTTTTCAATTGCCGTATTTCTATCTTCTTCACTTGCTTCAAATAACGTAACTTCTAGCTGCTCTTTTTGTGCAGCTTTTTTTATTTCTATTAACTCTGCCTGCAAGCGGTCATCCTCTTCTATTTTCTCCTCTGTATAAACGGCTGCAATAACAATCTCTTTATTTTCCCCCAAGTAGCCCTGGTCCTTTAATTGAAAGAGGATCTTGTCTGTTACAGACTGGATGTCTTCCTTTTTCCAGTCTTGAATCTTTTGGATAATGCGCTCTCCATCTTCATTGTAAGGCACGAGCTCGATTACCTGATACTTCTCATTGACCCCTAATTCAATGCTTGGATTAACGTCAATCGACATGTAGGCATAAACTTCATTGCTTTGATAAAAAGGCAGAAAAGAAACGACTGCTAACATGATCGCAAAAGCTGCTGCAAACACGGCCTTACCTCTAAATACATTAAAAATAGATAGAGAAGATGACTTTTTTCCGCTTTTTTGTTCGATTGGGAAGAAATCAATTTCCTGTCCAATTACGTATGCCCGATCCTGTTTACGAGCACGCAGAAATTCTCCTTCCGGGGTTAACAGCGTTAAAAAACGTTCGTTAATTTCCATAATAATACCTGTTTTCACGTTTCCAACACCCCTTTGATATAATCCTTTAAATAAACATAATCACCAGCTAATATAAGTGAGATGGCAATTATGTACTTTCTGTTTCTCTCTATTGTCTTCCTGCTAAGCGATACATACCCTTCCAACTGCTTAATCGGAAGCCGTTTCTTTTCAAGAAGGATGGTTTTAAGTTCATCATTTTCAACGAGAATCCCGGCAACAGCCATTGCATTTTTCCGTGCATCAGCATGTTTCGGCGACTGCTCAATCAGGTCGGCGAAGGAAAGATCAAATTGCTGAAGAATTTGGGTAAACTGGAGGATTTCTTCTCTTCTGAGCTCCTCATCCGTTTTCTTCCTGAAGTCTTCAATAGACAATTCATCTTCAATCGTTGAACCTGCTGTTTCGTCTTCATCCAAATTTGCCCCTCCATTAAAACTAAGGTTTTGATATTTGGATTGTTTGCGAATATAATCAATCACTCGTCTTTTTATCAGTACTTCTGAAAAACTGATCAGTGAACTGCCTTTATCCTGACTATATTTTTGGATCGCCTCATTAAAAGCAATGAGGCCAATGCTAAATTCATCATCAGATTCATGAATATATCTCTTGCAAACCGACGAAACTGTTTTAGCAATAAACGGCTTATACGACTCGATTAGCTCATTATGTAATACTGTATCCCCCTGCTGTATTAACTCTACCGTTTCTTCCAGCGTTCTTTTACGCTTTTTCGCCATGAACAATAAACTTAGCATTAGCCTCACCTCTTTTCAAAACACATTATATCATACGATGTCCAGACTGTTTTTTTAAGGGTGGCTATAGGATAAGGAAAAGAAAGCCTCCATGTGCTTTCTTTTCCTTTTTGTTCATGCTTTTATTGCTTGTTTCCTTTGTTCTCTTTCCCTTGGCCCTTAGCTTCTTCTGCTTTTTCTTTCCCTTTGCTGCCATTGCTCTTTGCTTCATCTTGTTTTGCTTGGACTTTTTTAGCTTGCTGTTCCTTTGCCGCTTTTTTAGCTGCTTCGCGTGCTTCTTTTTCTGCTTTTCTAGCCTCTGCACGAGCTTGCTTGGCTTCTTCTCTCTTTTTAGCTTCTAGAGCTTTTTCTTCAGCATGGGCTTGTTTCTTTTCAGCCTTAGCAGCATCCTTTTCTGCTTTTGATACCTTTACTGGTGCAACAACAGTTTCTTCCTCTTCAGTGACTGTCTCTTCAGTTACTGTTTCTTCTGTTTCAGTATCAACTGCAACATCATCTGTTGCTGGTTCTTCAACTGTTACCGGCTCTTCTTCCGTTACTTCTTCTGACTCTTCTTCTATTTTTGCTAACTTATCAGCCCATTTTTTAGTGAACTTTGCAATATTCTTTTCCATTGCCAGAATCGCAGGGTGATTTTCATCAAATCTTTCTGTAAATTTAGCCAAATTTGCTTTGAGGGAAATAATATTCTGAGCAAGAATCTCTTTAACCTCTTCCACTGAATCTTCTTCTGCAACTACTTCATCATCTAAAGCAACATCTTCTTCAACTGTTTCATCTTCTGCAACTGCAACATCTTCTTCAACTGCAACATCTTCTTCAACTGTTTCATCTTCATCAGCTGGTTCATCTTCATTAGCTGGTTCGTCTTCTTTATTTTCATCATCAGAATTTTCTTCGTCTGATTTTGGTTCTTCGCTGTCTGACTCTTTCTCATCATCAACAATGCTATCTGCATTTTCAATATGTTCTAATGCTTTTTCTATTGCTTCAAGAGCTTCTTCTTCTTTGCCTTCAGCAAAAAGGGCTTCTGCTTCTGCTAGACGCTCAGCAGCATATGTAGCGAGTAACTTAGCTTCTTTTACTTCATCAAAAGTAAGGGCAAGCTTAATTTTTTCCAATGTAAGCTTCGCAAAGTAGAAGAAGCTTCCAGGTAATAGGGATGGAGTTTCAGCTTCAATCTCTTCCAGCTGTCCTTCCGCTTTTTCTATTGCTTCAGCTGCGTCAGTTTCAGTTACAGTCGTAACCTCTGCTTCTGCTGCAGTTTCGCTATTTAACTCAACTGTCTCAAGATTAGTTTCATTATTATTTTCATTTGCAAATGCACTTGTAGCTGAGAATGTGAATGTACCTGCAATTACTAATGCCAGTGTACTTTTAGCGATTTTATTCATTTCTTTATTGGATAAAAATTTCAATGTCTTTCACCTCATGATTTTTTTAAGCGGCCCGCTTTATTCATTACAAGTGTACGGAAGTGGGAGGGGTGTTTGTGGGGGTGTTAAAAATTTTTATTTTTTAAAAATAGGATCTGTTAAAGCTCATTGTTAATTTGGCACCTCTGTTGATCGAACCGTCTGGAGAGCGAGATCCTCGGGCTGCCCGCGGTTCGCTGAGCTTCTGGAGTGAACTCAATAGGCAAATTTAACAGAGCCCAAATATAAAAAAGCTTTAACAGCACCTCTGTGAATGGTGTGTTAAAGCCCTTAATTAGGATTGGCCTTCCAGCCTTAATTTTGGACAGGATCCTTCCTCCATCTTAAAAGAATCCATCTAATGATAAACCCTGTTAATAGACCTGGAATAACAAAAAGCATAGGCAGAAAGACTGGTCCAAATCGTATACCAAAGATGGTAAGCTTGGTTGAGTACATTAGGCCTACAGTTACAAAATAAGCACCGAACACAAATGGAAGAAAAGATAATTGTTCTTTTTCTGGCATTGCACTTCGGTAAGCATCCCACATCGCAAACATATACAGACAAGGATAAAACATAAGCCATTGAAAATTAAGTACATGTTCAGCCTTGTCAATTTCCCACATAAAACTGTACATAATGGCGGAATTAAAATGACTGTATACATTTATGATAAATTCAAGAGCGACAAATAAGGTTCCTTTCCAAAGCTGCCCAATTAATAATTGGCTAAAACCGGGCAAGGCAATGCTCCATAAAACCGCTTCTAGTTTACTGAGTTTTTTCATTCATTTATCACCAGCTACAAGTCGATAGTATTATTGTGCTCTTTTCATAAGCCAATTATCTGTTTTATTTCCAATTATTTTCCTAAAAGCGTATTGACAAGTATTATGCCATTATAAAGAAAAATCATTCATGTAGTAGCTAGTAACAAATGAGGTGTTATTTTACCGGATAATCATGTATATACCGGACTATTGGATTGATTTACCGGTCACAAACTGCTTCAAAAAAAAAAGCCCCTTTCAGTTGAAGAGGCCACTTAAAAAGTCCTTTAAGGACAGCCTTTGTTAAACTAGCCAGTTGATTTCCACTCCAGGATGCTCAGCGAACTGCGGGGCGTGCGGTGAGCCTCCTCGGCGCTTAAGCGCCTGTGGGGTCACCTGTCCCTCTCCTCCCGCAGGACTTTGAATAAGCATCCTCGAATATTCACCGCACGAAGAAAATGCGAATGCATTTTCGAGGATCACGCACCTTCCGCTCCAATCAACCTAGTGCTACTTAACTAATTCATTCAGGTCTCCCCAGAAAAACCAAAAAATCCAAATGAAAGGGGGCTTGTTATTATCGAGATTCTTCCTCCCGGTCCTGATTTTTTTGTTCTTTTTCTTCCTCTTTTACAATTTTCAATAGTTCTTCTAGCATAGCCGCCATATCGTTTCTGCTGTATGGCCGAGTCTCCGCAGCGGGAAGCTGTTTGCTATCCTGTTCTGAATCTCTTTCTTGCCGTTCTTCGCGTTCCACCCTTTCTTCAAGCAAATACGCCGGCACTAAATGGCCTTCAGGTGTCGCATACATTTTATTTAATCGTCTTGTATCTTTGTCAAAGAAGCTGTATACAACTGGTATGACAAACAATGTAAGGAAGGTACTGCTGATTAAACCGCCTATGACAGTGATTCCCATTGGCTGGTTGATTTCTGTTCCTTCACCAATTCCCAAGGCAAGAGGAACCAAACCAAGAATAGTTGTTAAAGCTGTCATAAGGATTGGCCTTGCCCGGTCTTTCACTGATACAACAATGGCATCATAGGTCTTAAGGCCACTTTCTTTCTTTTGATTAATATAGTCTACAATGACAATCGCATTATTGACTACAATACCTGCAAGTACAATAATCCCAATGATTGCCGTTAAGCTAATTGGTGTGCGAGTTGCTGTCAGAGCGACGGCCACACCAATAATCATAAGAGGAACAGTAAACATTATCACAAACGGATATTTCAATGACTCAAACTGAGCTGCCATGACAAGGTAAATAAATACGATTGCCAGGATAAAGGCCAGTGCCATGTCATCAATAGAGGATTCAAGCAACTCCCGGTCCCCGCTAAATACAACTTCTGTTTCTTCAGGCAGTTCGAGATCGGCAATTTCTTTATCCACCTCTTTTGAAATGGCCCCCATATTTGTCGAGGATTTATATTTCAACGTGAATTGGACAGCATCCTGCTGGTTGATCCTCTGGATATTGACCGGCCCTTCTCCCCGCTCAATATTCGTTACTTCATCTAAAGCAACATAATTACCATCTGTTTTTTTAATAAGCAACGTCTTCAGGTTATCGATATCCTGTGTTATTTCTTTATCATATTCAACAAATACGCCATAAATATTGTTTTCATCATCTATCATTTGTGTTGCACGATTGCCGCGCGTCACATCATTTACGGCCATAGCGATTTGAGCAGGAGCCAAACCTTGCTCCAGCGCCTTTTCGCGGTCCACCGTTATTTGGATTTCCTCAACGGTATCCATAAGATCAGTAGTCAATTCTGTAACATCGTCAAGGTCTTTTAAGGCACTATATATTTTGTTTACATTCTCATTTAAGCGATTTGGATTCGTATCCCTCACACTAAAGGTTAAAGTATTTGGTGCAGTTCCTGATGAGGACTGCATATTGAATGAAAGGTCTGCACTTTCATTTACTTTGGATGCTGCTTTTTCCAAATCCTTTTTCACATCGTCAACAAATTCAAATGTTGATCTATCGCGCTCATCCAATTCTTTCATTTTAATATAGAGCTCCGCAATATTGGCATTCGTAGAGCCGCGGAAGGAACCCTCCTGTGTGGTTCCAATCAGGCTGACATATGTATCAACCTCATCCTCATCCTTTATTGCTTCCTCTACAGCATCAATGACTTTCTCTGTTTCGGACAAAGCTGTTCCGTTTTCAAGTTCCATACGGACAGTAAAAAATCCTTCATCCGTATTAGGAAGAAACTGCGTTCCGACTGTTGTTAATCCAAAGCTTCCTGCTGCCAAGAGCAACATTGTAATCGCAATAACCACAGCGCGGTTCCGCAATGACCATTTGATGGATCTTTCAAGTAAACGCATTAAGCCAGATTCCTGCCTTTTAGCTTCAAGGTTCGTTTTAGGCGCTTTAAGTAAACGGCTGGCAAGCGTAGGGACAACCGTTAGAGCCACTACTAAAGAAGCAAAGAGGCTAAAGGAGATGGTCAGCGCAAATTCTGTAAACAATTCCCCAATGATTCCTGTTATAAAGACAACAGGAAGGAACACGGCAACAGTAGTCAAAGTAGAAGCAGTGATTGCAGAGCCAACTTCTTTCGCGCCATCGCTTGCGGCCGTTTTCGGATCCTTCCCCATAGATAAATGTCGGTAAATATTTTCGATAACCACGATTGCGTTATCGACAAGCATTCCGATTCCAAGCGCCAAACCGCCTAAAGTCATAATATTCAATGTGAAATCTGAAAAGTACATCAGGACAAACGTAAAAATAACTGAATAAGGAATAGATATGCCAATGATTAGCGGACTTTTAACATTTTTCAAAAAGAAAAAGAGCACAATCATGGCAAAAAGTCCGCCCAGAAGCAGCGAGTTAGAAATATTCCCTATTGCCAAATTGATGTAATCTCCCTGGTCAAAAAGGACTTCAGAATCAATGCCTTCATATTGTTCCTGATCCAAAAGATCATCCAGTTTCTTAATAAACTCTTCTGAAACTTCTGCTGTATTTGCATCAGATTGCTGAAGAACACTTAATAAAACAGATGGTGACTGATTAGTCCGCGTAATCGTTCTATCGTCCTGATTGGTTAATTGTACCTCCGCTATATCCTGCAGACTTACTTTATCACCAGTAGCAGGATTAACAGTAACAGTAAGTTCTTTCAATATATCAAGTGAATCTAAACTGCTGATGATTCTTGTGGTCAGCTCTTTACCTTCTGTTAATACCGGATCACCTGGCATGGAAATATTATTTGACTGAATAACATCAACAACATCAGCCTGGCTTAGTTTGTAATCTTTTAATTTTTCCTGGTCAAGCTCCACCCGGACTTCTTTAATGGCTGTACCTGACATATTGACACTGGCCACACCTTCAACCTTCGTCAATTCCAGGTTCAGTTCCTCAGCAAGTTTTCTTAAAGTCTGGGATTCTTCATCCGCACTCAAAGATAATTGAATAATAGGAAACTGTGATGGATCAAATTTCATAAACCGCGGATCATCTGCATCTTCCGGCAGCTGTGTTTGATCCAGCCTTTGGATGACCTCACTTTGGGTTTCATCAATATCCGTTGTCCATGAAAACTGCATTAAGATAAAATTGGCGCTTTCCTGCGAGGTGGAGGTCAGCGTTTTAATTCCCGGCAATGTAGCCAAGTTTTCTTCCAATGGCTTCGTTACTTTTTCAACAACCTCCTCAGGGCTTGCCCCCGGGTAGGAAGTAACAACGACACCAACTGGCGGATTGATATCAGGTATGAGTTTTAATGGAATATTTAAAAGGGACACAACCCCTAAAATAAGTACTAAAAACATCGATACCAATGTAAAAATTGGCCTTCTTATAGAAAAATCACTTATACGCACTCATGCTGCTCCTTTCGTTGGCACTAGCTAAATGACAGTACCCGCTGCCTGTACGGATCCTGTTTAGTGAATTTCGGATTTTACGATTTACATAATGGAAAACAAATATACGGATATTCCCATTTTAACTATATAAGAGCTATTAACACGATGCAAGCAATGAGTGTGCTCTGAAATGTGTCAAAAAAGTGACACACCATTCCTTCTTTGAAAATTGAAAAAAGCAGCTTTATGCAGCTGCTTTTTCATTGGTTCTAGTAATTTTTATACCAGTCAACCCGTAAATTAAAGTTATAATTGGGCTTAGCATACAGAAGAATGCAAACGGAAGATAGACAGCTGTCTCCACCCCTAAGACGCCTGTAAGGAAAACACCGCAAACACTCCATGGCACCAAAGGATTAACCACAGTTCCCGCGTCTTCAAGAATTCTGGATAGATTCTTCGTATGCAGGCCTGCTTTTTCAAATGGCTCCCGGAAGGCATTGCCTGTCAAAAGAATGGAAAGATACTGCTCGCCAAGCAGGAAATTAATACCGATTGCTGTTCCGGCTGCAGAAGCAATCAGTGCAGGCACACGATTCAACATGACTTTGATTCCCTCCAGCAATGCTGGCAGAATACCCAGCTTAAAGAATAATCCACCCATAGAAAGAGCAAGCAATACAAGAGAAATAGAAAACATCATACTTTCCATTCCGCCCCTTGATAATAATGTATCGACTTCCTCTGAACCGCTCTCTGAAACATATCCTGAAAAAAGCAATGACATTACTTTTTGAACTCCAAAGCTATTTTGTACGAAAGCTGCTATTAGCAGCGCAGATAAAATTCCTGCTGAAAGTGTGATGATTGCTGATATTTTTTTTATGGCCATAACAGTCAGGATGGCAAATGGCAACAGAGAATACCAGTGAATCAGCCCCTGATCCAGCAAAGTTGCTTTCAGGTGAGAAATTTTTGTGAAATCTGACGCAGCCTCACCTGGTGACAATACAGCGAAAAGCACCAGGGAAATAGTGAAAGCAGGAACTGTCGTCCATGCCATATTTTTAATGTGGTCAAATAAGTCCACCTTTACAGTTGATGATGCCAGATTGGTTGTATCAGATAATGGCGACATTTTATCCCCAAAAAACGCTCCGGAAATAACAGCTCCTGCGGTAATAGCTTCTGAAAGTCCTAAAGCTGTGCTGACGCCCATAAAGGCAACGCCCAATGTAGCAGCTGTTGTCAGCGAGCTTCCAATGCTCATCCCTATCACAGATGCTACCACAAATACAATTGCATAAAAGAACTTTCCATTAACAGCTTCAAGAGCCATGTATATAAAAGTAGGAATGGTTCCGCTCGCCATCCAGCTGCTGATTAGCATTCCGATGAAGAAAAAGATGAAAATTGCTCCTAGCCCGGACTTGGCTCCTTCAACTAGCCCCTTCTCGAGCTCTTTCACAGATACCTTTTTTAATAACCCAAAAGCAAATAACCCCATAATCGCCAAAACTACCGGAATATGCGGTACTGCCCCTGCAAAAATAATAGAATAACTGATACCGCCCAAAATAATTAAAGTAACAATTAATGCCTCCAACGGCTTCAAACGCAATGCTGCTTGATCTTGGTGCATGATGTATTCCTCCTATGCATAACTGTAAGTTTAAGCAAACAAAAAGAGCCCTCTCGCCTATAGGGACGAAGGAGCTCCGCGGTACCACCCTAATTGATAAGCCCCAAAATATAGCTTATCCTCTTTAAAAAACTTTGCCCTTTTCAATGCAGTTGTAATTCAACCAATTGCTGCCTGGATTTTCAGCACCCATCCAGTCTCTATTTGCTGCCGGCAATTAGTCTCGTGATCTGCGGACAAGATTTATTTTCTTTTAATTGAGTATACGACTTTTAAACTTAAACGCTTTTTAGCGTTAAAGCGTATGTGTTAATAATATATTATCTATTTGAGGCAATGTCAAGTGTACTGTTAGAGGAATATATAGGAATTGAATGGATTTCATACGGGGAGGCTCCCTTTATTCGCGGCTTTCTTTCGTTTTCGCCCGGGCGTTCTGGGGTGCGCGATTTTCAGCTTCTTTAAGCGCCAGTTTTGCTAACTCTACCTCTCTAATTTCCCCACCCAATCCGGACTCAAAGGAAAAAAGGGCCCCCTTAAGAGACCCGCTTTCTTATTGTGAATCCATTGGATTATATAATTTGACATTCGGATTTTTTTCTTGGAACCATCTTAGTGCAAAGTCATTTTCAAATAGGAAGACTTTTTTGTCATAGCGGTCGTTGACAAGCAGGCTTCTTCCACTGGAGAGATTTTCGTTTACGTCATCGCCTTCCACCCAGCGTGCAATTTTTGAGCCGAGTCTTTCCATATACACTTCTGTGTTGTATTCATTTTTCATGCGGTGCTCAAACACTTCGAATTGCAGCTGTCCGACTGCTCCCAATAGGTATTCTTCCATTTTTACAGTTTTGAAGAGCTGGATTGCACCTTCTTGCACCAGCTGCTGAATGCCTTTATGAAAGTGTTTTTGCTTCATAACATTCTTTGCAGTTACTTTTACAAAGAGCTCCGGTGTAAACTGCGGAAGACGTTCATATTGAAAGTTATTTTTCCCGACTGTTAAGGTGTCCCCGATCTGGTATGTTCCCGGATCATAAATGCCGATAATATCTCCGCTTACAGCCGAATCCACGGTGCTTCTGTCATCCGCCATAAATTGTGTGGACTGTGCTAGCTTGATGGATTTTCCGATCCTTGGAATATTAACTGCCATACCTCGTTCAAATTGCCCGGAGCAGATTCTTAAAAATGCAATCCTGTCGCGATGTGCAGGGTTCATATTTGCCTGAATCTTAAATATAAAGCCGGAAAACTCTTCTGATAGCGGATCAATTTCACCTGCTGTTGAATTCCGCGGCTGAGGCGGCGGTGCAAATTGAAGGTATGATTCCAAAAACGTCTGTACACCAAAGTTGGTCAAGGCACTTCCGAAAAATACAGGTGTCAGTTCCCCGTTAGCAATGCGCTCTCTGGAAAATTCATTGCCCGCTTCATTTAAAAGCATAATTTCTTCAAGAGTTTGATCATACAGGCCTGAGTCCTTTAAGGAATGATCCCCCTCGATTTCACCTTCTTCGTTCAAGGTGACAAAGCGGTCCTCTTCGTCCACACGGAATTGTTCAATTCGGTTGTTAAATCGGTCATAAATGCCAAGGAACTCTTTTCCCATCCCAATTGGCCAGTTCATAGGATATGACTCAATCCCCATTACTTCTTCCAATTCAGCTAGCAATTCCAAAGGCGGCTTCCCCTGGCGGTCCAACTTATTCATAAAGGTAAAGATTGGAATACCTCTCATACGGCAGACTTTGAACAGCTTGAGCGTCTGCTCCTCAATTCCTTTAGCAGAATCAATTATCATTACTGCGCTGTCAACAGCAGTCAATGTACGATACGTATCTTCACTGAAATCCTGGTGGCCAGGAGTATCCAGGATATTTACACGGGCACCTTCATATTCAAACTGCATCACACTGGAGGTAACCGAAATTCCACGCTGCTTTTCGATTTCCATCCAGTCACTTGTCGCATATTTACCAGTCTTTTTACCTTTTACCGTACCAGCATCCCGAATGGCTCCCCCGAATAACAGAAGTTTTTCAGTCAGCGTTGTTTTCCCGGCATCCGGGTGGGAGATAATCGCAAAAGTGCGGCGGGATAAAACTTCATCATTAAAATTTTTGGACATATTAGTTCCTCTCTTACTTATATGAAAATTTGTTATAAAAGCAATGATTGGGTAAATCTATGTTAATTATTGCAATACCTTCAATTCTATCGCGCGCGAGTAAAGTTTGCAATGCATTTAAGATTTGCTTATTTCTTTTTATATTCCATTTTCAGGATTATAATAATTAAAACAAATATGATAGCAAAGGAGGCGGAATCATGGATACGATTACACATACATTATTCGGCCTGAGCCTTTACGGTGCAGTGGATAAAAGAACCATGGACAAAAATCATAAAAGGGCTTACTTGCTGACTGCTGTCGGTGCCAGCCAAATTCCTGATATAGATGTTATTTCACGTCTCTGGGACACTGAGGGGCTGTATCAAATGTGGCACAGGGGGATTACCCATTCTGTTTTTCTGACTCCCATTTGGGCATTTTTATTTTTCCTTTTATCCCTTTTGCTTTTCAAAGTAAAGGATAAGAAGCTTTTCCTGCTTGGATTGCTAGCCGTTTTCATACATAATACCAGTGATTTGTTCAATGCTTGGGGAACTGGCTATTTGGAACCTTTTTCAAATATGCGGATTACGTTTGGCACAATTCCAATTGTCGATTTAGTCATTTGGATCATAATGGGAACAGCCTTTATCTTTTCAAAAAGAAATAAGCTAAAATCACCCTACTATTACAAAATGGCGTGGGCATTCATCCTTCTGCATGTAATTGTCCAAAGCACGCAAGGCTTCTTACTATATAAACAATACGATGGCCAATACCATCAAATAGCCTTGTCTGCTGGTTTTGTTCCATGGACGTATTCAGTCATTACCAAAAATGAAGATGAAGTTATCATATATAATGATAATTTGTTTCAAGAAAAAGAAAAACAGTACGTACTGCAATCAAACGAAACCGCCGATTTGGACAAATTGTTCTCGCAGCGCCCTGAAGCTAAAACCCTTTATGAATGGTCCCCGTTTGTCGTACTCGTTGATGATGATGAACGGCTTGGGATTTATGATCCCCGTTTTTATAGAAACGGGCAGTCTTTTTTATTTGAATATATCGAAAAAAATACTAAGTGATGAGTCATGGGGCTCATCTTTTTTTTGCTATGTTCCATTTCATTATTGATTTTGGAACACTGTTGATTGGAGAAGAAGGCACGAAATCCTCGAACATGTACTTGCATTTTCTTCGTGCGGTGTTGTTTATTCAAGGATGCTTATTAAAATTAATGCGGGAAGCGCGAGTCAAAGGGGACCCGCAGGTGTTCACGCCGAGAAGGCTACCGGACCGTCCGCTGTTTCTTAGTACCTGGGAGCGGAAGTCGAAGGCCGATTTAACAGAGCCTTTTGTTTAATAGCCACTATATAGGCATTATTTTATTATTCATGATTTTGCACCTTTTGCACATAATACAACTATTAAGCTTCAAGGCGGAGTTTTTTGGGAATAGGAGTACTGCTGACTCAATCCGTCCAGTCTCGTGCAAGAAATACTACATAGTATAAGAGGTGTAAAAAAATGAATTTTCTTTGGGGAATTTTCGGCATCATTGTCGTTTTGGGTATCGCATTCCTGCTTTCGAACAATAAAAAGGCAATTAATTTGCGGACTGTTGCCGGCGGGCTTGCGATTCAGCTGATTTTTGCCTTCCTGGTATTAAAGTGGGAAGCCGGCAAAAATGCACTGAACTGGCTGACTATGAAAGTAAATGACATTATAAATTATGCCAATCAGGGAATTAACTTCTTATTTGGCGGCCTATTTACAGAAGAGTCAGGAATTGCATTTGTGTTTGCCTTTCAGGTTCTGCCGGTCGTTATCTTTTTTTCCTCATTAATCTCTGTCCTTTATTATTTAAGGATCATGCAGTTTTTCATTAAAATTTTGGGTGGCGCACTTTCGTGGCTTCTAGGAACCAGAAAGGCTGAATCCATGTCAGCTGCAGCGAACATTTTTGTGGGGCAAACGGAGGCCCCGCTCGTCGTACGCCCTTACATCGCAAATATGACGAAATCAGAGTTATTTGCTGTCATGACCGGTGGCCTTGCATCTGTTGCCGGTTCAGTTCTGATTGGTTACTCCCTGCTTGGAGTGCCATTGGAATATCTGCTTGCAGCCAGCTTTATGGCTGCTCCAGCGGGATTAATTTTGGCAAAAATAATGCTTCCTGAAACAGAAGAAAAAGAAGAACCAAAGGAGTTCGATATGGAAGTGGACAGCGACTCCGCCAATGTTATTGACGCAGCGGCAAAAGGAGCCAGTGTTGGCCTGGAACTTGCTTTGAATATTGGTGCAATGCTGCTGGCGTTTATTGCTCTGGTTGCCTTAATTAACGGGCTGCTAGGCTGGGTTGGCGGATTGTTTGGATTTGGCGGCTTGACCCTTGAAACCATTCTCGGCTATATTTTTTCTCCGCTTGCATTTGCGATCGGGGTCCCATGGGAGGAAGCCGTTCAGGCAGGAAACTTTATCGGGCAAAAATTAATTTTGAATGAATTCGTCGCTTACTCCGCTTTTGCACCGGAAATTCCAAATTTATCTGACAAAACTGTGGCAATTATCAGCTTTGCCCTTTGCGGATTTGCCAATATCTCTTCATTGGGAATCCTTCTCGGAGGACTTGGAGGATTAGCTCCTAATCGCAGACCGGACATTGCACGTCTTGGGCTTAAAGCTGTTGCAGCCGGAGCCCTCGCATCCATGCTAAGTGCCGCGATTGCCGGCATGCTATTTTAAACTGCTTCCGGGCGTAGCATTTGCTATAAAAATGATTTCGTTGATATATCAAAAATTTCGTTGATAAGTGCCTTTCCATAACAAAAATCCTCCTGCAGCCTCATTTGCAGGAGGATTTTCCCATTTATCTTTTCAAGTAGTAAGTCACTGATTCATATGGACGCAATTTGATTTCGTCCGCTGCCGAAGGTGAACCCTCGTAATTAGATAGCAATATTTCTGAATTGTATCCTTCTAAATTAACTGCATCCGGCATTTTAAATGAGGTTTCTTTACCATAAAAATTATTTATCACAAGGAGCTTCTCATTTTCACCGTTACGAATATAGGCAAATACATCAGGGTGCTCCTCGGAAATTAATTCATAATCACCAGAAGTGATTATGTCATATTGCTTTCGGAGCTGGATTAGTTTTTTATAATGATAAAAAACAGAGTCCAGGTCTTTTATCGCATTTTCTGCATTGATTTCCGTGTAATTGGAAGCTACATTAATCCACGGGGTTCCTTCTGTAAAGCCAGCATTTTCAGTTGTATCCCATTGGACAGGCGTACGGGAGTTATCACGGGATTTGCTTTTTAAAATCTCGATAATCTCCCTGTCAGACTTCCCCTTTTCTCGAAGAATATTATAAATGTTCAATGATTCTACATCACGGTACTCATCAATGCTGTCAAAGCCAGGGTTTGTCATGCCAAACTCTTCCCCCTGATAAATGTATGGAGTTCCCTGCATCATATGGATTGTAGTTGCCAGCATTTTTGCAGATTCACGATGATATTTTTGGTCATCTCCATATCTTGAGACAACCCGGGGCTGGTCATGGTTACACCAGAAAAGTGCATTCCATCCGCCGCCTTTATGCATTTCAGCTTGCCACTTGGACAAAATCTGTTTCAATGCTCCGAAATCAAAGTCTGCCAAAGCCCATTTCTCGCCATTAGGATAATCCACTTTTAAATGATGGAAATTAAATGTCATACTTAGTTCTTCACGCTCAGGATTCGAATATTTGATGCAATGGTCGATTGTTGTGGAGGACATTTCGCCAACCGTCATGCTGTCATATTTAGAGAATACTTTCTCGTTCATTTCGTGCATGAATTCATGGGCACGCGGTCCATCTGTATAAAACCTTCTGCCATCGCCTGGCGGTATAGCCCCGTCATCATCCGGAAAGCGCTGGTCCTTGGAAATCAGGTTGATTACATCAAGCCTAAAACCATCAACCCCTTTATCAAACCAGAACTTCATCATGTCATAGACTTTGCGTCGAAGCTCTTCATTTTCCCAATTTAAATCAGCCTGGGTCACGTCAAAGAGATGCAAGTAGTATTGTTCTGTTGTTTCATCATATTCCCATGCATTTCCGCCAAATTTGGATTCCCAGTTTGTTGGTTCAGTTCCATCAGCTTTTGGGTCCTTCCAAATATAAAAATCCCTGTACGGGTTGTCTTTTGATTTTTTTGCTTCCCGGAACCATTCATGCTCTGTTGAAGTGTGGTTGACAACAATGTCCATAATGATTTTAATATCGCGTTTATGTGCCTCTTCCAGAAGCTTATCGAAGTCCTCCATCGTTCCATATTCTTCATGGATGCTAAAATAGTCGCTAATATCATAGCCATTATCACGCTGCGGAGACTTATAAATCGGTGTGAGCCAAACGACGTCCACACCCAATTCCTTTAAGTAATCCAGTTTGGCGATGATGCCGGGAATATCCCCCACCCCATTGCCTGTTGTATCGTTAAAGCTTTTCGGATAAATCTGATATACGACTGCTTTTTTCCACCAAGGTTGTTTCATTTGAATCACACCTGTTTTTAGTATTTTTTATCAAAAAGTAGTACCTGGGCTTCATATGGCCGCAGGCTCATCTCCCCGGTCCCCTGCAAACCTTCATAGTTCCCAATCAGCACCTTATGCTCGCTTTCCAGTAAACCTTCCGGGATGATAACTTCAGGATTTCCCTCATAGAAGTTGCATACTACTAGAAGTGTTTGATCGCCAAGAGATCTTGTAAATGCATAAACTTCTGGATGGTCCTCCAGGATTAAGTTATATTTGCCGTACACAATGATGTCATATTGCTTTCTGAGTTCAATGAGTTTTTTATAATAATGAAAAACAGAGTTTGGATCTTTCAGCGCCTTCTCTGCATTAATATTTTTATAATTTGGATTCACTTTTATCCAGGGAGTGCCTTCAGTAAATCCGCCATGTTTAGACGAATCCCATTGCATCGGTGTTCGAGCGTTGTCACGCCCTTTTGCATAAATGCTTTTCATGGCCTCCTGTTCAGACCAGCCATCATGGAGCGCTTCTTTATAAAAATGAAGGGTTTCAATATCTTTATACTCATCAATGCTTTCAAACCGGACATTTGTCATGCCGATTTCCTCCCCCTGATAAATATAGGGAGTCCCCTTCATCATGTGAAGCAGTGTTGCAAGCATCTGAGCAGACTTTTCCCGGTACTTGCTGTCATTGCCGAATCGTGAAACGGAGCGCGGCTGATCATGGTTATTAAAATAAAGACTGTTCCAGCCAACCTCATCCAGTTCATTTTGCCATTTGGTAAGATTCATTTTTAAATCCCGCAAATTAAGAGGCATCAGATCCCATTTGCCCTTTGGCCCGTTATCGAGGCTGACATGTTCAAATTGGAAGACCATATTTAATTCGTTCCGGTCTTCGCTTGTATACTGTCTGGCCCATTCGGGGGTAACGCCCGGCATTTCCCCCACAGTCATCACATCATAATGGGATAAAGCTTTTTTGTTCATTTCCTGCAAATATTCGTGGATTCTTGGTCCATTACGGTAATACTTGCTGCCTGAAGCAAATTTTTTGCCAGTCTTTGGTTTATCATTAGGCAGGCCGTCCACTTTGGATATGAAGTTGATAACATCCATTCTGAATCCATCAATGCCTTTATCAAGCCACCATGTCATCATGTTATAGATCTCATTCCTTAGTTTAGGATTTTCCCAATTCAAATCTGGCTGCTTTTTCGAAAATAGATGCAAATAGTATTCGCCGGTATTTTCATCAAATTCCCAGGCCGAGCCGCCAAAATTGCTGCCCCAGTTATTGGGCTCTCCTCCATTCTGTCCTTGGCGCCATATGTAGTAATCCCTGTATGGATTGTCTTTCGATTTAATGGCTTCAGCAAACCAAATATGCTCGTCAGAACTATGGTTTACAACCAAATCCATAATGAGCTTAATGCCCCTCTTATGCATCTGTTCAAGAAGTTCTTCCCAATCTTCCATTGTTCCAAACTCACTCATAATCCCCTGATAATCGCTAATATCATAGCCATTATCATCATTGGGTGATTTATAAACCGGCGAAAGCCATACAACATCAATTCCTAGCTCCTTTAAGTAATCAAGCCTCGAAATGATTCCCTGAAGATCTCCTATTCCATCGCCATTGCTATCCATGAAGCTGCGCGGATAGATTTGGTAAACTACACTTTCCTTCCACCATTGCTTCTTCATTTGACACCCCCGATATTTTTATAATTTCCATTGGTACACCAAAAAAAATGGCGATACCATGGAATCAAAAATATTCCATGGCATCAAAAGTTTATTCAGCTTTTTTAAATTTTGAAAAGACCATTGTCAGAACGAACGGTACGACTAGTGCAATTCCCATTCCAATGAAGAATGCTCCCCAGTTTTCTGCAAAAATAGAGAAGAATGCCGGCAAACCGCCTACACCGATGGATGGTGCTTTAACTCCATTGATTGTGATAAATATTCCGGCAATCGCAGATCCGATAATAGCTGCAAAAAACGGATATTTAAAGCGAAGGTTAACCCCGAACATTGCCGGTTCCGTTACACCCAAGTATGCTGAAATTGATGAAGTAAGTGCGAGGCCCTTTACCTTTTCGTTTCCTTTACTTAACAGCATCATGGCTAATGCTGCTGACCCCTGTGCGATATTGGACAGGGCAACCATTGGCCATAAAAATGTACCGCCGATGCTGCCAATTAACTGTAAGTCGACCGCAAGGAATGTGTGATGCATCCCCGTGATAACCAGTGGAGCGTATAATCCGCCGTAAATAAGACCGCCAAGGGCTGGAACAGCATCAAAGATTCCAACAACACCATTTGTAATCCAGCTTCCGATTGTAAATGTGATTGGTCCAATAGCAATAAATGATAAGAAACCTGTAACCAATAAAGCAATTGGAGCAACAGTCAATAGCTGAAATGCATCCGGAATTCTTTTTCGTAAAAACACTTCAATCTTCGCAAGCACATATGAAGCAAATAATACTGGCAGCACTTGGCCCTGATAGCCTACCTTTTCTACTTCAAGTCCGAATAGATTCCATTTAGGAACTTCCTCGGCCGCACCATAGCCCCAGGCATTTAAAAGATCCGGGTGAACAAGCATTAAACCTAATACCATACCTAAGAGCGGGCTTCCGCCAAATCGATTCACAGCACTCCAGCCAATCAAGCCTGGCAGAAATACGAATGCTGTATTGGCAATCAAGTTAATGATGCTCGCCAAATCAGCCCAGTTCGTATAAACCTCAACAAACGACTGATCATCAAAGAAAATATCAGGCGCTGTCATAATATTGTTTATACCCATTAACAAACCTGCTGTTACGATGGCGGGCAAGATTGGAATAAAGATATCCGCCAGCGTTTTAATGCCTCGCTGCAATGGATTCAAGTTCTCGGCAGCTGCACTTTTTGTTTCTTCTTTTGATGATTCCCCAATACCTGTTGCTTCTGTCATTTCTTTATAAACTTTATCAACGAGTCCTTGTCCAATGACAACCTGGAACTGACCGTTGGAGGAAAACGAGCCTTTTACAACATCTATATTTTCGAGTTTTTCCTTATCGACTTTTCCTTCATCTTTTAAAGCAAATCGTAATCGTGTCACACAATGAGTGGCAGCTGCGATATTCTCTTTGCCGCCAATTGCTTCTACTATTTGCTCGGCTGACTGTTTATTTGCACTCATTCTTCTCTCTCCTCCTGTTACCGTTTTCATTCTTCTGAAAAAACAGCTGTAAGGTTCTTCTATATTCTTCTCGTTCACTACATATCTATCCATTTTCTTGGATAGTAAAAGACGTTATTCAGACTATTGAAAAACAACTTGTATATACATGAACTGTTTACGCTTTCATTTTATCTTGTATATACATGTTTCGTCAACTATTTTTTCTTTGCCGTTACTTTCCATTTTATATATACCTAGAAAAGCTTTGAAACAACAAAAAAGCCGGCTCCCAGACCTAAATGGTCTGAAGCCGGCTATCATTCTTATTTAAGCTGCTCTTTCTTTTTATCATCGTCATCATCATTTGTTAATTCACGAGTAGACTTTTTAAATTCCTTTAAGGTTTCTCCAAAAGCTTTCCCTATCTCAGGCAGCTTCTTTGGACCAAAAATAATAAGTGCCAGGACCAAAATCAGGATTAAACCTGGAATTCCAATGTTTGTTAACATTATATACACTCCTTCTATATCGAATCGCATGAGGAACATTCGAAAAGACAATAGGCAAAATCAAGGTTCACTGTCCATTATAGTAGAAAGAATGAAAAAAGCATAGCCGGAGTTTTACTTTTTAGACTTAGATGACTCTATCTATTTCTTCTAGCACCTCTCCAATTTTCCGGTTATGAATAACTTCATCTGCAT
Source organism: Pseudomonas sp. ISL-84 (assembly GCA_018613035.1). Taxonomy (GTDB): domain Bacteria; phylum Bacillota; class Bacilli; order Bacillales; family Cytobacillaceae; genus Cytobacillus. Next base: position 29,944 of record JAGGRA010000017.1, on the reverse strand, counting down.
AAAAATCAAAATCTGTAGGCTCCATGTTAACAATTACGAGCTTTGCACCGTTTTGTTTGGCTATTAACGGGAACTGGTTGGCCGGAGTAACGGTCAAGGATGAACCAAGCACAATAAAAAGCTCAGCCTTCTCTGATGCATCTGCAGCAAAATCCAATGCCAGTTCAGGAAGCATTTCACCAAAGAGGACGATTGAAGGGCGAAGCATTCCCCCGCATGTACAATGATAATGGTCGTGCAGATATTCCTCACTCGGATATTCTTTTTTGCATACCTGGCAATGGAGTGTTTGCAGGTTCCCGTGAAGCTCAGCCATATTACAGCTGCCGGCCAGCCTATGGAATCCATCTACATTCTGGGTAATGATGCTTTGGAGAATGCCCCTTTTTTCCCAATTTGCGAGAATATAGTGCCCTTTATGAGGCTTACATTCCTTTAAGCCTGTGACCCTGTGCCGGTAAAATTCAATAAACTCATTCACATTATGATTTAAAGCTTCTGTACTGGCTATTTTCCCAGGATCCTTCTTTTTCCACATTCCATTATCAGCAGACCTGAAATCAGGCAAACCGCTCTCCGTGGACATACCTGCTCCAGTTAAAATAACGGTATACCTTGATTCCTTCAGCCATTTTTCAAGCATAGTTATCATCTCCGAAATATATTATTCCTCTAAAATACTATTTCCATCTTTTTCAAAGGATAAAATGTTTATGTCTTCCTATGTATGCGGTAAATAATAGATTATATGTGTTTACGCCATTTATCAATATAGGAGTGATTGCAATGCCAGAGACGGAAACAAAAGATTACCGGGAAGGCTTTAAAAGGTTCTCTTCTAGAGCCAAGAGATATGCGGAAGATCCTGTAAAAACAAGAGGATTGCTAAGCAAAGCGACAACAAAAGCTAATCAGAATAAATCTTCATTAAGTGATATATGGGAAAATTTCCAGCTATTGATTGACTTGGTTAAATCCTGGTCAAAAGGAGATTACAGGCACATTTCAAAAAAATCGATCCTATTTATTATCGCTTCAATCTTGTACTTTGTTTCACCAGTGGACCTTGTACCCGATTTTTTAGCAGGAATGGGGATCATTGATGATGCAGCTGTGCTTGGATTTGCTGTAAGCCAAATTACAGGAGAGCTTGAAAAATTTAAAATCTGGAAGGAAAGCCGGGCGATTGAAATGGAATAAAAAAACTTGAAACTGCCGGATTATACAGAACCACTTGTTTTTGCGAAGGTTTGGAAAGGAAGATAATAAAAACCTCATACAGGAGGTTTTTATTATGGAAACGGTGATTGCCGACCTCAGTCGAAACCGTTTTTGTACGCAGTCATTTCCTTGTTTCGTCAGGGTTAAAAGATATGGAATCATGACCTGTCATACAATGCTTCATTTACTGCTTTTTTAGATATTGGACTGCAGGCTTTATCAGCCATGGCTTGGAGGCTGCAGCTTCCAGAAAAGGGTTTATCGGCCGATTTTAGTAAAATACCGGCCAAACTGTTTGATTTACCGGCCAATTTTAGCAAAATACCGGCCAAACCGGTTGATTTACCGGCCAATTTTAGCAAAATACCGTTTAAACGGCCAATCTCTGTTTTTTAACGGCCAAAACCGCCATTTTATCGGCCAAATAAGGGGAGGGATCGGCCAAAACGAAAGTTTGCCGACGAACTATAAACTTTTTGCTGTCCATTTTTATTCCTTTTGTTATAATGGTGAAGGAAAGTCATAGAAGCTTTAAAATAGAACGCCTCATGAAGGTATTTATTTTTGCAGATTGTTTGTCTAAAATTGAATAGCAAGAATTGTAGGGGAACTGGTTTAGCCGGTTGAGACTTCATCATAAGATGTTGACCCTTTGAACCTGATCTGGCTCATACCAGCGTAGGGAACATATTCTTAAACATAAAAATGTTTGTTATATGCGCTCTGGTATCTATGCCGGGGCGTTTTTATTTTTTCAGGGCAAGCTATAATTATCTTTCCGGAAAAAGACTACATAAAACAAACAGGAGGGTTAATGATGAAAAGATGGATGGCAGCTGTTTGTTCTGTCCTAATGCTCGCTGGCTGTGCCGGGAATGGGCAAGAAACACAGCCGGGAAACGAAGAAAAGGCCAAAGAAGAATTGAAGAAAGTCACAGTTGTTCTGGACTGGACACCAAATACCAATCATACAGGCTTATACGCAGCTAAGGACAAAGGCTATTTTGAAGAGGAAGGACTTGACGTGGAAATCATTATGCCTGGAGAAGCTGGTGCAGACCAGCTGACGGCATCGGGTAAGGCGGATTTCGGTGTCAGCTATCAGGAAAGCATCACGGAAGCCCGGGTACAGGGTGTTCCGCTCGTATCGGTCGCTGCTGTTATTCAGCATAATACATCCGGCTTTGCTTCCCCAGCAGATAAAAATATTAAAACACCAAAGGATTTTGAAGGGAAAACTTATGGTGGCTGGGGAGCGCCGGTTGAAAAATCAGTAATCGAGTCATTGATGAAAACAGAGAATGCAGATGTTGAGAAAGTTTCGATTGTCAACATGGGGGACGCTGATTTTTTTACGGCTGTTAAGAGAGATATAGATTTTGCATGGATTTATTATGGCTGGACAGGTGTAGAAGCCGAGCTGCGAGGGGAAAAGATTAATATGGTCTACCTGACTGACTACTCGGAAAAACTGGACTATTACACACCTGTATTGGCTACCAATGAGAAAATGATACAAACTAATCCGGATACCGTAAAAGCATTTGTCAAAGCGGCATCCAAAGGCTATGAATATGCTATTGAGAACCCTGATGAAGCAGCTGATATTCTTCTCGAGAACGCTCCAGACCTTGATAGCGAACTGGTTAAAAGGAGCCAGGAATGGCTTTCTCCCCGTTATCAGGACGATGCAGCCAGATGGGGTGAACAAAAGCTTGAGGTTTGGGAAAACTATGCAAAGTGGATGCATGAAAATGGCCTTTTAGATAAAGAATTAGATGCCGGCAAAGCTTTCACAAATGACTTCCTGCCGGAATAAGGAGAGTTAATGAAATGGCAAACGCACTTGTAAGCATTCAAATCATACCGAAAACAAAAAATGGGGAAAATGTTATACCATATGTTGACGAAGCCATCAGCGTAATACAGGAATCCGGGGTTAAATATGAGGTTCACCCCCTGGAAACAACAATGGAGGGCGATCTGGAACATTTATTGAAAATCGTCGCAGAAATGAATACCAAAATGATTGAAAAAGGAAGCAGCAATGTTATTTCACAGGTGAAGATCCTATATCAGCCAACTGGAATTGAAATGAATGATTTAACGGAGAAATACCGTCCATGAAAAATGTTTTAATGAAAGGATGGAGACCGGCTGCGGTTCTCCTCCTTTTATTCATTCTGTGGGAGCTGGCAATCATGCTGGCTGAAGTCCCTGCATGGCTGCTGCCGCCGCCGACTGAAATTTTTCAGGAAGCGGTTGCCGGATGGGATGGCTTTCTCCTTCACCTTCAATCCACTGTCATGCTTTCATTACTGGGGTTTGCGATTGGTACGGGAATCGGCTTGCTTACAGCCGTATTGCTGCACTTATTGCCTTTTTTAAGGGAGTCGATTTACCCGCTCCTCATTCTATCGCAAAATGTACCCATCATTGTTCTGGCCCCTTTGCTGGTTGTGTGGTTTGGATTCGGCATTCTTCCAAAACTGATCGTCATCACATTGGTTTGCTTTTTCCCGATTACAGTTGCCGCTTTGGATGGCTTCAGGCAAACACCCCGAGAACTTAAGCACTATATGCTAATGGCAGGAGCAAACAAAGGACAGCTGTTTTGGAAATTGGAACTTCCATATTCACTTCCGTCTTTATTTTCCGGCCTGAAAATTTCTGCAACCTACAGTGTAATGGGATCTGTAATTTCGGAATGGCTAGGCGCAAAGAACGGTATAGGCGTGTATATGACACTCGCCTCCTCTTCGTTTAGGACGGACCGTGTATTTGTAGCCATATTTGCCATCATGGTGCTCAGCCTGCTGTTTTTTGGAGCTATTCTTTTGGCAGAGCGCTTGCTGGTCAAATGGAAAACACAGGACGGTGTTAGGAAATGATACAATTATCCCTTGAGCATTTAACAAAAAGCTTTGATTCAAATCTGGTTCTTAGCAATCTGAGCTTTCATATAAACGAAGGAGAATTTGTCTCGATCCTGGGTCCATCCGGAAGCGGAAAAAGCACCATTTTTAATCTGATTGGCGGTTTACTTTTGCCAGACGATGGCACGATTCAGCTGAGTGGTGAGAAAATCAACGGCAAACGAGGGTCTATCAGCTATATGCCTCAAACACCCTCCTTAATGCCATGGAGAACAATTCTCCAAAATGTCCTCCTGGGACAGGAGCTTAAAGGGAATTCAGATCCTGATACAGCTAGGGATATGCTTCATAAAGCAGGGCTCGCAGACTATGAGAATGCCTATCCTCATGAGCTTTCTGGGGGCATGAAGCAAAGAGCAGCTTTTATTCGGGCACTCTTAAGCCCGCAGCCAGTGATCCTGCTGGATGAACCTTTTTCGGCATTGGATGAACTAACCCGCCACGATATGCAAAAATGGCTGCTTGATATATGGAGTGAACATAAGCCGACCATCCTATTTGTTACACATAATATAGAAGAAGCCATTTATCTGTCCGACCGTATATTAATTCTCAGCAGTAAACCCGCTAAGGTGGTTCATGAATTTAACGTGCCCTTTTCCCGGCCTAGAAGAGGAGAGCTTCTGCTCGATGAAAAATTCCTTGCATGCAAAAGAGAAATACATACGGCGTTAAAAAATCAATAGAGGGTGAATATTTTGGATAAGATAGTTGATGCCCATATTCATCTTGATAAATATAGTGATGAAGAAATAAAAGAAATTTTTAAAGATTCGCCATTCCAGCTATCAGTCATTACGGTTTCGTTTGATTTGGAGTCCTGCAAACGGAATCTCTTGCTTTCAAACGAATATCCTAATGTAAAACCTGCCTTCGGTTTTCATCCTGAACAAGACTTGCCAAACGATCAGGAACTTTCAGATCTCTTTAAGTGGATGGAGACTCATAAAGATCAAATGATAGCTGTGGGAGAGGTAGGGCTGCCCTACTATTTAAGGAAAAAGCATGCTAGAGACACCTTTCAGATTGAAGGTTACTTAGTTCTTCTGGAAGAATTTATTAAATTTGCTAAACAATGGAATAAACCCATTGCCCTTCACGCTGTGTATGATGATGCACCAATTGTGTGCACTCTATTAGAAAAGCATTCTGTTCAAAAGGCCCACTTTCATTGGTTTAAAGGTGACCAGGCAACAGTCAGCAGGTTAATCTCAAACGGATATTACATATCCTTTACTCCAGATATCGTCTATGAAAAGGAAATTCAGGAACTTGTCCGTACCTATCCGCTGAAAAGGATGATGGCAGAAACGGATGGTCCATGGCCATTTGAAGGACCATTCAAAAGCCAGCCTACCCATCCAGCAATGATGCAGCATTCCATCAGAATCTTGGCAGATATTAAAAAGAAACCTTCTTTAGGAAGTGTTTATAAACAGCTTTTCGAAAATACCAAAAGCTTCTATAATATATGATTTTATTTTCTGCTTACAAACCGGGAAAACATTTTTGAATGGACGGCCATTTGAGATCAAATGGCCGTTTTTATGCGTCTTCTTCTATCTTTAGTGGAGAGCTTTCTTCAATGGCAACCTTTACTGCCACTTCTTCCCTTTTCCCATAGATGTTGTGGATGCTGATTCGGCCGGAATAATTAATAGCATCTCTATTATTTCCGTTTGAGCCCTAACTGCTGATCAACTCTCGGCTTAAAAATTATCAGAATAGTATTAATAAACTAGATAAATATAATCACTTCGCACCATTCCTTATTTTGGAAATATGGGTTATTCTTATATTGGACGATACTTTTAGGGGGTATAAATTTGAAAAAGTATATTTTCTTGCTATTGACTATTTTACTAGCTTTCTCTGGCAATGTATTTGCACAGCCCAAGAGCGGTGCTGAACATTTGAGTGAAAAAGAATTTATAAAGAAAGTAAAGAAGGCTGATGAGTATAAGACATTTAAATCTTACTTCCTAAAGGATGCTCCCATGCAGCCAAAGCCTCTTATAGATGTAAGTGGCAGCCAGTACGGATGGGCTGTTCAATATGAAATGGAATACAATGAAAAAAGTTTTTTTCTGGATGATGATGCAATAGTAAATTTCTCCTCCCTCTTATCCTTTTCATACGAGTTTGACGGCAGCGGATTAAAAGCCCGCCTTGTTGACTATAGCAGGCTTATGGACGATAAGGCCTTTTATGTAAAAGACCTGGGTACAGGTGAAGAAAGCAAAATAGAGGTTTCTGAAGATAGCATGTTTCAAGAGTATCTGGCTGAGGTGGAAGTAAAAAAGAAGCAGATACTTGAGGATGCAGCCAAAAATAAAGAGGCCATTTCTGAAGAAAATAGAGCTGCAGGTGAACTCTGCTACTACTGTACAAAATATGAATGGCGCGGCGGTTACTCTTGTGCTCCAGCTGCCATGGGATCTGAAACTTCTGTCACTTCGCAACTGGCTGCAAACGATTTAAATGCAGATGCCGTCATGGCTGAATGCTATGTCCCACGCCACAAGGTTTGCGTTCAAGGAGAATGGAGAACCTACTGCCCGATACAATAAAAAAATCGGCTAAGCAGCAGCTTAGCCGATTTTTTTATCCCTTTGTACCTGATGCTATATTTGAACCTTCAATAAAGTGCTTTTGGAAGAAAAAGAATAACAGCACAACGGGGAGCAATACCATTACTGACATGGCCATTAAGTAATGCCACTGGGTTTGCACTGTACCTTTAAATGTTTGAAGTCCGATTTGCAGGGTGTATAAACTTTCATCATTTAAATACAACAATGGTCCGAGCAGGTCATTCCATGCTCCATTAAATGAGAAAATGGCCACTGTAATGAGAGCAGGCTTCGTAAGCGGAAGCATGATATGCCACCAGATTTGTAAATGGTTTGCGCCATCGAGCACAGCTGCTTCAATCAGTTCATTCGGTATGGTCATCATGAACTGACGCAAAAGGAAAATAAAAAAAGCACTTCCCAAAAAGGCAGGAACGATTAGCGGCAAATACGTATTTACCCAGCCTAGCTTGGAAAATAAGATATATTGCGGAACCATCGTAACAAAACCGGGAATCAGCATCGTTGACAATACAACCACAAACAACGAATTTCTTCCTTTAAAACGGATTTTTGCAAACGCATAGGCAACTAATGAGTTAACAAGTACACTTCCAGCCATCCCACAAAAAGCAATAAAGAAAGTATTCATTGCCCAGCGTGTAAACGGAGCTGTCTTCCAGGCTTCCGCATAATTAGAAAAATGAAATTCACTTGGTATAAAAGTAGGCGGATACTGGGCAATCTCCGCGGGAGATTTCAAGGAGGTTGAAATCATCCACCATATCGGCGAAAGGATTAGAACACTTCCTGCTAATAATACGGTGAAAACAATAGTCTGCTTGACTTTCTCTTTAAACTTTTTCGTTTCATAAAACCTTGGTGCGGCAGCCGCTCTCATTTATTGTCTCCCCCCTCGTAATGTACACATTTTTTGCCCAGCTTCATATTGATTACGGTCAGAATCATAACTACTATAAAAAGAAGCCATGCCATCGCAGATGCATATCCCATGTCAAATACTTCAAATGCATTATTCCACATATGAAGGTTATAAAATAATAGTGAGTTTCCTGGTCCACCGCTTCCGTTTTCTGTCATAACGTAAGCTTCCTGAAAGATTTGGAATGAACCAATCGTACTTGTAAGCACATCAAAAAAGATGATTGGTGATATCATTGGCAGTGTAATATAAAAGAATTTTTGCATGGCACCTGCCCCATCAAGTTCGGCAGCTTCATACATGGAGGAAGACACTCCCTGTAAACTTGCAAGGTAGAGAAGCATTCCTCCTCCAACACTCCACATTTTCATCAGGAGCAATGCAGGTTTCGTCCATTCCGGATCGAACAGCCAGGCGGGACCCTCAATGCCCAACCATCCAAGAAAAGTGTTTACAAGTCCTGTCGAAGGACTCAAGAGCTGCATCCACAAAAAATAAACTGCTACACCGGAGAGAATTGCCGGCAAATAATAAAGCGTTCGGAAAAATTTCATCCCTTTTATCTTCTGATTTAATAGAACTGACAGGAAGATTGCTCCAGCAGTTGTCAGCGGAACAGAAAATAACACATAATAAAGAGTATTCCATAAAGAAGTTTTAAAAAGGTCATCAATGGTAAACATTCTTTTAAAATTATCGAGTCCAATAAAATTCATTTTTGAAGTAATATTATAATCTGTAAAACTTGCAAATAAAGAAAATAAAAGCGGTCCAAGTGTAAGTCCCAAGAAACCAAAAATCCAAGGACTGATGAATAGATAGCCAAAAATATTCTCTCTTGTTTGGCGGGACAGCCGCTTGCGGGCCGTTTTCTTTTTCTCTTTTTCGCCTGCAATGTCCGTCCCGCGGCGCGCTATCGTTGTATCATAAGATTTCAACCCCATACACCCTCTTTTTGCTGTATTTTAAAGAGAGAAGGACGCGCCCTTCTCTCTTTCCTTTACTTTCTTTTCAGTTTTTCTACATCTTGTTCTGCTTCTTCGAGCGCTTTTTCAGGTGTTGTTTTCCCTAACAGCACATTGTCTATATGCGGATTGATCCGGCTTTGATAATCCGGGTACTCAACCGGAACCGGGAACAATTGTGTTTGTTCAAGGTTTTTCACGGAAGCTTCATAAACATATCTATCATCACCTTGAAGCTCTTCCACCGCAGCTTCTGCCGCTTCTATGTTTGCGACGTTATCATAGTTTTCCATTGCCCAGTACTTCTGTGCTTTCGGGCCTGTTAAATACTCAATAAATTTCATTGCTTCCTCAGGATGCTTGGCGCCTTTTGGAACTTCAGCCACAAAACCGCCGCCATCGCTCCAGTTGCCTGACCCTTCTTCATAAGCAGGAATCGGGGCAACGCCGAAATTCATATCTTTCCCATAATCACGGATTTGCGTATAGAATGTACCGACGTCAATCCACATCGCTACCTTTCCTGCGATGAACGGATTTGATTGTTCACTGCCAAACTCTGCTTCGAAGGATTGAACTGTTTTTTCACCAAGGCGATCCTTCCAGCCTAAAAGCCACTCAAGAGCTTCTTTCTTTTTAGGAGTATCGATATATAATTCGCCTTCTTTAATAAATCCTTTTCCGCCATCTGCACTTGTCATCCAGCTAGGTGCGCCAATGCTGCCCCAAAGCGGATAGAAGCCTACACGCTCATATCGGTCTCCCTTTTTAATATCCAGACTTTGAGCATATTCTTCCAGCTCATCCCATGTAGCAGGCGGTTTTTCAGGATCAAGCCCCGCTTCTTTAAATGCGTCTTTATTATAAAATAGCAATCTCGTATCTGTGTTAAATGGAACAGCGTAAGGCTTATCCTCATACATGACTGTTTCCCATAAATGCGGATAGAATTGGTCTTTAAATGAGTCATCCATATATTTGCTTAAATCTTCAACCTGCTCATTTTCTGCACGTTGTGCTACCGAATTGATATCATTGATAATAACATCCGCGGGGTTCCCGGCAGCAACAGATGCAAGGTTTTTAGTCCATATATCGCCCCATGGCAAATATGTATGCTTTACAAAAACCTCATCCTGTGACTGGTTAAAATCATCTATTATTTTTTCGATAATAGGCCTTCTTGTTTCAGAACCCCAGAAACTCCAAAAATCAACGATCACCTTGCCGTCTTTTGTTTTTTCTGCCTGTGCACTCTCTTCCCCAGAGCATCCCGCCAAGGTCCCTAAAAGCAGGATTGCTGAAATAATAAAGATAATTCCTTTTTTCATGATGCTCCCCCTATGAGATTTATATCTTTAGTTTTTAAGAAACTGCCTATACCTTTGCGCAAAGGAATGATTCTGGCCAGATAGTAAAATAATTTATTAACAAGGATAGAAGTACCCCTGACATTCAGGTTTTAAACATTTTTTTGAAATTTTTCTCGGAATTTGTAAAGATATAGGAATGAAAGACAAAAAAAGACTCCTTATTGGAGTCAGATTAAGGAGTCTTTTGAAGGCTATCAGATATGGCTTTTAAGTATTGCAGGAAAAGGCCGCTTTCTTCAGATGACACTTTGTACATCTTTTCGCTTGCCATTGGACGGATAAATACTTCGCCATCCTCTTCCCAGATTTTAAGTTTGATCGGCTCTTTGCCTTTTAACATGATTTGTACATCAAACAGCGGTTTCGATGAGAGGACAGCATCTGCCGGCTGTGCTGAATCAACAGCATTTCTCACTGTATTTTCCCACTTTTCATCTTGTACAATCGCTGATTTTGCTGAATCAGTCCGTTCTGCTGAAAAAGTCTTTTCTGATTCCGATAAAGAAATAGCTGTCTGGGTAATAATACTATTGCCTATTCCTGCCATGGATTCGCTATTGCTGCCATGTGTCATGTCAACCTCAGAATAAATGATGAAAGCAAAAAGAACACAGGCAGCCAATGCAGCGGCAGCAGTTAGAAATCTTGGGAACATGTATCTATTCATAGCTGGTTTTCGTTCTATTTCATTAATAATTTTCCGAAAACTCTCTTGTTTTTGTTTTTGCGGGCGTGGGATCCGGTTTAATTCACTGAATGAATTATCGAATCCGGATGAGTTCTTCATGGATCTCCCCCCCTTTTCTCCAGTTCTTTTTTTAGCGCGGCGAGTGCACGGGAAGTGGTGATTTTTACTTTATTCTCATTCCAATTCAAAATCTCAGCTGTTTCCTTTATGGAAAACTCCTTTATTTTTCTTAAAATTAGCACTTCTTGATAGGTTAATTTCAAATGACGGATTGCTTCATATAAGAGTGCGGCTTTTTCTCCCTTAATAATAATTTCCGTGGGAGTATCTTCATCTGAAGGCAAATGGAATTTTTCAATAGAAAAAAATTTAAATCTGTTTTTCTTGCGCAAATAATCAATAGCAACATTTCTGGATATCCGTACAAGCCACGTAAAGATTTGTGACTCCCCATTAAATTGGTTCATATATTTATAGGCTTTAATAAAGGTATCCTGGGTTAAATCTTCTGCAACCTCTTTATCATTTACGAGAAGAAATATGTATCCATAAATGCGATCGCTATATTCATTGTACATTTCTTCAAATGTTTCTGCGGAAATTCTCTCCATTAGTGGCGCCCCCTCGCATATTATTAGACGAATCAGATGAAAAAAAGAAACACTATTTTTCCATTTTACAAGCGGAGGTTCAAGGACTCTCCTATTGGTACATCTGCATTTATGTATTAAAATGCAAAATTTAATCAATATACCTATTTTTCTATTCCTCTTTAGTCATATTGCTTCATTTTTCAATTCAAACATAAAACGAGATTAATGGACTGAAACATTTCGATAGGGAGCAAAAATAAAAGAATATCGTAGAAGTTACACTGCATATTGCCTATATTATTAATTATTTTTGGCTTAAATCCTCTTCATGTTAAATGGTAAGCTGATCCTGCCCGCCCCTCTTTTTATTTATTTTACCATTCACGAAAAATACTGCCTCCCCCCATTTCCTTATTTTTTCCATGTATTTAATCAAATACTTTCTGTATTTTTTTAAATGGTTCCTTTACTCCACTCAGCACATGTAATAAATGAAACTTTCGGACTGTAACTTTTTGCCGGTGCTGCAACCTTCTCTCTATTTTACAAAACCCCAGCATTTTTCTTTTTCTTTCGACAACCTTCCCCCTAATTAATTCGCTAAAGTACTTGTGTAGGAAAGGATTTCCATCTCTATTATAACCTTAAGGGGGTGATTGTTTTCTGAGTCAAAGAGTTGTCTTTCTGAATAAGTGATTAATCCAAATGAGGAGGTAATTTTTTGAAAAAAAGAAAAAGAATCGCTTTTAACAAGTTTCTCTATATTATGTTGACAACATTTTTAATTCTACCGCTGATGTTACCAAGCATGGGATCTGCTGAAAGCAAAAGCTCCCCTCATACATCGGTTAAGAAGGCTTCACTTGAGACTGCAAAAAATAAAATAAACCGTTCATTGATGGAACAATTCGAGAAAGAGGATAACGTAACATACTTAATCAAGTTTAAAGAACAAGCTGATACAGCCCAAGCGGCCAAGAAGGCTGAAAAAGAGGCTCAATCACAAAAGCTAACTGCCTCCAAATTAAAGTACATGAAACGATCTGCAGTCCTATCCTCACTACGATCTACAGCTATTGAAACTCAAGGTCATGTCGCTGATTTCCTTCAAAAGCAGGAAAAAGCCGGCAAGGCGAAAAATGTTCAATCCTTCTACATTGTCAATGCCATGGCTGTTACATCTTCAAAGGATGTAATGGAACAAATTGCAACATTCCCTGAAGTAGAAAAAATCCTTCCAAACGAGACAAGACAGCTTCATAAGCCAACAAAAGAAGCTGAGAAAGCTCTCCAGACACAAGCAGAAACAAACTCTATAGAGTGGAATATTAACCGTGTTGGCGCTCCTGCCGTCTGGGAAATGGGTATCGACGGTTCCGGTACTGTCGTTGCTTCCATTGATACAGGCGTTCAGTGGAACCATCCTGCTTTAAAAGAAAAATACCTCGGCTATAATGCAGCAGAACCGGATTCTCCATCCCATGAATACAACTGGTTCGATGCTACTGCCGGGCAAACAGCTCCCTATGATGATCAAGGCCACGGAACCCATGTAACTGGAACAATGGTTGGTTCTGAACCAAACGGTGCCAATCAGGTTGGAGTCGCTCCCGGTGCAAAATGGATTGCAGTTAAAGCATTCACTGCATCCGGTGGAACTGACGTAGACCTGCTGGAAGCTGGCGAATGGATTTTAGCTCCGAAGGATGCTGAAGGAAATCCTCATCCAGAAAAGGCGCCAGACGTCGTCAATAACTCATGGGGCGGCGGACCAGGGCTTGATGAATGGTACCGCCCTATGGTGCAGGCTTGGCGTGCAGCTGAAATTTTCCCTGAGTTTTCTGCGGGCAACACAACATTATTTAATCCGGGAGGACCGGGATCTGTTGCCACACCAGCTAACTATCCAGAATCATTCGCAACTGGTGCGACTGATATAAACAATGGTTTAGCAAGCTTCTCACTGCAGGGACCATCTCCATACGAAGAAATTAAGCCTGATGTATCTGCACCTGGAGTTAACATTCGTTCCTCCGTTCCTGGCAGCGGATATGAAGGCGGCTGGAACGGAACATCCATGGCAGGCCCGCACGTTTCTGCGGTTGCAGCATTGCTTCGCCAAGTTGATTCAAGCTTGACTGTTGAGGAAATGGAGGAAATTTTATTAACCACCTCTACTCCGTTAACAAATGGTACTTATCCTGAGAGTCCAAATAACGGCTTTGGATATGGCTTAGTCAATGCTTTTGATGCGGTTTCTTCCGTAATGACTGGCCTTGGTAAAATTAATGGTCAGGTAGCAAAAGAGGGAGACGACACCGAAGCTCCTGAAGTCAATCATGAAGCACCTCAGGAAACATATGCAGGAATGGATCTTGTATTGGATTTATCTGCAGCAGATAATGTAAGCGTCACTAGAGTGGATCTCGAATACTTAAGAGCTGACGGCAGCTGGGGAACAGTTGAGGCCGAACGAACAGCTGGAAACTATAAAGATGGCACATACCAGGCAGTTATTCCTGGTTCAGATATTGCTGAGCCTTCTGTGACATATAAATGGAAAGTAATCGATTTCGGCGGAAATCTAACCGAAACCGATTCATTTGAAGTAGGGGTTAGACCGGGTATTAGTATCGGCTACTCTCAAAATTTTGAATCGCAGCCGGTAGGGTGGACTTCATATGGTCCTGAAAACAGCTGGGAATGGGGTGTGCCTGCTTCCGGCCCTGGAAATGCAGCTTCAGGTGAGAAAGTATATGCAACAAACCTTGCCGGAACTTATGCGAACAGAGCCAATATGAACCTGCAAATGCCGCCGATCGACTTGCCTGAGGGAAATGCATACCTACAATTCAAGCAATGGCATGAACTTGAGAACCGTTATGATTATGGCCATGTCTTTGTGTCAACAGATATGGAGAACTGGGAACAGGTCCTTCGAGTCAATGGCACTACAACAGGATGGATTGATGGTGAAGTAGATTTAAGTGCTTATGCAGGCCAAAGAATCTATGTAGCCTTTAATGTTACTACAGATGGTTCTGTGTTAAAGCAAGGATGGTATCTGGATGATGTCCAGTTATCAGATGCACCGATCGAACCAGCCCGCAAAGCTCAGCTGGGCGTCGAAAAGGATGAAGCTTCAGCTGAATTAAGGAAAGACGCAGTAAACCCTGACAAAATTACTCCTAAAAAGGACGCTCCTGCAAAGAATGAAGCAAATCAGCAGCAGCCTGCCCCTTCCGTTTTACCTTTACAGGCAGAAGTAAGCGTACTGGAATCAGGTAGATCTGTGTTTACCAATCCCCAGGATGGATCTTATGAATTCGTTCACGCTTCAGGGGAATACACTGTCCAGGCAGAAGCTTACGGATTCCGTTCACAGACTCAAAGCGTTAATATTCCACAAGACGGAGAAGTTACTGCAAACTTTATTTTAGAAGAAATTCCAAAGGGAACAGTAACTGGTGTAGTTACGAATGAAGTCACAGGCGAACCTGTAGCGGGTTCCACTCTTTTATTAATAGAAGATGCTGCCGTTCAGCCTGTCATCACAAATGAAAACGGAGAATATACGCTTACAGCCTATGAAGGCACATACACATTAAAAACGATGGCTCCTTCCTTCTATAGCAAAGAGCAAAGTATTACAATTGAGGGCGAATCTTCAGAGGAACTTAACATTGATTTAAAGCCATTTATTGGGTATCCAGGTGAAATTGGCTATGACGATGGAACAGCTGAAAATGCACGTGCATTCTATGATGCCGGCAATGGCTGGGCTGTTAAAATGTCCCTGGCTTCGGGCCATGATCGTGCAATGGTAACAGGCGGATTATTCCGCTTCTGGGATACATCCTGGCCAAATCCAGGCGGAACAGATTTCAAGGTGGAAGTCTATGATGCAAGCGGTCCAGATGGAGCACCTGGCAAAAAGCTTGCAGGTCCTTATGATGCCACTGCTTTAAGAAACGGAGAATGGACACATGTTGACTTAAGTGAGGAAGGCATCCTGGTAAACGGGGACTTCTACATGGTGTATATCCAATCGGCACCAAATCCGAACGCACCAGGACTAGGAACAGATGAAGACGGCGGGAATGCTGGACGGAGCTGGCAAATGGTTGGTGGAGCATGGTCACCTTCACCTGAGGATGAAGGCAACTATATGATTCGAGCAACAGTGAACTATGAAGTAACTGCACCTGTGATCATCTCTCCAGCTGACGGAACGTTCACAAACCAGGGCACCGTTACTATTGAAGGTACCTCCGCTCCAACAACAACTGTCAATATATTCAATAATGGAGAGGAAATCTCTTCAGCAGAAACAACAGATGAAGGGACATTCTCAGCGGAAATTTCACTAGCCGAAGGAGAAAATATCCTTACTGCCAAAGCATCGACTGAAGCTGGTTCAACGGATGCTTCGGAGCCTGTAAAAGTAATATTTGATCAGACTAAACCGGAATTGGCCATTACAAGTCCTGCTGATGAGACAAAAACAAACAAAGAAACAGTGACAGTTGAAGGATCTGTATCGGACGAAAACCTTGACTGGGTTAAAGTAAATGGCCAACCTGCACAGGTTGCAGAAGGCAAATATTCTCTCCGTATCCTATTGGATGAAGGTGAAAATGTCATCACCGTTACAGCAAAGGATAAAGCGGAAAATACTGAGGAAAAAACAGTCACCATTGATGCAAAATACACTGCCCCAGAGATTGGAAATCTTCTGCCTTCAGAAGACAAAGAAATTAAGAAAGGTGAATCTGTAAAAATTGAATTTGACAGCGAACCAGGATTAACGGCTGTCTTTGCCATTAGAATGCCGTTAACCAATACAGGTGCACAGCTGACAAACGCTATCGATCTTCCAATGATGGAAGAATCTCCAGGCCATTATGTCGGCTACTACACAGCCACATCCAATGTAAAAGCGCCTGG
The DNA here is from genome assembly GCA_018613035.1 of Pseudomonas sp. ISL-84. GTDB lineage: Bacteria > Bacillota > Bacilli > Bacillales > Cytobacillaceae > Cytobacillus. The sequence goes on along the minus strand of JAGGRA010000017.1, from coordinate 13,705 downwards.
AGCAGAAATTGAAGTGAAAGCAACGGATGAATACGGCAATGAAACAAGAAAGACTGCTGACGGAAAGCTGTGGATTAACGAGAAAAAGAAGAAGAAGAAGAAGAAAGGCAATTAAAAAAAGGCAGGCCCAGCTTCATTTGGGCCTGCCTTTTCGGATTATAAATCTGTCAGCTCTTTCTTTTCCTTCAGTAATTCTTTAAATTTTTGATCAAGCTCCGAATATTTAGGTTCTCCTGGAGAAAGCAGGCTCAGCTCTCCCAGTATTGCGGTAATCCGATTTTCAATAACCATCATTTCCTCTTTCCTGTTATCTCCATTTTCAAGGGGGGTGGCCTTCTTTGATTTTACACCAAATTCCCTAAGCCCCATTTCATACCTTGCGATTCTGTTATTTTCAAAGACAAGCATTTTGCTGCTTAACTTCTCCATAAAATATCGATCATGCGAAATAATAATAAGTGTACCAGTAAAATCCTTCAGCGTTTTTTCAAACTGCTCCCTGCTTGGCAAATCCAAATGATTCGTCGGTTCATCCAGTATGAGGACATCATACTCTCTTAAAAGCATATCTGTGAGATTGATTCTTATGCGTTCCCCCATGCTCAGATTCTCAATGGGCTGGTTGATCATCGCTTCTTTCAATCCCAAATTTGCTAAAAGAGTCCTTGCTCTGAATATGGTTTCACGGTCTGTAAGATTAAGGGCTTCAACCGGACTCTTTGCCAAAGGAAGATCACTTACATCCTGGCTTAAGTAGGCAATCTTTAAAGTGTCACTTCTCCAAAGCTCTCCCTCAGATACGGGAATTTCATTCAGGAGCATTCGGATAAATGTAGTTTTGCCTGCCCCATTTCCTCCTAGAATACCTATTTTTTCACCGTGCTTTATATAAAAGTGGCTATCCTTGAAAAGGACTCTGTCTCCGAATCTTTTCGATAAGTTTTTCGCTTCAATAATTCTCTTTCCTCTTTTGCCAGAGGCATCAAATTGAAAATGTACTTTTGCCTCTCCTTCTGGTTTTTCGATTTTGTTCTTTTCAAGCTCCTGCTCAAGTCTCTTCATTTTGGACTTAATCTGCTGGTCCATCCTCTTTGCTTTGACACGATTATATTCCTTAAAGCCAATTTGCCTATTTTCCGAGGGGCTCCCGCCTTTCGTTGATTCCCGGTGGGCTTTCTCAGACCATTTTTTCAAGTTGGCCATTTGGTTTTCGATCCGCTCAATATCCCGCTGCTGGGTATTGTATTGATGTAGCTGATCTTCGTAATTCTTTTCTTTTTGCTCTCGATATGAAGTGTAATTTCCGTCGTAGATGGAAAGAGTGCCATTCTGCAGTTCGAAGATTTGCTGAGCAGTCTCATCAAGAAAATAGCGGTCATGGGATATCATCAGAACAGGCCCGCTGAAGGCGCTGATTTGGTTTATAAGCCACTCAATCCCCTTTGAATCCAAATGGTTGGTCGGTTCATCCAAAATCAGCATATCTGGTTTGGAAGTCCAAACCTTTGCTAAAGACAGTTTAAGCCTTTCCCCGTCACTCAAAGATTTAAGCCTTTCCTGCTCCCACTCCTGGATTTTCGACAAACCCAGCTTGCTCGCCTGATAAAGCATGTCTTTATCGAGAATCGTTTCAAACTCCTGAAACTCACCGACTGAATAATCTGCTGATTGATGAAGGTAACCGATTCTGAATGGTTCTTTCATCCGCTCGATTGACCCTTTATCCGCCTCGATGCTTCCGAATAGGATATTGGCCAAAGTGGTTTTTCCAGTTCCATTCAAACCAACAAGGCCGATACGATCCCGCTGAAAGATATCAAATTGCAGATTGGAAAACACTGTTTTATCAGCATACGATTTTTCTATTCCTCTCGCCTTAAGAACAGGCAAATGCAAATTTCTATTGTGCTTATCCGTGTTTAAACGCTTATTTTCACCCATAAAAAAACCTCCCCGATACCCGGAGAGGATTGTGCACCCATCTTTAGAATGGTGCAAACATAAAAAAACGAGCCTAAACAAACATTAATCCGCCAATAACCATAAAGATTATCCTTTATAACGATAAAAGGGGTGATTAAAAAAGGGCACACTAATCCTATGTTCTCCGGGTTAAGCTTTTTAAAATTTAAAAAGATACCAGAAAAAATAAGATTAGAACTTCATGCCCCTGAATCATCCCTTTCAAACGATTTGATTGTAGTATAAATTTAAGTGGCTATTTTTGTCAATAGGCTTTTTACCAGGTTGTGAACATGTGTGGCCGTTCAGCTTCCAGGGGTGATTAGTCAATACGGATATGCTTGTTAGTCAGTTCTTTAAGCATATTTAAGACAGTTGCACGCTCTTCCTGATTAAATCCGCTAACCCACTCTGACACTAGTTTATACTCCTTTTGATGCATATCACGCTGCAGTCCGCCCTCCAATATGGAATAAATCTCTCGCATCGTATTTTCTCGACCCTGCGTTTTAAACTCAGCCATGTCAGCCAACCTCCCATTTAGAATTAGATGTTATTCATTTCCCCAATTTGAGTGGTTGGAAACACAGATAAGAGGCTAGTTAAAATTTTAAGAGCAGGAATGGTATTTGATTCGGGAACCGGGGGTTTTACACGCGGTTTTACCCACTTTTAGCGCGGGCCATGCTTTTACACGCGTTTTTTCTTCTTTACGCTCCAGCCGAACCTTTATGCATACCTCACTCCCCAGCCCCAAAATATGTATCCCTAAACAAAAGAAAAGCAGGCAGACCCTGCTTTTCTTTTACTCTATTACCACTTAAAGCAAGCAGCGCCTACGATAATAAGCAAGATAAATAGAACAACGATTAATGCAAAACCGCCGCCATATCCAGCTCCACCATAGCCGTAGCCGCCATATCCGTAGCCGTACATTATAGAATCCCCTCCTTTACCAGAAAAATCTGTCTCTGATACTTTTTAATATCCGTATCCACCGTAACCCCAAGAAGCACCGATGATAATTAGCAAAATAAACAATACAACTAGAAGGGCGAAACCTCCGCCGTATCCGCATCCGTCTGACATAGTCAATTACCTCCTTTGTTTGATTCAATATATCCTATTCAATTCACCCAATTTGTGCGATAGACGAATACACAGTTTTTAACCGCAAAAAAGAAGCCCCTCCAGGAGAGGCTTCAAATTTTTCTTGATATAACAGCTTTTTTAATCTATTTTTCAAGAAAAAATAGGCATATTCATTATTTTTCATCTGTTGTTTTTGCTTCAGCTTCTATGTGAGCTGACTCCTGTTTACTAACTGTTAATTCTTCTGTCAGCTGGTCAAGGCTTTGACGGACGTTCCCTTTGCCTGAAAAGTTCTGCAGAAGTTCCTTCACATCGATTCCAGATGAAGCTTTTAGGCTTTCCTGCATCGTGGACATCAGATTGATAGCATAGCCGGTCACCTTGTTGGCACCGCCATTTTTTCCGTCACTGCCTGTATCGACGACCGTAATTTTATCAATATTAGTTAATGGGCTCGCAAGCTGTTTCGCATATTCTGGAAGCATTTTGATGACCATATCCATAATCGCTGCCTGCCCATACTGTTCAAATGCTTCGGCAATTTTTCGTTTGGCTTCTGCCTCTGCAAGACCTTTGAGACGGATGATTTCTGCTTCTGTTTCACCTTGTGCACGCTCGGAATCCGCCTTCGCTAACCCATCTGCCCTTACACGTTCTGCTTCAGCCCTGGCCTGCGATTCGATTCGATACTGGTTGGCATCTGCTTCTGCAATTTGTTTCTTCTTTTCTGCCTCAGCTGCCTGTTCAACTGCGTATCGATCCGCGTCAGCCTTCTTCTTTACTTCGGAATCATATTGTCGTTCTCTTCTTAAAATTTCTTTTTCTTCAAGCTCGATTTGTTTTTGGCGCTCAATGATACGGATTTGCATTTCATGCTCAGTTACTTCCTGCTTGGCACGGGCAGTTTCCAGATCATACGCTTGATCGGCACGAGCCTTGGCGATGTCCTGGTCCCTTCTATAGTCAGCCATTTTCATTTGATTTTCTTTCTCTGCTTCTGCTATTTCCGTTGCTCTTTCAAGCTCGGCTTTTTTCGCATCTTTATCCGCTTCAGCCCGCTTAATCCTTGTTTCCTTTTCAGCTTCTGCAGTTGCAATATCGGCATCCCGTTTAACCTGGGCAATTCTCGGCCTTCCGAGTGAATCCAGATAGCCATTTTTATCACGGACATCCTTAATCGTAAAAGAAACAATAATCAGACCCATCTTGGCCAAATCCTGTGAAGCAACCCTCTGGACCTCCTGGGAAAATTTATCGCGGTTCTTGTATATTTCTTCTACGGTCATAGAACCAAGAATTGATCTTAAATGGCCTTCAAGAACTTCCTTCGCTTCATTCTCGCGGTCTTCTTTTGACTTGCCGAGGAATTGTTCTGCGGCGGTGGCAATTTCACCGATGCTTCCGCCTATTTTAATAATCGCAGTTCCGTCAGCCATTACTGGAACTCCCTGCTCGGTATATACCTCCGGAGTTGTTACCTCCAGTTTGCTTGATAGCAGACTTAACGGCTCTGCCTGCTGGAATACAGGAAGGACAAAGGCTCCTCCCCCCCTGATTATTTTTATTTTGTTACCAGATTCATCAATATGGACATTTTTACTGCCCAAGTAGCTTCCTGTTACGATTAAAGCTTCATCCGGTCCTGCTGTCCGGTACTTTGTGATGAATACACCCAATAATGCTATCAAAAAAAACGCGGCAATGCCGACAACGATCCACACCATTATCATTTTGTTTCCTCCTATCTATAATTGTTCATGTTCCATAACTTGTATGACCCCATTGTTCACATCGACAATCAGTACTTTTTTTCCTTCTGCAATAAAAGTATTTTCATAGCTTTCGGCCGGTTTCGATATCCTTCCGCTAATATTCTCAATCATCACTTCGCCGAAACCGTTTTCTGGTATGGGAATTAAAACAGTACCTACCCTTCCCCTTAATGATTCCTCTGTATAGACAAGGGATTCCTCAGCTGAAGACAAAGGAACAAGGACAAAAACATTAAGCAGTGTGTCCAAAATCAAAGCAATCGCAATTCCTATCAAAAGGATAACCAGACTACTAAGGGAAGTCAGCATTTCCAAAATATAACCCGCAGCTGAAGTAAACGTGATAAAGGCAAGGATCAGCACCGGATTTAGAAAGCTCGTTGCCTCGCCAATTCCCTCGGCCATATCGCCGAAAAAGATATACAAAGTAATTAAAATTCCTGAAAAAATAAGTGTGTAGAGGTAAATGGTTTGAATAGGCAATCCGAATAATTCCATGGGCAAGCATCCTTATCCATATGTTTTTTTGGCGGCAAACCGCACTCTTTCCTGCATCGCCTTAAAGATGTTAAATGCCATCCTCCTTTTCCTGTTAATTCTATTACTGGAATAATTTATTTACGTGTAATGACTTTAAAATGTTTCATTTTTCTGGAATATCTATGCATATAAAATAGTTTCCAGTAAGATATCTAAATTTGTGTTTTAAATAGCTTGTCTATCTTTTAGCCCATTTTTGTCATTTTCATTTCCCCTCCTGCATAACTTATTCAGGGATAAAAAAACCAATTTTATAGGATTAAATGCTGAGAATTGGTGGAATAGAGATATATACTTAATTAGCGGAGGGATAAGGAATATGACAAGAACTGATCTTCACTTGGAAAAGCCAAGAAGTAATTTCTTGATGGTGTCAATTATCCTATGTGGCAGTTGTTTAATCGCACTCTTTACAGCACTTTATTTTTATTCTCAAAGCCTTATAACCATTGAAGCGCCAAAGAAAGACCTTGGTCAGAAAATCGTCATTCAGCTTCCTTCTGGAAAAAGCGTCTTTACATATGAAAATCTGATTGTAAAAGAAGAAGGAAAGCTTTTTTACAAAGGGGAAAGAAATACACTGGACCTGACTGGTGGTATTATTGTTTATGAGGAATGGGAATAATAAGCCTAAATAAAAGCTCTGCCCCAAATTAGGGCAGAGCTTCATTTATTCTAGTAGTAAAACCCTGGGTAACCGTAATATGGATATGGCGGGTAATAGTATGGCCCATAAAAAGGCGGCCTTGCCAAAGCACCTAACGCCAATCCTCCTAACAGACCTCCGACGAACGGAAATCCAAATCCTCCGTAAAAAGGCCTTCTTCCAAAACCAAATGGTCTTATTCTTTGGTCAACCATCGAAAACTCTGGTGGCATATGATTCACCCTTTTTCCTCCTCAAGTGGAATGCAGATAAAAATACCCACTAAATCATATGCAATTTTCCAGAATGGGAATGGGTTATTGTCTCTTTAGAATAAAAAAAAGGAAGAGGCTCCCTTCTTCCTTTTTAAATCATTATATGTGAACTCCTAGAGCAAGCTGTGCGTACCGGGACATTCTTTCTTTTGTCCAAGGCGGACTCCAGACAATATCCACATCCACAGTCTTGATTTTTTCTACATTTTCCAGGATACTAGCTTTCACGCCTGCCATGATTTGCCCAGCCAGTGGACAGCCCATAGAAGTCATCGTCATAACAATATGCGCCTTATCTTCTTCGATGTTTACTTCATAAATCAAGCCCAAATTTACAATATCTATTCCAAGTTCAGGATCAATAACCTCTTCTAATGCTTCAAAAACCTTATCTTTAAGCTGAGAACTCATAATCTGATGCCTCCATTTATAATGAGATTTATTCTCATTATAGAAACTCAAGAGACGTTATGAAGTGAGGGGCATCACACTCAGAAGGAAAATCTGCATTTTCACTATCTTAAAGAGGTTTTTTTCGAAATGAATATTTTAATGTCTGTTCCACCTTGACGTGTGGCAGATTTGCGTGGGCACACAAGTTTTGAGCTTTTATTTGCGGATATTTTTTATACGTATAGCTCAAATTTAGTAACTCATATAAAACTTTTAAATGTATAGCTCTGATTGATTTAAAGACAGGACTATCAACAATGACAGATTTTATGAATGCTTCAAACCTCCTCCCAAAACGAGAAAATTTATCATTTCCAATACGATAAAAAACCGGCTATCCTTAAGGGTGGCCGGCTAAATACTAAAGTTTTATTTTACCTTCGGGAAGCCAAATCCTGATGCATAGTCATCACCGGCTGCAGTTCCGCTTCCGCCTTTTATATCGTTTAACTTTGCACGGTTTTGGAGTTCAGTGCGAAGCTGAGTGTTGCTCATATTAGTATTGGATGCCCAGATTTTTGCAGCAAGCCCGGAAACGTGTGGAGTAGCCATAGAAGTTCCGCTGATCGTATTATAGGAGCCGTTATACCAGGTTGATTCGATGGCACGTCCTGGAGCAGAGACTTCCACATCCCGTTCCTGGATGGCATAGTCGCCATCTGTAAGAGGGTTGCCCCGTGAAGAGAAATCCGCCACCCGGTATGTACCGTTTACCTGAACATCTTCGAGCGCGGCTACTGCAATCGCATTTGTTAGGGCTCCCGGATAGCCAATTGTATTGCTGCCAGGACCACTGTTTCCTGCTGCGGCTACGACCAGGACACCTTTGCCGTATGCATAGTCGACGGCGCTTGCAATCATGGAATCTTTACTGCTGGATCCCAGGGACATTGATATGATTACCTTCGAACCTGTCCGTTCTGCTTCGTCAGCAGCATGCCTGATAGCACCGGCAATATCATCAGAATAGCCTGATCCGCGGTCATTCAGTACTTTATAGGCCCATAGGTCTGCTTCCGGTGCAACGCCATAAACACCCTGGCCATTCGCCCCGCCATGTGCGAGCACCGTACCCGCCACATGGGTTCCATGGCCATTCTTATCATTGCAGGAGCCGTTTACAAGCGGGTTTTTTCTTTGTGTGAAATCCTTGCATTGCTCGTCGCTTCCCGTCAAATCGGCATGCCCGGTATATACCCCTGTATCAAGGACAGCCACTTTTATGCCGTTTCCGCCGGAAGTAGCCTGGATGCTGCTGTCATTATAAATCGCTTCAATTCCCCAAGGTGTTTCATCAGATGGAGCTGCTTCAGTCCCAGTTCCTGGTTTTGCATCAATTGTATGTTCCCGAACAAGCTGTATTTTCAGATTTTTATTTTTAAGCAATGCTTGATATTGCTTGCTGTTCACATTGGTTGTAAAACCTTTATCGCCAAAGTCCCACCTGGCTTCATATTGGGTTTTCAGTTTGTTGTTTTCAGCGGAAGAGCCCTGAACCCAAACACGGTAATCCTCCTTTGTCTCCGGGGCCTGACCAAATGCACCGGCTGAAAACATTGATAATCCCATTGTCATACTAAGCAAGGCTGCTCCCAAAACTCTTTTTTTCTTCATTCCTTCTCTCCTCTCAATTTGTAAAATTTCCGTCTCACCTGATGTATGTTAAGTATATTTAAAATATTCAGAAAATATCAATAAGCCATTCTATTTATTTTGTATCAATAGAACTACTCCTAAATAACTATTTGCTTAAAAAGTATCAGGTCAAAGGGTTCAATTACACGAAAAATCTATTTTAGAGAGAAGAATATTTGACAAGTTCTTTTCGTATCCTTTAAGATGAGCAAAAAATTGCGAGGAGAAATGACTGTGAAGGGAATGAAAAATGCTTTTTTTACAGCTTTGGCAACAGTTATCTCATTTTTCGGCATAAAAAAAATTGCCAGCTCTACTCATAAAATTAAAAAAATTGGTCATCGGGGTGCAGCCGGGTATTGTCCTGAAAATACATTCCCTTCATATGACCGTGCACTTGAAATGGGTGCGGACTATCTTGAAATAGATGTCCAATTGAGCAAGGATGGAAAACTTGTCGTAATTCATGATACGCTGGTAGACCGTACAACCGACCATAAAGGGAAGGTCTCAGATTATACCTTTGATGAGCTGAGGAAGATGGATGCAGGAAGCTGGTTTTCTCAAAAATACCGCGGTGCTTCCATTCCCTCGTTTGAAGAGGTTTTGGATGCATATGCCAATCAGGTTGGGCTCTTAATTGAATTGAAAAAGCCATCAATTTACCCGGGAATCGAGGAACTTATCGCAAAGGAACTAAAAAAACGGAGCCTTCATCTCAAAGGAGGAGATCATATTATCGTTCAATCATTTGAAACCCAGTCCATGAAAAAATTTCATGAACTGCTCCCTGAAGTGCCGGTCGGCATCCTGATTAATTATCCGCCCGACAAAATTGAAATTAAAAAGTTAGCGAAATTTGCTAGTTATGTAAATCCAAAGTGGACTGTGGTAAATAAGCGTGTGATTAATCTTATCCATTCAAATGGTATGAAGGCAGTATCCTGGACTGTCAGATCGAAAAGAGAAGCTGAGAAATTAAAGCATTATCCTTTGGATGGAATTGTTGCTGACTATTTGGATCTTATTGAATAATAACAAAGGAGCAGACCTGAAGGGCTGCTCCTTTGTTCATATAACTCCTTGCTGTCTCTCCGAATTCTGTAAAAGCTTAAGTGTCTCTAAATCGCTTTCCGCCGCAAGTTTAAACGGTTTTTTATAGGATTCCGGCCCTTTACCCGTGATAAAGATCCAATCATTCTTTTTCGCTTGCTGCCATGCTTTTTGAATGGCCAATGTCCGGTCGGCAATGACCTGTCCCTTGCCGTTTCCGAATTGTTCATTCAGCTTGTGCAGATCACTGATCATCTTTTCCTCTGTTTCATCATTTAAATCATCGGCAGTCAAATAAAATTGGCTGCTGTATCTTGCTGAAACCTTAATCATTTCTTCCCGTTTGGATTGATCCCTGCCCCCTCGGAAGCCGTAAATATGAAAAATCCTTTCAGCTCCCTGCTGCCTCGCTGTTTCCAGGCAGTACTCAAACGCATCCTTCGTATGGGCATAATCAACAACAAATTTTGCACCGGTTGGATGTGTGATCGTTTCAAACCGTCCAGGTATTCCTGGGAAAGACGCAAGGGCTTTAATCATGTCATCGGACTCGATCCCCATATCCTTACCCGTTAAGAAAGCCATGGCGGCATTATAGACATTATGATAACCGGGAAGAGGAAATTTGATTTTATAACGTTTATCCTCCATTTTCAATGTGAAAACTGTTTGGCCGTTCAACTGTACGTCCTCAATGGAACAGCACTTATCATCTCCAAGCATGATTAATGGGACTTTCTCTATCTTCAGGTCTTCTGCCATTTTTTCTCCCCATGAATTATAAAGATTAACAACAGCTTTTCCCTCATCTTTTAAAAGGGAAAAAATCTTCTTCTTATCATTAAAATAACTGTCCATATTTTCATGATAATCAAGGTGGTCATGGGCAAGATTTGTAAAAAGCCCATAGTCAATTTCCAAGCCTTCAGTTCTAGATTGTTCGAGTGCATGAGAGGAAATTTCCATCACAACAAATTCATCCATGCTTTTGCTTAACATTTTTTGGATCTGTAAAGCGTCCGGCGTTGTATTGGTGGGCTTGTACACCTCATTATTAATCACATATGAAACAGTCCCAAGCAACGAGCATGTCCGGCCGGCAGTCTCCAATATGTGCTTTAGAATATATGAGGTAGTCGTTTTGCCATTTGTTCCTGTAATGCCAACTATTTTATGTTCTCTGGATGGGTGACCATAAAAACAGCTTGCAAGCTTTCCTAAACTTGTCCTGCTGTCTGCCACTCTTATATATGGAATATCCAATTGCAAATCCTCTTCACCTACTATTGCAGCTGCGCCCTTTTGGACAGCTTGTTCAATAAAAGAATGGCCGTCAGCCTGAAACCCTTTTATCGCTACAAACAAGCTCCCTTTCCCCACATGGCGTGAGTCCATTTCAATCCCTGTAATTTCCGGATCATTCGTAACTAAATCCATCTCCCCGCTATCCTTTAGGCATTTAATAACCTGGGATAATCTCATATTTCTGTCTCCTTTTATGTTTAAACTTCAGATTTTCTGTATATAAGTCTAGATTCGTTATCTTTTATTTTCCCTCTTTTACAGGAAATATGCCCTCAGAACAAAGACAAAAAACGGCGGAACGCAAAATCGTTAAAACATCCTAGGCTTGAGGATAAATATGGGTGAACGGCTTTAAAAAATAAGCGATTCACCCTATTGAAATTATTGTTTATCCATATTTTTACGCTATGGATAAAGGCCGCTTTGCAAACTGGGATAAATATCTTACATTTAATCTGCTATGCTGGGAAATCAGATACGCATCTCTTGTCGCACCTATTTTTCTTAATGTGTTTAAGGCCCTTATCATTCCCGCTTCTGTTTCTATTCCAATCCCATTTCCATAGAACAAACCTCCGCCCAGATACACAGTATTCTCTCCCATCCAAACAGGGTGGTCATAATCAGGATTATAAAAATAAACCACATCACCAGGGATAAAGTTTCTTCCTTTTTTTGTAATGATAGACAGATCGTAATCATAATTCCAGTCCCACACAAGAAGGCCCTGGAAAAGGGTGTTGAACCGGCTGACAGAAATCGAATCCAATACTGCTTTATAAAAAATCAGCACAATAGCTGTTGTACATTCAAAAGCATATTCCCTGGCGTTAGTAAACACATCCATGATGGCATCGGACGGCATTACCGAAGGATTAAGAAGATATCCATATTTTGTTCTTCTCCAAATGCGCGGATTAAAACGGGATGTGGCAAAGGGTGCAAATTCAATAGGACTTGCATGCAGCTGCCTTGCTGCTTTGATGATATTCTCCCTTAAGAGGATATCGAACAGCAATTCATGCATCGAATCATATTGATGAATCTCAGGACTGTTCTCCAGGGCAAAATATATTTCACGCTGAACTCCGAAAAAGCGGGCAATCCCAGGTTTATTCTGATTATTCGAAAGGACAATCATCGTTTTCCCCCCTTCAAAAGAACTTATAGTAGCTTATGGATTCTTTTACAGGAGGGTTCCACCAAAATGGTTTAGCCATGAGCTGAATAATTATATGCTTGTTTCTGTCTCCATTTTGAGTCGATTCCTCCAGCATTCCTTGCCTTCGGTCTCCCTTTCTTTCCTTTTCCAGTATCTTTTCCCAAATCCGATTAGACATGTGTGCTACTATTTTTTTATTTGAAAGCGTTTTTATTTTTGTAAAATATCTTTTTTTTCTGAAAATATCTTGCTTTTTAATCTCTTTTGCTAGTACAATATTCCACATATTCATAAGTTTCAGATACTTTTATGGAGATATTTTTTACAACAGGAGGCATGTTAGCATGGTGACATTTTTAGGCTCAATTGTCTTGCTTTTGGCGGGGTACGCTGTTTACTCAAAGGTGGTAGAGCGAATTTTTGGAATAGATGACAGCAGCCAAACACCGGCATATACAGAAAAAGACGGAATGGATTATGTTCCGATGAGCTGGTGGAAAGGAAGCTTAATTCAATTATTGAATATTGCTGGACTTGGTCCAATCTTTGGTGCAATTATGGGAGCTTTATACGGACCTGTAGCGTTTATCTGGATTGTGGCAGGTTCCATTTTTGCAGGCGCAGTTCATGATTATTTTTCAGGAATGCTTTCATTGAGACACAAAGGTGAGCAATATCCAAGCCTTGTTGGCAGATATTTGGGCAAGGCTGCTAAAACGACAATAAATATTATTTCCCTAATATTAATGGTATTGGTGGCTGCGGCGTTTACCGCGGGTCCTGCACAGCTAATTTCCAGCTTAACGCCCTTAAGCTTTATGGCCTCGCTGCTTGCCATTTTTGCATACTTTTTACTGGCTGCCGTTTTGCCTGTAAATCGTATTATTGGAAAGATCTATCCTCTTTTTGGAGCCATTCTAATCTTTATGGCTGTATCAATTGCCATTGCATTGCTTTTCAGCGGAAAGTCGATTCCTAATGTGACATTGGCTAATTTCCATCCAGGGGAGCTTCCGATCTGGCCATTATTAATGGTTACGATTTCATGCGGAGCCATTTCAGGATTTCATTCGACACAAAGCCCAATTGTGGCCAGAACGTTAAAGAAAGAAAGCGATGGAAGAAAGGTCTTCTATGGTGCCATGATCGCGGAAGGCGTTATCGCACTCATTTGGGCCGCAGCGGGAATGACCTTTTTCGGAGGTACAGGAGGACTTCAGGAGGCACTCGCAGCCGGCGGTCCTGCTGGAGCGGTCAATGAAATTTCCAAAAGCCTGCTTGGCACTCTAGGAGGGATCCTGGCAATATTAGGCGTGATCATTCTCCCGATTACAACAGGTGACACTGCTCTCCGTTCTTCTAGAATGATGCTGACAGAATTACTATCCTCCTTCATGAATATGGAAGGCAAGTGGAAGGTAATCTTAACTACCCTGCCTGTAGCAATTCCGACTTTATACCTTTCTACAATTGATTACTCTTTCTTATGGAGATATGTAGGATGGACAAACCAGGTTGTTGCTACGGTTATGCTCTGGACAGGTGCTATGTACCTTTTGAAAAACAAGAAGTTCCATTGGATTTGCGGCGTACCAGCTATGTTTATGACAGGCGTCGTTTCTACTTACATCTTCTATGCGCCAGAGGGATTTCAGATGGATTATCAGTTGTCCATGATCATCGGATCGGTTATTACAGTAACTGTAGCAGGCTGGTATATTTACCAAATTATAAAAAATAAACAAACAAGTAAAAATGAAGCGAAGTTAAAAGCTGCTTAATCAAAATGAAGAGGCTGGGACAAAACCCA
>JAGGRA010000016.1 GCA_018613035.1 Pseudomonas sp. ISL-84 | reverse complement strand
CGATCGAGGACTTAACCAAGTAATTGGTGATACTCGGCAACTTCTTCATTCATTATCTAGTTTTGAGGGAACGAAAATTTAAAATTTCCTCTTGAAAAATCATAAAAAGACGGTATAATAATACTTGTCTTTGAAAAATAGTCTGGTGGCGAAAGCGAGAAGGTCACACCCGTTCCCATACCGAACACGGAAGTTAAGCTTCTCAGCGCCGATGGTAGTTGGGGGCTGTCCCCCTGTGAGAGTAGGACGCTGCCGGGCTGTTTCTTTATACCACTATTCCGCAGTAGCTCAGTGGTAGAGCATTCGGCTGTTAACCGAACGGTCGCAGGTTCGAATCCTGCCTGCGGAGCCATTTTCATAAAGACCTTATTGGGACTTATGAGCTGTTGCTTCCATAGCTCAGCAGGTAGAGCACTTCCATGGTAAGGAAGAGGTCACCGGTTCGAGCCCGGTTGGAAGCTCTCTTAGAAAAAAACAACTAGATTTACTAGGCCCCTTGGTCAAGCGGTTAAGACACCGCCCTTTCACGGCGGTAACACGGGTTCGAATCCCGTAGGGGTCACCATTTTGGAGGATTAGCTCAGCTGGGAGAGCATCTGCCTTACAAGCAGAGGGTCGGCGGTTCGATCCCGTCATCCTCCACCATCTAACTTGCCGGTGTAGCTCAATTGGTAGAGCAACTGACTTGTAATCAGTAGGTTGGGGGTTCAAGTCCTCTCGCCGGCACCATGCTACTAACTTCCTTGATTAACTTCAGCGGAAGCATGCGAAAAATCCCGAAGGGATTTTGAGCAGTTATAAAGGTTCTAGCACTATATAATATACGGAGGGGTAGCGAAGTGGCTAAACGCGGCGGACTGTAAATCCGCTCCTTCGGGTTCGGCAGTTCGAATCTGCCCCCCTCCACCATTTATTTTTAATAAAAACAACAAAAACTGGACAAGCTATGAATGTCCTTTTTATTTTGTTAATTATTGGGCTATAGCCAAGCGGTAAGGCACCGGACTTTGACTCCGTCACTCGCAGGTTCGAATCCTGCTAGCCCAGCCATTTTTATGAGCCATTAGCTCAGTCGGTAGATTAGCTCAGTCGGTAGAGGATTGCGAAAGTTTGCAGCATCGAAGCAAATCTTCAGCGAATAGCAAGCTGTAGCAATCTGCGACAAAAACCGAAGGGTTTTGGAGCACCTCTGCAAACTCAGTTTAGGCAACAACTTATTTCCGAGCCATTAGCTCAGTCGGTAGAGCATCTGACTTTTAATCAGAGGGTCGAAGGTTCGAGTCCTTCATGGCTCATTTTTAATCATAACATAGACCTTGGGAATCGATTCCTGAAGGTCATATTTTTGAATTTGCGGAAGTAGTTCAGTGGTAGAACATCACCTTGCCAAGGTGGGGGTCGCGGGTTCGAATCCCGTCTTCCGCTCCACGAATGGGGCCTTAGCTCAGCTGGGAGAGCGCCTGCTTTGCACGCAGGAGGTCAGCGGTTCGATCCCGCTAGGCTCCACCATCATACATATAGTAAATCCTTAAGCCTACTTGGTTTAAGGATTTTTTGTTTATAACTTTGATATATAACTATTCGATAGGCTTACTTGATCAAGCAGCTAGAACCCATTAGCACCGGGGGAAGTGGCGCATAAAATCCAAAAGTGGCACGTAAATCAGTCAAAGTGGTTCATATGTTTAAAAAGTGACGCATAAACAGCTGAAAGTGATTCATAAATTAGAAAAGTGATTCATAAGTGAAAATTTAAGAAAGAATTGCTGGATTTTAATAGGGGATGATCCATTGTTCTGAAAGAATCAAGCATGCTGTCATAGCTTATTCTCGATTTTCAGTGTATTATGTGTAATTTTCAGCAGTTCGTTCGTTAAATTTCATGGTTTATTTGCTTGTTTCTCTGATTTGTTCGCAATGTTCACTATTAAACTGTACAAACGGAGTGAGGTGCAATATAAAATGCTCTCCCAAATACTTTTTCTCTTTCCTTGTTAACCGCATATATATACACGATTTTGTCGAGTTGAGTCATGTGTTTGAAAGCGGTTAAAATAATAGTATGAAGGGAAAGGGAGGACACAGATTATGAAAAGACAGAAATTATCGATAATTGGAATGCCTATGGATTTGGGTCAGATGCGACGCGGTGTGGATATGGGGCCCAGCGCCATTCGATACGCTGGCGTGAATGAGCGATTAAAGAGTTTATTTGAAGAAATCCATGATCAGGGTGATATTGCAATTGGAAGACCGGAAGTACAGGTAGATCCGGAATCTAATCTCAGAAACTTGGATTTAATAGCTGAAAAGACAGAAAAGTTGTCCGAAGAAGTAGATAAGGCTATAGAGGCGGGATCATTTCCATTGGTGCTTGGCGGTGACCACAGCATTGCCATTGGAACATTGGCTGGTGTATCCAAGCATTACAAGAATCTAGGGGTTATCTGGTATGATGCCCATGGTGATTTAAATACTGCGGAAACGTCGCCATCCGGAAACATTCATGGGATGCCTCTTGCAGTCAGCCTTGGAATCGGCCATTCACTATTAACGAATGTCGGCGGATATGGGCCAAAGGTTAAGCCGGAGAACATTGTCATTATTGGTGCGAGATCTTTGGATGAAGGCGAAAGAGAGCTAATTAAAGAAAAAGGCATTAAAGTTTATACAATGCATGAAATTGATCGACTCGGTATGACAAAGGTTATGGAAGAGTCTATTACATATTTAAAAGAGCGCAATACGGATGGCGTCCACCTGTCATTGGATCTTGATGGGCTGGATCCGCATGATGCACCAGGGGTTGGGACACCGGTAATTGGCGGAATCAGCTACCGTGAAAGCCACCTTGCAATGGAAATGCTCGCGGAGGCTCAAATTATCACATCGGCAGAATTTGTGGAAGTAAACCCAATTCTGGATGATAAAAATAAAACAGCTACTGTAGCAGTAGCGCTTATGGGTTCATTGTTTGGAGAGAAGCTTCTTTAAGGGCAGCATAAAAAATGAGCAGAACCGATATGAGTTCTGCTCATTTTTTTGATGTGAGTATATAGTATTTATTTAGAAGTCGATCGAGTTTAATGCTAGTTTCTACTACCCGGTGGTTAGTAAATGAAGTAACTGCTGCTAACTGTACCATTTCCGACCGGCAATCCTCAATATCTTTTAATAAGTCATTGACACACACCGAAACCAACCCTTTTCCATAATTTTAGTACTTTTATACCCCTTATAAAAATTTTTTAAACCAGAATAAGTAAATATTTGTTAATATAGAAAATGAATGTTTTTTATAAAAAAATGAAACCTTTTCCGCTATCGATTCGTAATATCGATTAGCCGCAGTGGAGCGGAGGTAAAAAAATGGAGACAGTCGTAAAGAAAAGGATTAAGCAAGTATTAAAAGGCGACCAGGATGCTTATGCAGAAGTAGTTGAAATATATAAAGATAAGGTTTTTCAAATTTGTTACAGAATGCTGGGTAACAGGCATGAAGCGGAAGATATTGCACAAGAAGCCTTTTTAAGGGCCTATGTGAATATCAGCAGCTTTAATATTGAATTGAAGTTTTCTACTTGGCTATATCGGATTGCCACTAATCTCTGTATAGACAGAATTAGGAAAAAGAAGCCGGATTATTATCTGGATGCAGAGGTCGCAGGAACTGATGGGCTTAATATGTATTCTCAAATTGCTTCGGATACAAGGCTGCCAGAAGACGATGTGGAAAGCTTGGAGCTGCAGGAGACGATTCAAAGGGAGATATCCAAGCTTCCTGAAAAGTACCGATCGGTTATTGTACTGAAGTATATTGAAGAGTTATCGTTAAATGAGATCAGTGAAACGCTGGATCTTCCTTTGGGAACTGTAAAAACTAGGATTCACCGGGGCCGGGAAGCACTTAGAAATCAATTACGATATGTTTAGTAAAGAGGGTGAGAACTTTGAAATGTCCAGCAGAAATTGTTCTTTTTATGCATGAGTATTTAGATGAAGAGATCTCAGCCGAACATGAAAAGGAATTAAGGGCACATCTGCAAAGCTGCGAAGAGTGCCAAAATCATTTCCATGAATTGAAAAAGACGATAGCTTTAGTCCAAAGCACTTCACATATACAGGCACCAGATAATTTTACAGCAAATGTTATGGCGAAACTTCCTAAGGAAAAGCGCAAGGTTGGTGTTCAGCGCTGGTTTAGGCAGCACCCGCTTTTAACCGCAGCATCCCTATTTCTTGTATTAATGATGGGCAGCCTCATTTCTTCCTGGGATCAGGACCACCAGTTATCAGTTTCTAAACAGCCAAACCTGGTGGTGCAAAATGATAAGGTTATCGTTCCAGAAGGTGAAGTTGTAAAAGGCGATGTCGTTGTGAAAAATGGAAATTTGGAAATTCAAGGTCAAGTAGAAGGAAATGTTACCGTCATTAATGGGGAACAGTATATGGCTTCAGCAGGAAAGGTAACGGGAGAAATAGAAGAGGTTAATGCGATTTTTGAATGGATATGGTACCACATTAAAAAGGCATCAAAGGAAATTGTGAGTGTCTTTGATAATGATGAAGCCGAGAAAGAAAAATAGTAAATAAAAGAAATGAATCCCTGCTCTAGAGCAGGGATTCTTAATATATCACCGCAATAAATTTTCCAGCTGTTTGCGTGGCCGCAAAATTGGAATTAGGTTTAAATATGATATAATATGAAAGTTACATATATAAACCATAGCTTGAACTTAAAGCTTATTGCTTTTGAAATATATATTTGGAGGAAGGACAATGTCGTTTGCAGATTTCTCTATTTTGAAATTGTTGGCTAATACAATAGACATTCTCCTTGTTTGGTACGTCATCTATAAACTCATAATGATTGTCAAAGGAACGAAGGCTGTCCAATTGCTAAAAGGTATATTTGTCATTATCCTTGTTAAAGTGGCAAGCGACAAGTTCCACCTGCAAACGTTAGGATGGATGATGGAACAAGTGCTTCTTTGGGGATTTCTTGCCGTTATTATTATTTTCCAGCCGGAGTTGAGAAGAGCGCTGGAGCAATTGGGAAGAGGGCGATTCTTCTCGAGGAGCGGAAATCAGGAGGAGGAAGACCAGGAGAAACTGGTGGAATCTATTGCCAAAGCGGTAGATTACATGGCTAAACGCCGAATTGGCGCACTTATTTCGGTTGAACGGGAAACTGGGATGGGGGATTATATTGAAACGGGCATACAGCTTGATTCGAAAATCTCATCTGAGCTTCTCATTAATATATTTATTCCGAACACCCCGCTGCATGATGGAGCTGTCATCATTCAAAAAAACTGTGTTGCTGCTGCAGCCTGTTACTTGCCGCTGTCGGAGAGCCCCTTTATCTCAAAAGAGCTTGGCACCAGACATCGGGCGGCCTTGGGTATAAGTGAAGTAACCGACAGCATTACAATTGTTGTTTCTGAGGAAACGGGAAGTGTTTCTTTAACAAAGAATGGTGAGCTGCACCGTGATTTAAAATCGGATGCTTTTAAAGATATGCTTTCGAATGAGATGCTGGCTCAATATAAAATAAAGCAGACTTCTTCAGGTCGTTGGAACTGGAGGGGGAAAAAGAATGGATAAGTTCATTGATAAACTGGTCGATACCCGCTGGTTTATGAAAGTAGTTGCCTTGATATTGGCGCTCTTTCTATTTGACTCTGTATACGA
The DNA here is from genome assembly GCA_018613035.1 of Pseudomonas sp. ISL-84. Lineage (GTDB taxonomy): Bacteria > Bacillota > Bacilli > Bacillales > Cytobacillaceae > Cytobacillus. The sequence goes on along the minus strand of JAGGRA010000016.1, from coordinate 48,406 downwards.
TGCAGATAAAGAGTTAAAGGATGTAAATGTTCCAGGTGAAAAGGACTCCGAGGTCATTGCAGATGTACCGGTGAAAAGTTATTATGATACCGAAAATCTGGTGGTAACAGGTATTCCGGATACAGTCGATTTGACTATCACAGGACCAAAAAGCCACCTGCAGCCGGCTAAAACACAAAGAAACTTTGAAGTCTATGTGGATTTATCGGATGCAGAAGTAGGAAACGAAAGAGTTGAAATAAAAATTAGGGATATCTCCGACAAGCTAAAAGTTACAATTGAGCCACAATATGCAAATGTCACCATACATGAGAAAGTGACACAGGAGTTTAGAGTGGAAGCAGAATTTAATAAAAGCCTGCTTGGCGAAGGGTATACATCCGAAGCAGCGGCTGCAGAACCCAATACAGTCAAAATTACCGGATCCAAAGAGGTTATTAATCGAATCAGCTTTGTTAAAGCAACCCTTGATTTAAAAGGGCCAATTACAGAGACAATAACAGAGGAAGCAACGGTAAGGGTTTTGGACCGTGAGATGAATAAACTTGATGTCATTGTGGAACCTCAAGTGATTCGGGTAACCGTACCAGTCCGGCAGTTAAGCAAAACGGTTCCTATTACAATCGTCCGGAAAGGGAATTTGCAAAATGGAGTTACCATTAATTCTATTGAACTTGATGTAAAAGAGGCTGCGATAACCGGACGTGAAGATGTTCTAAATGAGACTGAAAGTGTAAGAGTGGAAGTGGATGTAAGCCGGATACAAGAAGATACTGTGCTGACTGTCCCGGTTATCATTCCGGATGGCCTTTCAGGATCTGATCCGAAAACGGTAAAGGCTAATGTAGATGTAAGTGTAACGGAAGATGCAGAAGAAGAGGAAACTGCAGAAGAACCGGCAGAACAAACACAAGGACAGACAACAGAAGAAACGAAAACATTTTCAAATCTCCCAATTAATTTAGTTGGGTTATCCAAAGAGTTTGAGGCTGTCCTTAAAAATCCTGCTTCCGGAAGGACAAGTATAACCGTTTCCGGAAAGAACAGTGTGGTTCAGGAGCTGAGTGCCAGCGATCTTAGTGTTTATCTGGATTTAGCCGGCCTAGGAGAAGGGGACCATGAAGTCAATATAAATGTCGACGCGCCTGCTGAGGTAGATTCGAAGCCTGCGGCTGGGAAAGCGTTAATCTCTATCACGCAAAAAGAAGAGGCTTAATTATAGAGTATTTTTAATAGTAAGAAGGAGCGATTACGAAAATGGGTAAATATTTCGGTACAGATGGAGTACGCGGAGTTGCAAATAGTGAATTAACACCGGAACTGGCATTTAAATTGGGCCGTTTCGGAGGATACGTATTAACGAAAGACCATGACCGTCCGAAAGTATTAATCGGTCGTGACACCCGTATATCCGGCCATATGCTGGAAGGTGCACTTGTAGCAGGACTATTATCAATTGGCGCAGAAGTGATGCGCCTCGGTGTTATTTCCACTCCGGGAGTTGCATATTTAACAAAAGCGCTTGGTGCTGAAGCTGGGGTTATGATATCTGCATCCCATAATCCGGTTGAAGATAACGGAATTAAATTCTTTGGTCCAGACGGATTCAAGCTTTCAGATGATCAGGAAGCAGAGATTGAGGGATTAATGGATATGGAGGAAGACCAGCTGCCAAGACCAGTCGGAGGAAATCTCGGACAGGTTAATGATTATTTTGAAGGCGGACAGAAATACCTTCAATATTTAAAGCAGACCGTAGACGAGGATTTCTCAGGCATACATATTGCTTTGGATTGTGCACATGGTGCAACGTCACCGCTTGCTACGCACTTGTTTGCTGATCTTGATGCAGACTTATCCATGATGGGAGCTTCTCCTAACGGATTAAATATTAATGCAGGGGTTGGATCTACACATCCTGAAGCGCTAGCTGCATTTGTTAAGGAAAAAGAAGCAGATGTAGGTCTGGCTTTTGATGGAGACGGCGACCGTTTGATTGCGATTGATGAAAATGGCGATATTGTAGATGGTGACCAGATCATGTATATCTGCGGAAAATACATGAAAGAGCAAGGAAGACTTAAACAAAACACAGTGGTATCTACTGTGATGAGCAATCTTGGCTTCTATAAAGGGCTGGAAGCTAACGGTGTCGAAAGTGTTCAGACTGCTGTAGGAGACCGCTATGTTGTGGAAGAAATGAAGAAGAACGGCTACAACCTTGGCGGAGAACAGTCAGGACATATCATTTTCCTGGACTACATCACAACTGGAGATGGACTTTTGACAGGTCTTCAGCTTGTTAACATTATGAAAGTAACCAAGAAGCCATTATCTGAGCTTGCGAAAGAAATGCAGAAATTCCCGCAAAAGCTTGTAAACATCCGTGTAACAGACAAGCATCATGTAACAGATAATGAAAAAGTGAAAGAAATTATTTCACAGGTCGAAGAAGAAATGAACGGCAACGGCCGGATTCTTGTCCGTCCTTCCGGTACAGAACCGCTTGTACGTGTAATGGCAGAAGCGCCAACAGGTGAACTATGTGTGTCTTATGTAGAACGCATTGCTGCTGTTGTAGAGAGAGAAATGGGATTAAAAGAATAAGACATACATATATGCATAAGGGAACTCATTAACCCCCTTATGCATATTTTTAATATATGGAAGTTTACAGTGGCCAGCAGCGGGGAATACCCAACTGTGCGGCTTGGGTGCTTCCTGTATTTATCTATTGACGGATTGTTTCAGTATGATGTATGATAGTCCTGTTTTTGAATTAAAAATACAAAAATTTTTTTATTCAAGTAGAGGAAGGTGGGCAGAAAAATTTCACATTTAAAAGCGCCTGAACTGATCCTGGACGAAAAGGATTAGTTGACGAGGAGGAGGTTTATCGAATGATCGGCGGATGCCTCCCGGTTGAAAGCACAACCGACAATTTCTTCTTTAAAACATTTAGGCAACTGAATGGACAAAGAGAAGGGAATGCTAAAACTAAAAACGTTCATCCTAAGAGGCTTTAATGCCCCTTAGAGGGCGAATATAAAAAACAGAGATAAGGGGCAAGACTGCCCCGAAAAGGCTTCTTGCCCCTTCATTATTAGGAGGAAAAGAAGTATGTGTGGTATCGTTGGTTATATTGGAAATCAGGATTCGAAAGAAATTTTATTAAAAGGCTTGGAAAAGCTTGAATATAGAGGATATGATTCAGCTGGTATTGCGGTTATGAATGATAATGGCGTTCAGGTTTTCAAAGAAAAAGGCCGTATTGCGGATCTTCGCAATATTGTAGATGAAGATGTGATGGCTAACACGGGAATTGGACACACTCGCTGGGCGACTCATGGAGTGCCAAGCACTGTAAATGCTCACCCTCATCAAAGTAATTCCGGACGCTTCACGCTTGTTCATAATGGCGTAATTGAGAACTATGACATCTTAAAGCGCGAATATTTGCAGGGAGTTGCACTTAAAAGTGATACAGATACGGAAATCATCGTTCAACTGATCGATTTATTCGTGAACGAAGGATTAACTACTGAAGAAGCGTTCCGCAAAACGCTGACACTTTTAAAAGGCTCATATGCGATCGCCCTTTTGGATGCAGAAAACAATGAAACGATTTTTGTGGCGAAAAACAAAAGTCCCCTTCTGGTTGGATTAGGCGAAACATTCAATGTTGTCGCTTCTGATGCAATGGCGATGCTTCAAGTTACAGATCAATATGTTGAACTGATGGACAAAGAAGTCGTTATTGTTACAAAAGAAGAAGTTAAGATTCAGACGTTGAATGGCGAGGAAATCAGCCGTGATCCTTATACTGCTGAATTGGATGCAAGCGATATTGAAAAAGGAACATATCCTCACTACATGCTAAAAGAAATCGATGAGCAGCCTTTAGTGATGCGCAAAATCATCCAGAAATATCAAGATGATAATGGAGAGCTGACAATCGACCAGGAAATCGTTGAGGCAATGAACGATGCTGACCGCATTTATATCATTGCGGCAGGTACTTCTTATCATGCAGGACTGGTTGGAAAGCAATTCATTGAAAAAATCGCGGAAATTCCAGTTGAAGTTCACATTTCAAGTGAGTTTGGCTACAATATGCCATTGCTTTCAGAAAAGCCGCTATTTATCTTTATCTCTCAAAGCGGTGAAACAGCAGACAGCCGTGCTGTGCTTGTAAATGTAAAGGAAATGGGCCATAAGGCGTTAACGATTACAAACGTTCCAGGTTCAACACTATCCCGTGAAGCAGACTACACTTTATTGCTTCATGCAGGTCCTGAAATTGCCGTAGCGTCTACAAAGGCTTATACAGCCCAGATTGCTGTATTATCCATCCTTGCAGAAGTAACAGCGAAGAGCCGCGGTTTAGAACTGGGCTTCAACCTTGTTCAGGAGCTTGGCATTGTAGCAAATGCAATGGAAGTTCTATGTGACTCAAAGGAAGAGTTTGAAGACATTGCAAGCAAATTCCTTTCAACTACACGCAATGCGTTCTTCATTGGCCGCGGAATTGACTTCTATGTTGGTCTAGAAGGCGCGCTTAAGCTGAAAGAGATTTCTTATATTCAAGCTGAAGGCTTTGCAGGCGGAGAATTGAAGCATGGAACAATCGCTTTAATCGAGAACGGTACGCCGATCATTGCCCTGGCAACTCAAGAAAGTGTGAACTTAAGCATTCGCGGCAACGTTAAAGAGGTTGTTGCCCGCGGAGCAAACCCTTGCATCATTTCCATGAAAGGGCTGGAAACGGAAGAAGACAGTTTCATCATCCCGGAAGTGAACGGGTTATTAACACCTCTTATCTCTGTAATACCATTACAATTAATTTCTTATTTTGCTGCACTGCACCGTGAGTGTGACGTGGATAAACCGCGTAACCTGGCTAAGTCGGTTACAGTAGAGTAGGCTAAATAAAATCATAAAAACGAATTCATTTTACATTTAAAAAAACTGTTCCTTAAGGAGCAGTTTTTTTAATTGAAATAATTATGGGATACAGAATAGAAGGTCATGATTAATGGTTAAGCTGCGCCGCTCTATAACATTGCAGCTTAATAGAGCAAACAAAATAGAAATCGGGTCGAACTAAAAAAATTCTAAACCTTGCCTTTCAAAATCTTCATATCTCTCAAAAAGCTGAAAGCAGTGTCTGAAACAGAGTTATATAATTTCTTAAAGGATAAAGAATAATATTTTGAGAAACAATAACTTTGTCATTAATGCTGCGACAAAGTTAAGTATCAACTTTGTTGAGTTTGAGGGTATTGTACTTTAGGATAATCTAAGTACTATATTTCTGAAAGGAATGAGTGTAAATGGCTCAATCTAATATAAAAGTAGCTGTTCAAAAGTTCGGTAATTTCCTTAGCTCTATGGTTATGCCGAATATTTCAGCTTTCATAGCCTGGGGGTTAATTACAGCATTATTTATACCAACTGGCTTTTTTCCAAATGAAAGCCTTGCCAAAATGGTGGGCCCAATGGTTACCTACTTGCTTCCAATTTTAATCGGGTATACCGGAGGCAAACTGGTTCATGAGCAGCGGGGCGCGGTTGTTGGTGCCATTGCGACAATGGGTGTTATTGCTGGTGCAGATATCCCTATGTTCCTGGGTGCGATGATTATCGGCCCGCTTGGCGGATGGGTGATCAAGAAGTTTGACCAGATGATGGAAGGGAAAGTCCGAGCTGGATTTGAAATGCTGGTCAATAATTTCTCAGCAGGGATTCTGGGGGCAATCCTCGCCATTCTTGCATTTTTGGGTGTTGGCCCTATCATTGACGCCTTTACAGAATGGCTTGTAGCTGGTGTTGATTGGCTGGTTGGAACTGGCCTGCTGCCGCTGACAAGCATCCTAATCGAGCCTGCAAAAGTTTTGTTCTTAAATAATGCGATCAACCATGGTGTTCTTTCGCCTATTGGTGTAGAACAGGTAAAACAAACGGGACAGTCTATTCTGTTTCTTCTTGAGGCAAATCCTGGCCCTGGTATTGGTGTCCTCCTTGCGTATATGTTTTTCGGCAAGGGAACATCCAAGAAATCAGCTCCTGGTGCCGGAATTATTCACTTTTTTGGCGGTATTCATGAGATTTATTTCCCATACATTCTTATGCGCCCAATGCTGTTTTTCGCCGTTATTCTTGGCGGAATGAGCGGTGTTTTCACATTGGTTCTGTTAGGCGGTGGATTATTCGCTCCATCATCACCAGGCAGTATTATCGCCATTACCGCGGTAACACCTCATCATACGAGTGCATATGTAGCTAACTTTGCTGGTGTTTTTGTAGCTGGAGCTGTTTCCTTCATCGCTTCTTCCTTCATTTTGAAAACAGGGAAGCAGGGTGAAGATGATATCGAAGCAGCGGCACAAAAAATGCAGGAAATGAAAGGAAAGAAAAGCTCAGTATCAAATGTATTTGCTGGAGATCAAGGAGCTCTGCCTGATCATGTTACCAAAATTATTTTTGCCTGTGATGCTGGAATGGGATCAAGTGCAATGGGAGCGTCTCTTCTCCGCAAAAAGGTGAAAGAAGCTGGAATGGATCTTGAGGTCACGAATACAGCAATCAGTAATCTGCCGGCAGATGCTCAGATTGTCATTACGCAGGAAGAATTGACTCCGAGAGCGCGGAATAAAGTACCTAATGCTTACCATATTTCTGTGGGTAACTTCCTTTCAAGTCCGGAGTACGATAAATTAATCAGTGAACTGCAGTTCCCGGCAAATTTTGAGCTTCATGAAATTGTTGAGGAAGCTGAGGAAAATGTTCCTGATAATCAAGATGAGGAATTAGCACATAAAGAAGACTTGCTGCGTCGGGAAAATATCTTTTTAAATCAGCAGTTTGCTAATAAAGAAGAGGCAATCCGCTTTACCGGCAGAGCACTTGTTAACGCTGGCTACGTAGATGAGAGCTATATTGAAGCGATGATTGAGCGTGATAACATTACTTCAACTTATATGGGAAATGATGTTGCAATACCTCATGGAACGGAAGAAGCAAAGAAAGCTGTCATTAAGTCAGGGTTCACTGTGGTACAGGTGCCAAATGGTGTTGACTTTGATGGTCAGAAAGTACGTTTGATTTTCGGTATCGCGGGAAAAGATGGTACACACCTTGAAATTTTATCCGGTATAGCTGTAACATGCTCAGATATGGAAAATATCGAAAAGATGGTTGAGGCTGATTCAGCACAGACTATTATCGATATCATTGGCAAAAAATAAATAGATTCAATTAATGAATAGAAAAGCGGTTTATTCGCTTTTCTATTCATTGTTTTCTTTACATCACTCAGAAATGAGATGATCTCATGTATATTACATCGAGGGAAAAAGCAATTATTGAATTAATAATTAAGACTTCAGGAAAACATACGGCTTTGTCCATTGCTTCTACTTTAAATGTCAGTGCCCGAACGATTCAGAGAGATTTAAAGGCTGTAGAAAAAACAATCCAGGAGTTTAGCCTTAAGCTTGTGAGAAACAATGATGAGGGCCTTGTGATTCAGGGGAAGAACGAGCATATATTCCGGCTGATTCAGCATATGATAAGCACCAATCCGATTGATCAGCCACCACAGGAACGGAAATTGCGTCTCCTCCTGGCTGTTATGGAGGAGGAGTTATATAAAACACAGGTTTTGGCAAGTCATCTAGAGATCAGCACGGCAACACTTGCCGCTTATTTGGATGAATTGGCTAAATGGCTGGGAAATTTTCAAATAAAGCTTATAAGAAAAAGAGGAGTCGGGGTAAAGCTTGAGGGGATAGAAGCAAACAAACGAAGAGCGCTTGTACATTATTTCCTTCAATATTTTAATGAAGAATTAATTGAAAAGATGTATTTGCTCGAAAAAGGTAGTCTTTCTGAGAAGAAAATCCTGCATTACTTTATTCCTGAAAATCTGCGTGCGGTGAGTGCATCGGTAAATTCAGCTTTTAATAGCGAACATGCCCGTTTTGCGGATAGCGGACATCTGGAAATCATTCTACATATTTATATCACAATGCAGAGAATAGAGTCTCGATTTTTTGTAAATAAGGATGTAATCCTTTCAGAGAGAGAAATTTCCGATGAGTACGCCATAATGAGACAAATTACAAGTGAACTGGAACATAAATTGGGGTTAACCTTCTCGGAAAAAGACATTCTAAATTTGGCACAGAATCTCAAAGGCACAAAACTGCGAGAGGCTGAGTCTGTCCCATATGATAGTATCGTTCTTGCACAGATGATAAAAAATGTAATTCATTCAGTTTCTAATCAGCTCCATCTGGATCTGACAAGGGATTTTTCCTTGTTTCAGGGCTTGCTTGCCCACATGGAACCAGCCTTATTCCGTATAAAGCAGAAATTGGCCTCTTTTAATCCGCTTAAAGAAGAAATCAAAAGGAAATATCCCATCCTTTTCATGGCTGTGAAAAATAGTGTGGAAGAGGAATTTAAGGAAATTGATCATTTTCCGGATGATGAGATAGCTTTCATGGTTCTGCATTTCGGATCTGCTTTGGTAATGCAAGAAGAGAACTTGGTCATAAGGGCACTGGTGATTTGCCCCACTGGTATTGGCACATCAAAAATGCTGATGAGCAGAATCAAAAAAGAAATAACAGAGATTGATGAAATTGACATTAAGTCGATTAAAGAGATTACAGAGGAGGTGGACCTGAGTATATATGACATTATTCTTTCCACTGTCCGTCTTCCCATTGTAAATGCTGAGTACATTTTAGTGAATCCGCTCTTAAGTGAAGAAAATATCCTGACAATAAAAACTTTTTTAAAGAACAACATCGAAAACCTTACAAAAGATAAGAAATATCAAAAAGGGGCAAAGCAGGATTTAAGTACTGCTGCAAATAAGAAAAAGATGGCCTTATCCGAAATGCTTAATGAGGTTAAAGATATTCAGCAGAGTATCGAGGCAATCCTTCATAACTTTCGGTTTTACCAAGTGGATAAGTGGAAAAGTCAGGAACAAATTCTGAAAAACATGATTATGAAAGCTGAGGCGGAAAACCTGCTGACAAATCCAGCAGTTATAATGGAAGCTCTCAAGGAGCGGGAACGAAAGGGTGGCCTCGGTATTCCTAACACCAATATCGCCCTTTTCCATACCAGGAATGAACACGTGCGGGAACTTATTTTCCAGATTTCCCATTTGCCAGACACTTGTCTTGTACAAGGGATGGATGGAAACGATGTAGCAATGAAGAACCTTCTGCTCATGCTGGCACCATCAGAATTAAGTATTAGAGAGCAGGAGATATTAAGTTTAATTAGTACAAATATAATTGAAACCGATGAGGCTATTCTGGTTTTTTCTTCAGCAAATGAAAAAATGATCTGTAAAAAGTTAGAAACTATATTTGTAGAGTATCTTCAATCGAATTTTAAAATAAGTCAATAAAGGAATGGTTGGATGAGACAAGCAGTGCATTTTGGAGCAGGCAATATCGGAAGGGGATTCATTGGTGCCCTTTTTTCCCAGTCAGGCTATAATGTTGTTTTTGTAGACATTGCTGATCAGGTTATTAATCAGTTAAATGAGGAAAAGCAGTATAAGGTTAAGCTTGCTGCCGATGAGCAGGAAACCATGACAATCGAAAACGTTTCCGGGCTAAATAACCTCAAGCAAGAAAAAGAAGTAATTGAAGCAATCAAGAATGCAGCATTTTTAACAACTGCGATTGGACCTAATATTCTTCCAAGAATTGCGCCGTTAATTGCAAAAGGACTAGCCGCAAGAATAGAGGAAGATAAAGGTGAAAAGCTATATGTTATTGCTTGTGAGAACCAAATATCAGCAACAGATTTGCTAAAAGGATATATAATGGAACACCTTGACAGTGAAACAAAAGAAAAGGTCCAGCATCAGGTCTCTTTCTTAAATTCAGCTGTTGACCGAATCGTTCCAATTCAAAATAATCAAGGATCACTGGATGTGTTGGTTGAGCCATATCATGAATGGGTTGTGGAAACAACGGAAGAGATTCCTCCTATTGAAGGAATGAAAATTGTCCCTGAACTTGCGCCTTTTATTGAAAGAAAATTGTTTACTGTGAATACAGGACATGCCGTTATCGCTTACCTCGGCTATCTTGAGAATAAGAAAACGATTGACCAAACGCTTGCTGATGAAGAGATTCGCAATCAGGTTCAGGCTACTTTGGGTGAGACCGGGGCATACTTAATTAAGCGTTATGATTTGGATCCTGAAGCACATCAGAAATACATTGATAAAATCATGTGCCGTTTCCAAAATGCCCATTTAAATGATGGTGTAACGAGAGTCGGTCGTTCACCATTGAGAAAACTTGGTCCTGATGACCGTTTGATCCGTCCGGCAGTTCAAGCTCAAAAAGCAGGCCTTTCCTCTGCCAACCTTGCAAAGGCAATAGCAGCAGCCTTAATGTTTGATTATGAGGGAGATGAAGAAGCAGTAAAACTGCAGGATATGATTGAAGAAAATGGAGTGGCGTATGTACTTCAAGAGGTTTGTCGTCTTGATAAATCAAGTTATCTTGCAAATGAAATTATCAGCCAATATCAATCCTTGAAAAAGTAATCGTTTATTAAAAAATTCTAAAAACCTCAGGCTTTCGAGTTCTCGTTAGCCTGAGGTTTTTTGGCCTGTTAATTTTACATGAATCATTAAAAGATTATAAAAGATGTTAAACATGATAATATTTTCGAAGCAAAAAGGCGATCATTTTGCAATGTGGATCGTTTTGAATATTTGAAATCAATCCTTTTATAATAGCTGGGCTCAAGCTCCGTTCCAGGACATCCTGCTTAAGCAGGATCAGTGACTCCTTTTCAATTGACTCTTCTAATTCCTCTATTTTTTGATCCATGATTTTAATCAATTTCCCGGCAGATATCTCTTCATCTACCGGTTCCCTGAACATCTCATATAGCTCGTCCGTGATAAAGGGGATCGTTGATTGCTTTGCCAGCAGGTCTGTTTTTTCCGCGAGGGATCGGCACAGAAGGTTCAGGTCCAAAGGCACATTGAAAAATAAAAATAAATGAGAGTATATATGCATGAAGCCTTTAATGCAATAGATTAAATCGTATTTTGTATGTTTGACAGTCTCTCCATATAACTGATCTAACATTGATAGGGTTATATCATCTATTAATTGGTCAAAGTGGCGCCCTTTTGATAGTAGTTCTTCATTGAATGTATGCGCTTGTTCTTTAATAAAGATCTTTGCAAAGTCTGAATGCTTCTGAAAGGAGTGGAATGTAGTGTAAAAAAACTTGTTTAAAAGTTCTTTACCTGTAATATTCGGATTTTTGACTACGTGGTCAACGTCTGAAACGAATTGCATCATGAAATGATCAATCAATGCCATAATCAATTCATCTTTTGATTTAAATGATAAGTAAAAAGCTCCTTTGGAAATACCGGAGTGCTCAGTGATCTGCTGTACAGAGGTAGCTTCAAATCCTTGCTTGGCAAAGAGTTCTAAAGCGCTTTCCATTATTAATTGTTTTTTGCTCATGTAATGCTGTCACTCCTTTTTGATTGACAAATGACCAATCGGTCATTATTATATGTAATTGAGTCTAACAAGTCAATTAGGGGTAGGTGCACGAGTGAAAGGTTTAGTCAATTTTGTCCTGCAGAATAAACTTGCAGTCTGGCTGTTAACAATTATTATCACGGTATCTGGAATCTATTCGGGTACACGGATGAATATGGAGACCATACCGGATGTCTCAATCCCTTACTTAATGGTAATGGACGTATATCCGGGGGCCACTCCTGAAAAAGTGATGGAAGATGTGTCCATCCCAATAGAAAAAACCGTGGAAAGCCTTGAAGATGTTAAATCAGTTTACTCAAATTCATATTCTAACATGTCAAATATCCAAGTGGAATATGAATATGGTATTGATATGGACGAAGCCAAGCGTGCTCTCCAATCAGCCCTCGATACAGTGGAGCTGCCGGAAGGAGCACAGGAGCCGACCATCACTGCCATCAGCATGAATATGATGCCAGTTGCTGCGCTGAGTGTAAGCAGCAAATCGGAGGATATTGTTGAGTTAACGTCAACAGTAGAGGACATCATCCTGCCGAAACTGGAAAAAATTGACGGTGTGGCGTCTGCGACCATCACTGGTCAGCATGTGGAGGAAGTGCAGCTCACATACAATGAAAAAAGACTGGCTGAGCTAGGGCTGACCGAAGAGAAAGTAAAGGAAATGATCCAGGCAAGCAACATGGCAGTATCATTAGGACTTTACGAGTTTGAGGAAGGAGAACAGGCTGTCGCAGTAGACGGCAAATTCATGACCGAGGATGAATTAAAGAACATGCTCATCCCGGTAACGCCAACCGCTCAAAACCAATCACCTTTTGTGAAGCTAAGTGACATTGCCGAGATTGATACGGTCGGCAGAGTACAATCTGTCTCCCGGACAAATGGCGATGATGCCATTGCAATTCAAATAGTTAAAGAACAGCAGGCAAACACAGTTGAAGTCGTTAACAGTGTAAAGGAATTAGTCAAGGAAGAAAAGGAAAAGATCGAGGGTCTTGTCATAGATGTCTCGCTTGACCAGGGAGCGCCAATAGAAGAGTCTGTTTCAACCATGATTGAAAAAGCAGTGTTCGGCGGGCTGATTGCAGTCTTAATTATTTTGCTGTTCCTGCGTGATTTTAAATCAACGATTATTTCGATCGTATCGATTCCAGTTTCGATTTTCATGGCTTTGCTGCTGCTGAACTGGATGAATATTACCTTGAATATTATGACGCTTGGAGCCATTACGGTTGCCATCGGCCGTGTAATTGATGACTCTATCGTTGTGGTTGAAAATATTTACCGCCGCCTGCATTTAAAAGAAGAAAAACTAACAGGGCGTGCCCTTATTCGAGAAGCTACGATTGAGATGTTCAAGCCAATCCTCTCCTCTACTTTAGTTACGGTTGCCGTATTTGCACCGCTCATTTTTGTAGGAGGTATGGTCGGCGAGCTGTTTATGCCATTCGCTTTGACGATGACGTTTGCACTTGGCGCTTCACTGCTTGTGGCCATTACAATCGTTCCAGCGCTGTCTCACTTCTTGTTTAGAAAGAAATTGTACAGCGAAAAAACGGAAGGCAGCCATAAAGAAGCTGGAAAGCTATCAAAATGGTATAAAGGCATTCTTGAGAAGTCTCTTAATCATAAGATTATTACATCCATCATGGCGGTTGTATTGCTGGCGGGAAGCTTAGCTCTGACACCAATGATCGGATTCAGTTTTATGGGCAGTGAAGAAGATAAAGTAATGTATCTAACTTACACGCCTGAAGCCGGAGAACTTAAAGATGAAACGTTAAAGAACGTTGAAGCAGTAGAAGAAGAAATGCTTAAGCGTGATGATATTGACATCGTTCAAATATCTGTAACCGAAGAAGCGGATCAGATGGCTGCCATGATGGGCGGAGGAGCAGGCGGAGCCTTAATGTACCTGATCTTTGACCCTGAAATGGATAATTTCCCTGAAGTCCGTGAAGAAATAGAAGATTATGTGTTTAATATCGGGCAATCAGGTGAATGGAAGAGCCAGAACTTCTCATCTATGTCCGGTTCAACCAATGAAGTCAGCTACACATTATACAGTGAAGATTTAGATAAACTGAATGACTCTGTCAAAATGATAGAAGACGTATTGAAGGAAAATGAAGAATTGGAGGACGTTTCTTCAAGTGCAGAAGACGCCTTTGTTGAATATACCTTCAATGTGGAGCAGGATGAACTGCTGCAGTACGGTCTGACAGCCGGACAAATTGTCATGATGCTGAACCCGTCAAACACCAAGGATGTTCTGACAACGATTGAAAAAGACGGTGAGACGCTTGAAGTCATTGTCCAGCAGGAGCAGGCGGAACAGCCGAAATCCATTGATGATATCCTGGCAACACAGGTGACGACAGCGATGGGTACAACTATGCCTCTTTCCGAGCTTGTCACGGTGAAAGAAGGTACAACGCATAATACGCTTGCCCGCAGTAAAGGCGAGTACTACGCAACCGTGTCAGGTACGGTCAAAGGAGATGATATCTCAAAGGCTACTTCTAAAACTGATGAAGCGATTGATGAATTGGATCTGCCTAAAGGTGTAACAGTCGGAGTTGCGGGTGTTCAGGCCGATATGACGGAGACGTTCACACAGCTTGGCGCTGCAATGCTTGCAGCCATCGCGATTGTGTACTTCATTCTGGTCGTTACATTCCGTGAAGGAGTGGCGCCATTTGCAATTCTCTTCTCCCTTCCATTTGCCGTGATTGGTTCTTTCGTTGGCTTATTAATTGCCGGCGAAACCATTTCTGTATCGGTCATGATGGGATTATTAATGCTAATTGGTATTGTCGTAACCAATGCCATCGTTCTGGTGGACCGGATCATCCATATGGAACGTGACGGTCTGGTCATGAGGGAAGCGGTGCTGGAAGCGGGAGCAACCCGACTTCGCCCAATCCTGATGACAGCCATTGCGACAATTGGTGCATTAATTCCATTGGCCATCGGCTCTGGCGGTGGAGGGCTTATCTCCAAAGGCCTTGCGATTACCGTTATCGGCGGTCTGACAAGTTCGACGCTATTGACCCTTATCATTGTGCCAATCGTGTACGAAGTTTTATCTAAAATGTTTAAGAAAAATCGCAAAGAAATCGAAGAAAACTAAAAAGAAGCCCTGCAGGATAAATGAATGCTGCAAGGCTTCTCTATTTATTCAATTAAATTCCCCTAATAAACTCCCTCTTTTCTTTTACAAGATCCACTCTTGCAAACAGAAGTGCATACATAATAGTAAAAATAAGATACGACAAGCCAATAATAAGGCTAAGAGTCCTCGGGGCAAAAATCTCCAGCAGGAATCCTGCTGCACCCATGGAGATAGCCAAGGAAAGGTTTGAAACCATCTGCATTAAACCAAAAAAGGTTCCCTGTTTGGATCGGGGTATGAATTTCATCATGACCGTGTCCAGGCAGATGTTGCCAAGGCCGCCAGCAAAGGTGATCAGCACAACGGTGAAAAGTGCTGCATAAAAGCTTGGTGCGAGGCTTAATAAAATATGGCCAGTGCCTTCTAAAGCAATAAAGATGATCGCGAGTATCAGGATGCCCTTCTTGATCATATGAGAAAAGAATGAACTTAGAATAAGTCCAATCCCCAATGCGCCATACATAAACCCAACGCCCAATTCTCCCATATCAAAAACTTCCAGCCCATAAATGCTTACAAGAATATTGTCTATTCCATTGGCGAGCGGCATGGTCAGCATCATGATAAAAAAGGCAATTAGTGCAGAAGAGCCAAGTATAAGTCTCGCTGGCGAAATCGCAGCAGATGTTTTCGTTTTTTTTCTATTTTCCTCAGAGACAGCCGGGAAAACCATCCTGGAGATTAGATATGCTGATAACAAGAAGGTAAGGGCGTTAATCATGAAAGCAGCATTGTTTCCCAGAAAGTAGGAGAGGATTCCGCCGGTGCTTGATCCAATAATGAGGACGGCCCCGATCATGACTTGTTCAATCGCATTAACATATATGAGCCTATCTGATTTTACAAGGGCAGGTATCGCAGACATCCTGGCTGGTGAGTAGATGGCTTCTGCAGTTGAGATTAGGAACGCACATGCGTAAACCATCCATAAATCCCCTGCATCCCTTACGAAAAGCAGCCCCAGGACAACAGGCACTCTCAACAAGTCTGCTGCCACCAGAATGGCCTTTTTGGAAAAGCGGTCTGCGAGCATTCCGCCTATTGGGGCAATGAAGAAAAAAGGTGCCATGCGAATGGCGAATAACAGCCCAATCGCTACTCCGGAACCGGTTACGTGGTATAGCAGTGCAAGCAGCGCAACCTGTGTAAAACGATTTCCAATTCCATTAATGACACCAGCCCAAAAAAGCTTTTGATAATTTGCTTCCTGTTTCCATACAGTCCAATTTGTCATTTTTTCGGTACCTCTGCGAATGTTAATTCGATATATACCCTAATTTACTGATAGAAATATTTAATTAGATAAATATCTAATTAGATTATATTCGAATTAGATTATTTTCACAATCAAAAAAATTTACTTTTTTTATAGAGTTGAAACTTTATCTTTTGGATAATCGTAAAGATTATTAAGGAGGCGGGTTTGATGAAATTAATTTTCGAGTTTCTATTTCTATCAATTGTTATCTATTACAGCTATCATTACATCATTTTAATAACGAAAATGAAGAAGAAAACTGCCCTTATTCCTTTTGACAAGATTGACCTGAAAACAGTAAGGAAATTCCCCCAGAAATCTGCAGATGCCCCTGTTATCTCAAAAAATAAGCTGGGACTAACCATGTATGCTGTCATGCTGTTTTTTCTAATCGCTACGTTTATATTCGGAAAATATAATATGAAGTTCAGCTGGACATATCTCTATCTGCTTTTTATCCCTTTAATCAATGCCAAGGATCTTCTGAATGTATTTGCTGTCTTTGGTGACGGCTTTATAAGCGGAAGCAAGTTTGTTCCATGGAAAAAGGTGAAATCCTTTCATTTCAAAAAAATCGTTTTGAATCATAAATACTATGGATATTCTCAGGAAGTAAATGAAGGCTATGAACTGATCCTAAAAACAAAAATGACCAGCCACAGCCTAGTTGTAACGGAAGAGGAAATGAAGGAAAGGCTTGCAAGTATTTTCGAAGAGCATGTGAAAAAGGGATAAAGATTACTGCATTTATCCTCTGAGTTGATTGGAGCGCTCCGTTTCTGTCATGATGGGATTATTAATGTTAATCAGTATTGTGGTAACGAACGCCATCTTGCTTGTTGACCGTATTATTCATATGGAACGCGACGGGATGGTGATGCGGGAAGCGGTTCTCGAAGCCGGTGCAACTCGTCTTCGCCCCATCCTTATGACAGCCACTGCGACAATCGGTGCTTTGATCCCGCTGGCAATCGGCTAAGACGGTGGCGGTTTAATCTCAAAGGGCCTTGCGATTACGGTAATTGGAGGTTTAACAAGTTCAATGTTATTAACACTAATTATTGTACCGATCGTTTACGAAGTCCTATCCAAGATATTTAAGAAAAACCGTAAAGAAATTGATGAAAACTAAAAAGATAGCCCTGCAAGGATGAATAACTGCCTGCAGGGCTTTTTTATTTTTAACTGTGTTTTAGTTAATTCTTGATTTAGCCCCGTGTTGTTTGGAGTGGAATGCATGAGACTCCAGCTAGATAAGCGAATCAAAGGGAGACCACGAAGGCGCAGAGCGCCGAGGAGATCTTGAGACTGTCCGCGGCGAGTGCCTGCAGCGGAAATCAACACTCAAGCTTAACATAGCATTATTTTTAGTGCTTTTGATCAGATTAGTGTTGATCACTTACAGGACCTTTAAAGAGGTGGCAAACACAAGAGTAATAAACTAATAAATATAAAGCGACAAATGGAAAGATAATTATTTGGAAGCTTGAAGCCTATCTTTGAAGTAATCCAAACATCTTTTTGCAGTAAGTATCGGACCAGTTAAAATGGGAACAGAGGTATCGACTTGCCTGGCAACATGAGACATACTGTATTGGGATAAAACAATTACATCCACACTTTTTTCTAATTCCAGTATCATTTCTGATATTAAGCGATCATGCTCCTCCGTATTGCCTTTTTTCAATAATTGGAGTGCTATTTTATTCACTAAAGACTCAACATGGATGTTTGGTTTTTCTTTATATAAATAGTCTTGGAGAGCGAGGGGGGTAGCTTGTACGGTAGAAATTAACCCAATCCGATGATAAGCCAGTGCTTCATCCAGCATCGCTTCATCCGACCGAAATATCTTAGCATCGTATAAAGGCTGTAGGACGCCAGACAAATTATTAAATGCAGAACAAGTTAATTGGATCATATCTACATCGGAATCGATTGCCGAATCGAGCAAACGGGTGAAGCTTCTTATTATAGCCGGGGTTAGTTCACCTTGCTTTTCCAGCCTGTTTAATAAACCGGTATCCAGTAAGTGTATAATTTCTGCATCGGGGGCAACCTCGTTAAAAGCTTCTTCAATAGGCTGAATCGATTCTTTCATAGCGTGTACTAAAGCAACCTTCATTTTGCCAGCTCCTTTGTATATCTTCTAAGTGCCAATCAGGGCATTTACTCCTTTATCCTTTTTAATTTATTTCTATATGCATTTACTGACTCCTTGTTTTATTTAGCTAATTTCCTTTGTTTTTAAATTTATGCTTTCTGTGTTGATAGTGTAATACGTGAAAGAATGTAATTTAAAAGAAATCTTAAAATAGTATATTAATTTTTTTATTCTTCAGGCTATAAAGCCGTTCTCATGAACACCCTTTTTTCTTTTACAAGATCTACCCCAGCAAACAGAAAAGCGTACATGAAGGTAAATAGGATATAAGCAAGACCTACGATTAAGCTCAGATTCCTCGGTGCGAAGATTTCCAATAGAAACCCGGCGGAGCCCATTGAGATAGCCAGGGAAAGATTTGAGAGCATCTGCATGAACCCAAAAAATGTTCCCTGCTTTGATTTGGGTATAAACTTCATCATGACTGTATCCAGGAAGATATTGCCAAGTCCTCCAGCGAAGGTAATGAACACTACGGTTAACAGAGCAAATGTAAAGCTTGGAGTAAGACTTAATAAAATATGTCCTGTTCCTTCCAGGGCAATGAAGATAATTACCAGTGTAATGAGGCCGCGTTTGATCATATGTGAAAAGATTGAGCTTAAAATAAGGCCAAGCCCCAATGCCCCATACATAAAGCCTACACCCAATTCTCCCATATCGAATACTTCAAGGCCGTAAATGCTCACAAGGATATTATCTATTCCATTGGCAATCGGCATCGTCAGCATAATGATGAAGAAAGCTATAAGTGCAGATGAACCCAATACCAGCCTTAAAGGTGAAAAAATAGGTGAAGATACTGTTTTTGGTTTCTTTTCTTTTTTAGCATAGACCGGAAAACATAGCTTGGAAATAAGGATGGCTGATAATAAAAATGTTACCCCATTTATCATAAATGCTGCCTGGTTTCCGAATACAAAAGATAGAATGCCTCCGGTACTTGATCCGATAATGAGGACAGACCCCGTCAAGATCTGTTCAATGGCATTAACGTATAAAAGCCTATCTGGTTTTACGAGAGCGGGAATGGAAGAAATTCTAGTCGGAGAGCAGATTGCTTCACCCATGGCGATGATGAATGAACTCGAATAAACAATCCATAGGTGCTCCGGTTCCCGGACAAAAAGTAATGCAAGAACAGCAGGTGCTCTGAGAAGGTCGATCGTTATGAGAGTCGCTTTTTTGGAGAATTGGTCAGCCAGCATCCCCCCTATTGGGGCCAAGAAAAGGAAAGGAACCATACGTATTGCAAACAGCAGCCCTATAGCTACCCCTGAACCTGTAACCTGATAAAGCAACGCAAGAAGCGCTACCTGTGTAAATCGGTTCCCTATTCCATTAATGACACCGGCCCAAAAAAGCATTTGATAATTTTTTTCTTTTTTCCATACAGTCCAGTTTGTCATTTCGGCATCCTCTCTATCAAAAATTAATTCGATGAATATCTAATTTAATAGCAAAAAAACGGCCATACTCATTGCTGGTGTATAAAGATTAGGTATATAGCTAATTAGATTATATTCAAATTAGTTATTTTCCACAATCCCCATTATCCTTTATGAACATCTTCTGTTTAACCGAGAGAAATATGGGGCAAACCATCAATAAGTCTTTCCTTAAATTTGGAGGTTTGAGTGTTTAGGAGTCTATATTTGCGCATTAAAAATTTTATTTGGCTGGTGCCTGCTATCTATACATTTGGCGCCTTTATCCTTTCAATCATCGTTTTTATTATCGATTTAAACTTTTCTAGTAAAATGCCCGATTTTTACTCGGCTGTTTTCCTTGTCGGTCTGGAGCTGGCAGAAACAATCCTCGGGACGATCGCTGGGTCCTTGCTGACCATGACAACCATAACCTTCTCGACGATTATGGTTGTTTTGACAACCTATTCTTCGCAGTTCTCTCCGCGCACGCTTCAAAATTTCATTCGTGATCCAATTACCATGCGCGTGCTGGGCATTTTTATTGGCGGTTTTGTTTATGCGATTTTTTCATTGTTATTTTTAAGAGAGGGTTCTGTGGGGAACCATGTTGCATCAGCAACCTTTGGCGTGCTTATTGCTTTTATTTGCTTAGCGTTCTTTGCCTATTTTATCCACCATGTTGCGACCTCTGTTCAGGTCAGTAAGCTGATTGAAAGGCTGGCCAAGGATTTACTGGATACCATTGAGGAAATCAGGGATAAGGTGGAGAAAAACAATAACATTTCCCTGCTGAAGGTCACTCCGATGGAACCTTTGAATCTTCCAGATATCTCAGAGGTGAAAAGCGAAAAGTTCGGTTATATCCAGCTAGTTGATACGGATATCTTGTATAAACAAGCCTGCGACCAGGGGATAACCATTGAGGTGAAGAAGTGTATAGGCCAGTTTGTGTCAGAAAAGAAAACATTGGCTGTTATCCATCATGATGGAGATTACAAAAATAGTTTTCTGCAGGCCATTACAATTGGCAAAGAAAGAACAACCATGCAGGATGTTGAGTTTGGGTTGCAGAAAATAGCTGAAATCGCCTTAAGGGCCATATCGCCTGGAATTAACGATCCCAATACAGCGATCGAATGTATTCGTTATCTGGGTGTTGGTTTATCTGAAGCCAGTAAGCTGGATGGCTCCTATTTGGTTTATTATAATGATGAAAATGAAGTGAAGGTTATACTGGAGCAAAAACCATTTAATGAAATTTTGCATACATCTCTTCATCAAATAGTCCATTATGGACGCAGTGATGTTTCTGTCATGGGAGCAATACTGGATGCCTTATTTGATGCAGCTGAGGATAATAATGAGGAGATAAAGAAACAAATCCTTCATTTTAGCGAGTATACAGCCGAAAAGATTGATAAAGATTCATTAACAGAAATGGATCTGGAATATCTGTTAGAAAAGAAGAAAAAGCTTGCTGAACTAATATTCAAGAGCTGATTGCGGGGCAATCGCCTTTATTAAGGGCAGTGATGAGAAAGGGGGTTTTAAAACCAGCCTTTGTTGGTAGTTATATAGTATAACAACCAGAAAGGATCATGAGATATGAAAGAAATCACTGTAACGATTGATTATGATGGAATGAAATATCAGACCAATATCATCACAAATAAAGAAGCCCGTGATGAGGAAATTATGAAACAGGCAGAAGACCAGGTCAGAAAACAATGGGCAGGATGAATCTGCGAAAGGATATATTAAAACCCCTTTATTAGCACAAATGTGTGGCAGATAAGGGGGTTTTTGTATATATTGATGAGGTTTCATAAGCTTTTAACGGAGCTTTTGATCCAACTTTGCCTGCAAAAATTCAATTCTATTTGGCAGGACAAATAAATACTCTATTAAACTTTCTAATAGCTCCATCAATAATGCAGCCATCTCTTGATCAATATCCTTCTCAAGGTCAAGCATTTGGTAAAAGGCGCTTCCCGGCTGAACCAGCTGGCTTAGAGCTTGTAGGGGCTTTGCTAAATCAACATGTTTTGGCAATTGTTCAAATTGCTTTGAAAGATTTTGCCCTTTGATTTCTTCACCGAGAAAGTTTTTAAGAATGCTTTCCAGGACCCGTTTTGACATGACTGCAGTAGCAACCGTATCTTTTGATTGGCTGACGTTTAAGGCGGATCGGTAAGCTCTTGTTAAATCAGCCGGTATATCTTGGATTTTCTCTAGATGAGTCAGAAGCTCTTTGGCAGAGTTGGGATCATAAATATAAAGGGCAGTTTCTTCGCTTGTTTGATCGGTTTGGTTAAGTATCATGATAAAGACTGACTCTTTTTTGCAGGCCGAACATACCCCGTGGGAAAGAATGCTTGACTTACTTGTATGGCTATAATTAGCTTTAATTGTAAAAAGGCTTGTTTTACCGCATTTCGGACACTCGCATTGAACGCTTGCGGGTATTTTTTTATAGCCGAATTGACTATGAGAAACAACTTGCGCAGGCAATACCCTTCTCATAATATCCCTCCGTATATCTTTTTAACGTCACTATACTTAAATTACCATTCCATTACATTTAAGTATAACTTTGAAAATAGTAAGGACAAGCCTGAAAAATCTGGAATTTAGTGGGGTTTAGTGATATAGGCATTAATGGTGAAGAAAAAAGGGAGCTGCTTTCAATTTAGAAAGCAGCTCCCATTCATATTAAATATCTACTCTTAAAGTACTTATCCTTTATAAGGGTTATCTCGATTCTCCCTTACATTGTCAAAGTCGTAAGCGTCTCTGCGGCGAACATCCACTTCATCGTTATAGCCGGATACAGTGCGGTCAGTAAAGTCATCTGCTGTTGTATCACCAAGGTTTTCACTTAGCGGCCGGTTTGAATCAAGATTGTCATCTGTCCAAAGACTGCTGCTGTTTCGAGTATTATCCTTAAAAGCATTGGTTCCGTGATCAAGCTCGCCAGGATTTAAAGGGTCAACATTTGTATAGGTTGTCCGATCTCCTTCAAGCGTTGTACGGTCAGTGCCGGTATAGCCGTCATTAAAGTCAGCAGATCTGGTTTCGGGATCTACTAGCACAAGGATTTTCCCTGACTTGACATCCGCTTCATAACGATGTGCTTCCTCTTCAGGAATGCCCATTCCAATAAGAGCACCGGCAATACCGCCTGCCCCAGCACCAACAGCAGCACCCGTTAATGTTGCAGCAATTGGTCCTGCGGCTACAATTGGCCCAATTCCAGGAATGGCTAATGCGCCAACACCTGCAAGCAGACCTGTCAACCCTCCAAGTACCCCGCCTGTAGCAGCTCCAGTGGCTAGTCCTTCTTCTGTTTTAGTTCCTGTTTCTTCTGTAACTGCGTCTACATCTTCTTGATTTTTACTGATTACCGAAATATCCTCAGGACGATATCCTTCAGATCTTAATTTTTCTACGGCTTGAATAGCTTCCTGCTCTGTATCATATGCGCCTACGATATGTTTGCTTGTTGCCATTGTTATCATCCTCCTTGTTTTTTGTTGCTTATCTATTGGTGTACATACCTTTTTACGAGCATCTATAAACCGGGTGGGTAAAATTACTAATAATTTATCCTTGACTAACGAGTTTGCTTGACCTCAAAAAGCTAAATGGTTAGTTTTATAATAGAATAGACTAGGAAGGTTGATTAAATTGAATAAAATCTATTACAGGGACCCATACATACAATCATTTAAAACGGAATTGCAGCATCAGGGAACAGATGGCCAGGGAAGGATTTTTGTGGTACTTAAGGAAACTGCTTTTTATCCCACTGGCGGAGGCCAGCCCCATGACCTGGGTACACTGAATGGAATAAAAGTGCTGGATGTTGAAGAGGCAGAAGGAGAAATCCGTCATTATTTAGAAAGGGAAATGGATGGTTCTGTCCTGGAAGTGTCAGGCGAAATAGAGTGGGAAAGGCGGTTTGACCATATGCAGCAGCATGCTGGCCAGCATATATTATCAGCTGCCCTTGAGGAGCTTTACGGGTATAAAACGGTCAGCTTTCATTTGGGGAAAGATTTATTAACGATTGACTTGGATATTGCCAGCCTTCCAGAACAGCATGCAGAGGAAGCTGAGAAATTGGCCAATACCATAATCCTTGAGAATCGGCCTATTGTAACAAAGTGGGTAACAGCTGAAGAAGCTGCGCATTTTCCTCTTCGCAAGCAGCTTTCAGTTAACGAAGATATTCGGCTGGTCATTATTCCCGAATACGACTATAACGGATGCGGTGGAACGCACCCCTCTTCTACTGGCCAAGTAGGCAGCATCAAAATATTGGGCTGGGAGCGGCAAAAGAAGAAAATACGATTGCAATTTATCTGCGGCAGCCGTGTACTTAAACAGTTTCAGCAAAGATACAGGATTACGAAAGAACTCAGCCAGCTGCTTAATGCCCCAGAACAGGACCTGCTTATGGCGGGAAAACGATTAATTAATAATGGAAAGGATCTCGAGAAGGAACTGGAAGAAGCAAAAGCTGCCCTTTTAGTCTATGAAGCAAAGGAAATGGCCAGCGATGCAGCTATAGCAGAGAATGGGAAGCTGATCAGTGGATACTATCAGGAGCGTTCCATTCAGGAATTACAAAAGCTTGCACGCCTTATTGCAGGGCAGTCAGAAAGTGCAGCCGTTATTTTGGTAAATGAGACGGTGGAAAAACTGCAATTTGTTTGTGCGAGGGGAACACTTTCTGAAATCAATATGAAGGACCTATCGGCAGCTCTCTTAAACAAGATTAATGGCAAAGGAGGCGGAAATCCGCATTTTGCACAAGGTGGCGGAGAGAAGCTAATGAGTGGAGAAGAACTGCTGGAACAAGCGCTGGAACTTGCAGGACAAAAGATTAATTAAGGCTGCTGAATTGATAAAATATTTAGAAAAGTATTGAAAAGTGATTGTAATAGAGCCGCTGTTGTATTACAATTTTGGTATGGGCCATGCATTATAATGAATGTTTATGTTGACCGCATAAACACCTCATATAGTATCCGGTTCTGCAGGAGGCAAGTTCATGTATCAGCAAAATACCGTTTATATTATCGGAGACAGCAAGACATCATTGAACAATCCTATCATGCAAAAATATAATGGTTTCTTTGTTGCACTTATAATCGATAGGGAAACAGATGAAATTGTAGATGCTGAATGTTCATCTACCATTAATTTAACCTCATTATTTATTAAATCTATATTTGTTGGCAAATCCATATTAGAAGTAGACAGGGTGATGGAAGAAATTGAAAACCGCTACTTCGGTTCCTCTCAAAAGGCCCTAATGGTTGCTTTTAAAAATGCCCATATAAAATACTCACAAATTATGAATAAATAGAGCTGCTTTTTCTGTTATCCGCAGATGAAATCCAGCTATCAGAGAAGAACTATCTTTCTCCGATAGCTGGATTTTTTCATTTTAAATTGGAACTGCAATATCTTAATTTGGAAGGCTATTGGAATAGTTTACAGAAAATATAAAATAATCTATAATATAGAAAAATACTATAATAATATAATATTTGGGGGATTCTGAATGAAGCTTTATCTATCAGTTGATATGGAAGGGATTACAGGGCTGGCAGACCACGCCCATGTTGATTCTTCTAAACATAATTATGAACGCGGCAGAGTGATCATGACCGATGAAGCAAATCATGTTGTCACTACTGCTTTTGAAGAAGGCTGCAGTGAGGTTATTGTGAATGACAGCCACTCCAAGATGAATAACCTCTTAATTGAAAGGATGCATCCTGAAACACAGCTAATTACCGGCGATGTTAAACCATATTCAATGGTCCAGGGATTGGATTCCAGCTTTGCAGGTGCGATGTTTGTAGGCTATCATGCACGCGCTTCCATGAAGGGGGTTATGTCCCACTCTATGATATTTGGCGTGAGGCATATGTACATAAATGACAAGGCTATTGGCGAGATGGGCTTCAATGCCTATGTGGCCGGCTACCACGGCGTTCCTGTTTTAATGGTGGCCGGGGATAACCAGGCGGCTTTTGAAGCAGAAGAATTAATTCCAAACGTCACAACTGCTGTTGTAAAAGAAACGATTTCCCGTTCAGCTGTAAAGTCGCTGACTCCGGCAAAAGCAGGGCAGCTTTTAGAAGAAAAAGCAGCAGAGGCTCTTAAAAAGAAAGACCTCGTCAAGCCTCTTGTTCCGCCAGATAACCCTGTATTAAGAATTGAATTTGCCAATTACGGCCAGGCTGAGTGGGCAGCTTTGATGCCTGGAGCAGAGATTGAAGAGAATACAACCATTGTCCGCTATCAGGCAAAAGACATCCTTGAAGCATACCAGGCAATGCTGGTGATGACTGAGCTGGCCATGAGAACTACATTCTGTTAGGAAGTGTAAATGAATGACTGGATACATAATTAAGCGACTTTTCGCCATGATGGTAACACTGTGGTTCATTATCACACTGACATTTTTCTTAATGCATTCTATTCCTGGCTCTCCTTTTAATGAAGAAAGGAATACGAGTGAAGCGGTTCAGCGAAACCTTGAGAAGTTCTACCATTTGGATGAACCGCTCTATGTCCAATACGGGATGTATTTGAAATCTGTTGTTACGTTTGATTTTGGCCCATCTATTAAAAAGTCATCCCAGACAGTCAATGAAATGCTGGGACGGGGATTCCCGGTTTCATTTGAGCTGGGTATAGTCACTCTCATCGTGGCCGTTTTCTCCGGGATTGCCCTGGGAATCATTGCAGCGCTCCGCCACAATGGCATTATTGATTATTTAGCGATGACGATTGCCGTACTGGGAATATCAGTACCAAACTTTGTGCTGGCCACGTTGTTAATTCAGCAGCTTGCGGTTAATTTGGCTATCCTTCCGGTGGCCACCTGGTCAAGTCCGAAACACATGATCTTGCCAACTCTGGCGCTCGCAACCGGACCAATGGCCATTATTGCCCGTCTGACACGCTCAAGCATGCTGGAGGTACTGACACAGGACTACATAAAGACAGCAAAAGCAAAGGGCCTATCTCCTGTTAAAATTGTTTTCAAACACGCATTAAGAAATGCCCTGCTGCCGGTTGTTACCGTTTTGGGATCATTGGCGGCAAGCATTTTGACAGGGACATTTGTTATTGAAAAGATCTTCGCCATTCCTGGAATGGGAAAGTATTTCGTTGAAAGCATCAATACGCGTGATTATCCGGTCATAATGGGAACGACCGTTTTTTACAGCACCATCTTAATAATGATGCTATTCCTCGTTGATATTGCGTACGGAGTTTTAGATCCAAGAATTAAGCTGCATAAAAAGGAGGGAAGCTAATGGAACTGCGCAAACAGCATGATAACCATAATCTTGCACCCGATATTCCGGATGATTGGTTTGTGCCCAAGGCCAAGGATCAGGATGAAGCGGAAGCAGTTGTAAGGCCAAGCCTTTCCTACTGGCAGGATGCCTGGCGCCGGCTATTGAAGAATAAGCTCGCAATGGCAGGATTATTCTTTCTCATAGCATTAGCTTTTATGGCCATATTCGGCCCAGCCATATCACCGCACAGTGTATCCGAGCAGTCCCTCGCCAATCAGAATTTGCCTCCATCTTCAAAATATTGGTTTGGCACCGATGAGCTGGGCCGTGATGTGTTCGCAAGAACCTGGTATGGGGCAAGAATTTCTTTGTTCGTCGGTATTGTAGCGGCGATGATTGACTTTGCAATTGGTGTCATATATGGCGGTATTGCCGGCTATAAAGGGGGCCGGACAGATAATGCCATGATGAGAATCGTTGAAATCCTTTATGGGCTTCCATACTTGCTTGTTGTTATATTAATCAGCGTTGTAATGGGACCTGGTTTATTTACAATCATATTTGCCCTCTCGGTAACGGGCTGGGTAGGCATGGCGCGGATTGTCCGCGGACAGGTTCTGCAAATTAAAAACTATGAATTTGTATTGGCATCCAAGACATTCGGAACAAAGACTTCCCGGATTATCAAGAAAAACCTGCTGCCAAATACAATGGGCCCAATCATCGTACAGATGACTCTTACAGTGCCGTCAGCCATCTTTGCAGAAGCGTTTCTGAGCTTCCTTGGTTTAGGCATTCAGCCTCCTTTTGCGAGCTGGGGATCAATGGCAAATGATGGTTTATCTACAATTCTATCAGGCCACTGGTGGCGCCTGTTCTTCCCGGCCTTTTTCATCTCCCTGACAATGTTTTCATTTAATGTGCTTGGGGACGGATTGCAGGATGCACTCGATCCGAAGTTAAGGAGGTAGCAGCATGGAGAAAGTACTGGAAGTAAAAGACTTGCATGTCACATTTACAACTTACGGAGGCGAGGTTAAGGCAGTAAGGGGAGTAACATTTGATCTTTTCAAAGGTGAAACACTGGCGATTGTCGGTGAATCAGGATGTGGAAAAAGCGTAACTTCCCAAAGCATTATGCGCCTGATTCCCTCTCCGCCCGGCAGAATAGCTGCAGGGGAAGTCTTGTTTAATGGACAGGATTTGACCAAATTAAAAGAATCGGAAATGAGAAATATTCGCGGTGCGGACATTTCTATGATATTCCAAGATCCTATGACGGCTCTAAATCCAACGATTACAATCGGAGAGCAAATTATCGAAGGGATTATGCAGCATGAAACGATTTCAAGGCAGGATGCCCGTAAAAAGGCACTGGAAATGCTTGATTTAGTCGGAATCCCTAATCCGCTTGAACGATTGAAGCATTATCCGCACCAATTCAGCGGAGGAATGAGGCAACGTATTGTCATTGCCATGGCCCTGGTCTGCGAGCCTGAAGTGCTGATTGCGGATGAACCAACTACAGCATTGGATGTAACCATCCAGGCACAGATACTGGATTTATTTAAAGATATCCAAAAGAAAACAGGGGTTTCCATCATAATTATCACCCATGACCTTGGGGTTGTTGCCCAGGTAGCTGACCGTATTGCCGTCATGTATGCCGGAAAAATTGTGGAAGCAGGGGAAAGAAGAGAAATCTTTTATAATCCTCAGCATCCATATACAAAAGGCTTATTAAATTCAGTACCACGGCTGGACCTGGATGGTGCTGACCTGGTGCCAATCGGGGGATCGCCCCCAGACTTGTTTTCACCGCCAGCGGGTTGCCCTTTTGCAGCACGATGCGATTTTGCGATGGAAGTCTGTGAGCGGGTCTACCCATATAAAACCCACCTGAGCCGGGAACACCATGTTGATTGCTGGCTCCAGGATGAGCGGGCACAGAAAATGCTTGCAGGTGTTAAATAGGTTTTTCCTTTCACGGTGTTTATTTTGTGCAGTGAAAGTTATTATTCTTTCAGCTGCCACTGGCAGCTGATATAGAAAGAAACAAATTTAATAGAGGGGGAAAAAGTATGAAAAAGTTTTTATCTCTTATGCTGGCGGCTGTATTGCTATTTGTAATGGCAGCTTGTACGGCAAACGAAAATGCCGGCAATGAAACCGATAGCAAGGATGGTGGCAAGAAAGAGGAAGAAAGCACTGAGAAAGTTCTTTATTTGAATAATGGCCAGGAGCCAACTTCATTTGACCCTCCAATTGGGTTTGACTCTGTTTCCTGGAGCGCGTTAAACAACTTAATGGAAGGTTTAACTCGTTTAGGCAAAGACCATGAGCCAGAAGCAGCTATTGCTGAAAAATGGGACGTTTCAGAAGATGGAAAGACTTATACATTCCATATTCGTGAAGATGCGAAATGGTCAAATGGCGATGATTTAACAGCAGGCGATTTTGAATTTGCCTGGAAGCGCCTTTTAAACCCTGACACTGGGTCTTCAGCAGCATTCCTTGGCTACTTCATTGAAGGCGGAGAAGCTTATAACAATGGAGAAGGCTCAGCTGAAGATGTGAAAGTAAAAGCTGTTGATGAGAAGACATTTGAAGTGACTTTAACAAGTCCTCAGGGCTACTTTTTAAGTGTAATTACAAATCCAGCTTTCTTCCCGATTAACGAAAAGGTAGCAACAGAAAACCCGCAGTGGTTTGCTGAAGCAGAATCTTTTGTTGGAAACGGTCCTTTCAACTTAACAGAATGGGAGCATGACAGCCATTTTGTAATGGAGAAAAACGACCAGTACTGGGATGCTGGAAATGTAAAACTGGATAAAGTTCACTGGGCAATCATTGATGATACCAATACTGAATACCAAATGTACCAAACTGGCGAGCTTGATGTATCTGATGTTCCTGCAGAGCTAAGCGAACAGCTTTTAGGAGAAGCAAATGTTGAAGATCAGGCTGGTGATTATTTCTACCGTTTTAACGTCAATATGGAACCATTCCAAAACGAAAACATTCGTAAAGCGTTTGCTATGGCAGTAGATCAACAGCAAATTGTTGATTATGTAACAAAGAATGGCGAAAAGCCTGCATATGGCTTTGTTTCTTACGGATTTACTGATCCGTCTGGAAATGACTTCCGTGAAGCTGCAGGTGACCTTGTGAAAACAAATGTAGAAGAAGCAAAAGCACTTCTTCAAAAAGGTATGGAAGAAGAAGGTTATGCTACACTTCCTGAAGTAACTTTAACTTACAGTACAAGCGATTCACACAAAAAGATTGCTGAAGCACTGCAGCAAATGTTCAAAGAAAACCTTGGTGTTGATGTAAAGCTTGCCAACATGGAATGGAATGTATTTGCAGAAGAACAAAAAGCGCTTAAGTTCCAACTATCAAGAAGCTCTTTCCTTGCTGACTATGCTGATCCAATCAACTTCCTGGAAAACTTCCAAACAGGACATTCAATGAACCGTACTGGATGGAGCAATGAAAAGTACGATCAGTTAATAAAAGATGCCAAGAATGAAGCAGATGAAGCAAAGCGTTTTGAACTGATGTACGAAGCAGAAAAAATCCTATTTGAAGAAATGCCGATTATCCCTATCCATTTCTACAACCAAGTTTATCTTACAAATGAAGCAGTTTCAGGTATCGTCCGCCATCCAGTGGGTTACATGGAACTTAAGTGGGCAGATAAGAAGTAAATCTTCTGAAGAATGATTTGAAGGTGACAGGAAAAAGGGGTGTTCGCTCGAACATCCCTTTTTTTAAGAAGAAATACTTTGACAGACAAGGATTCCTGAACTTTGATAACTGTCTAGCTCCGAGCACCATCGTCTTGAGTCTTAAGCTTGGCTAACTGCGGCTCCTAGGGACTCGAGGTCATAAGCCGATTCCTTTCAGAAGGAAAGAACACCTTCTTACAGTAATCGTCTTATGCTTGTCGTCCCTAAGCAGTCGCCTTCGTTTTTCAGGCAATCATTTCTGAAGGAAAAGAACGCCTTCTGCCAGCGCTTGTCTTAAGATTGTCGCCGATAAGCGGGTGCCCTGCGCTTCTCAAATTATTTCCCGAAAAATAATAGATTTTCCCGAAATTTAGCATATACCCTCGAAAATGAATTCATTTCCCAAACAAAATTCTTACCGATGGAGCATATAATGCTAAATACCAACTTAAAAGGATGTGACAGCATGGCAATCAAACCACTCCGCCTTAATAAGGGAGATGCGATTGGAATTATTGCACCGGCAAGCCCGCCTAATCAGGATAATTTGAAGCGTTCTTTATCCTTTTTAGAAGAGCTGGGATTAAAGGTAAAAATGGGGAACCATGTTTATGATCAATATGGCTACTTGGCTGGAAAAGATGAAGACCGTCTGGCAGATTTACATAAGATGTTTCTTGATAAGGAAGTAAAAGCCATTATCTGTGCAGGGGGCGGTTATGGCACAGGCAGGATTGCTTCACAAATCAATTATGGCCTTATAAAAGACAATCCGAAAATATTCTGGGGCTACAGTGATATTACCTTTTTGCATACTGCTATTCGCCAGCAGACCGGGCTTGTCACCTTTCATGGGCCGATGCTTGCTTCTGATATTGGAAAAGAAGACGCTGACCCTATATCCAAGCAGTATTTTAGCCAATTATTTGAACCTGAGGTACTAGATTATCCAGAAGGAATTTCAAATCTGGAAACGATGGTGAAGGGAAGTGCTGCAGGAACTTTAACCGGAGGAAACCTTTCGCTTTTGGCAAGTACGATTGGTACGGCATATGAAATCGATACAAAAGATAAGCTTATGTTAATAGAAGATATCAACGAAGAGCCCCGTGCGGTGGACCGCATGCTAAACCAGCTCCATATGGCAGGGAAGCTTGAGGATGCGGCCGGCTTTATCATCGGCGATTTTAATAATTGTGTTCCGCAAAGAGAGCTTTCCCTGGAACTAAATGAAGTGCTGGAGACTTATATTAAAAAGGTAAATAAACCGGCTTTAAAAGGCTTTAATATTGGCCATTGTTCCCCTCATATTTCTGTTCCCCTTGGTGTAAAGGCGGAATTGGATGCAACCAATAAAAAGCTGACGATTGAAAGCGGCATTGAGTAAAAGGGTGGTATAGATGAAAATAAACAAAATTGAGACAAACAGAGTTGCAGTACCACTGAAAAAGCCATTTAAAACAGCATTGAGAACTGTCGAGACAGCCGAAACAATTGTTGTAAAAGTAACGTGTGATAACGGGATAATCGGCTGGGGAGAAGCACCTCCGACTGTTGTGATTACAGGTGACAGCCTTTCAAGTATAGAATCGGCTATCCACCATGTATTAAAGCCTTTTTTAATAAACAAAAGCCTTTTAAACTATGAAGATATCTTTCAAGGAATTCAGTCAGCTTTAATAGGAAATTCAAGTGCCAAGGCTGCAGTTGATATGGCGCTTTATGATTGCCTGTCCCAGCAATGTAAATTGCCTCTTTACCAATTTCTGGGTGGACATAAAAATGAAGTGGAAACGGATTATACGGTTAGTGTCAATGGACCGGAGGAAATGGGCGAAGATGCCGTTTCTTATGTACAGCAAGGATTTGATGTCCTGAAAGTAAAGGTCGGCAAGGACGATATTTTAACAGATATCGAGCGAATTCGGGAAATCCGCAATCGGGTCGGCTCTAAAATTAAAATAAGGCTCGACGCAAATCAGGGCTGGAAGGCGAAAGAAGCTGTCTATGCGATCCGCAAAATGGAGACCCTCGATTTAAATATTGAACTTGTCGAACAGCCTGTAAAAGCATGGGATATTGAAGGGCTTAAACAGGTTACAGATGCGGTTGATACACCGATTATGGCTGATGAAAGTGTCTTTACTCCTAAGCAGGCTTTTGAAGTAATCAAAACGAGAAGCGCGGATTTAATTAATATAAAGCTGATGAAATCAGGAGGCATCTACCAGGCGCAGATTATTAATCAGCTGGCAGAGGTCTGCGGGATGGAATGCATGGTCGGCAGCATGATTGAAACACGAATTGGGATTACAGCGGCTGCACATTTTGCAGCCAGCAAAAAAAATATCACCCGCTTTGATTTTGATGCCCCATTGATGATGGCCAAGGAAGTGGTGGATGGGGGCATTCGGTATACAGGCCGGAAAATCACTCTTCCAACTGACCCGGGTCTTGGAATCAGGAATGTTTCTTTAATTGAGGGCAAACAGGAATTGCCTTCTTAATTAAGTGATATAGTCGGAACATTGCGCTTTTTCAGAGACTATTTATTAATAGGCACATGTGCCTTATAAAAAGGAGGAGTTCGTTTTGACAATACAGCAAAGATGGCTGGTTTCAGTTCCGGTAGCAACCTTGTGGACGGCATTTGATTCCTCAAGGGATATAGACCGGGAGGCAGTCAACAATCCAGTCGACCTGGATTCCTGGCTTGAGAAACTAACATATAAGCCACGGTTGGAGCTTTGCGACAGAAACCTTGTACAATCGCAGGTATTATACGGGCAAGAAATAATTGTGCTGGAAGAAAAAGAGGATTGGGCCCACGTGGTTATACCAGATCAATCCTCTTCAAAGGATGAGAGAGGATATCCAGGGTGGATCCCCAAAGCCCAGCTTGTACAAAAAAGTGATTGGAACCTGGATAGCAGCCAGGTTGCTGTCGTGCAGAAGAAAAAAGCAGAGCTTTACTCAATAGATCAAAAACCGGAAATAGTTTTAAGCTATCAAACGGTTCTGCCGGTTTTGAAAGAGAATGCTGAATGGATAAAAGTGCAGACTCCTTCAGGAGATGGCCTTCTAAAGAAAGATGATGTGAGTGTACATGAATCTCTGGACAGCCTTCCAAAAGGGAGCGGAAAAGACATCGTTGCAGCCGGTGAACAATTTTTAAACCTGCCGTATTTATGGGGCGGGATGAGCAGCTTTGGCTATGACTGTTCGGGATTCAGCTATTCCATGTGCAAAGCTAATGGATATATCATTCCGCGTGATGCGCATGATCAGGCTGTAGCAGGAAACTCAGTTGAGATGGATGCCCTGGAACCGGGAGATTTATTGTTTTTTGCATATGAAGAAGGAAAAGGCAAGCTTCATCACGTAGGCATCTATTATGGTGAAGGGAAATTGCTTCATTCTCCCAATACTGGTAAAACAATCGAAATAATCGACCTGAAGGATACCATATACGAAAAGGAATTATGTGCAGCTAGACGCTACTGGCAAGAGACGGAGGAATAAAGATGCCAAATGAAGCATTGTTAAAAGTCAATAATCTAAAAAAGCATTTTTCGATGGGCAAGGGACAAACCTTGAAAGCGGTGGACGATGTTTCCTTTCAAATCAACAAGGGCGAAACATTTGGAATTGTAGGAGAGTCAGGATGCGGTAAGTCAACCGCGGGGCGTACGATAATCGGTTTATATGATGGTACTGAGGGCGAGGTTATTTATGACGGAAAAAACGTCCATAAAATGACTGAAAAAGAAAGATTCGCTTTTCACCGGAAGATGCAAATGATTTTCCAGGATCCGTATGCTTCCTTAAACCCAAGGTCTACGGTTCAAGAAATCATCTCAGAGCCTATGGAGGTCCATGGCTTATATCCGAATAAAAAGGAACGTCTTGAACGGGTGTATCAGCTTTTGGAGGATGTTGGGCTGAATAGGGACCATGCTAACCGTTACCCTCATGAATTCAGCGGCGGGCAGAGACAAAGGATTGGGATTGCCCGCGCATTGGCGCTCGATCCGGAGTTCATTATCGCTGATGAACCCATTTCAGCGCTTGATGTATCCGTTCAGGCACAAGTTGTGAACCTGCTAAAGGGGCTGCAGAAAAAGAAGGGCCTGACCTATCTGTTTATCGCCCATGATTTATCAATGGTTAAACATATCAGTGACCGTATTGCCGTTATGTATTTGGGTCACTTGGTTGAATTAACAACAAGTGAAAATTTATATAAAAATCCTCTCCATCCATATACTCAGGCATTATTGTCTGCGATCCCTATTCCTGACCCTGATGTCGAGGATCACCGGGAAAGAATTATTTTGGAAGGAGAGCTTCCAAGCCCAATGAATCCGCCAAGCGGCTGTGTATTCAGGACTCGCTGCCCATATGCAATGGAAGCATGCGCCACAATGAAGCCCGAGTGGCAGGAAATTGAAAAGGAACATTATGTGGCATGCCATCTATACAATGAAAAAGTCACAGGAGACAATAATCGGCCGCAGGTAGCGGTGACTAAATAAGATGGGCTTCCTTGAATTAAAGGCTGAAATTCTTGAACTGGCCAGCCGCTGTGAAGGCCGCGTTGGGTTGTTTATCCAAACAGAAGAAGGCATTATCGAAGAGAATGGCAGTGAGGTGTTTTCTTCAGCGAGCTTAATTAAGGTGCCCATTTTATTGGCGGGGCTTTCTCAAGCGAAGAATAGTCTGCTTCAACTGGATGAGGAAGTTCAGATAAATGATGCAGACCGGGTTGGCGGATCTGGAGTATTGCAGTCTATGTCTAAAGGTTTGAAGATGAAAGTCATAGACTTAATGACGCTTATGATTATTGTGTCGGACAATGCAGCTACGAATCTCGTCATTGATTTGATAGGGGAAGAGGAAATCAATGGCTATATGAAAAGTATCGAACTGAAAAACACAGAACTCAATAGAAAGATGATGGATTTTGAGGCTTTAAAAAGGGGTTTGGATAATAAAACAACTGCCATAGATATGGTGTCCTGCTTAAAGACTTTGACAGAGCGTTCACTTTTACCTGAGAAAAATAAGGCTTTGGCGAAACGGATCTTGGACGGGCAGCAGTTTAAAAACAAATTGGCAAACACTGTGGACCCGGCGAAAGTACAGGTAGCTGGTAAAACAGGAGAACTGCCGGGAATTGAGCATGACTGTGCCATATTTACCGGTAATCGAAAAATAGTATACGCTGCAGTTCTTGTTGACGAGCTGAAGAACCAGACAGCCGGAAGAGAAGTACTCTCCTCAATAGGGAACCGGATATACCGTTATATGATGAAGGACTAAAGAACCGTTCTGATGAGTCCGGTTCTTTAGTGGTTTAAGGAGAGAGTCACCAATGATTAGTTATAATTATAAACAATTTGAAATATACTTGCATCAACAAGTATTTTCTTTTAAACTTAATAGTGTAAGCTCCTGAAGAGAAGAGGAGAACATAATGGCAAAAAAAAGGTATCTATTAGATGATTCTCTTGGCTACAAGCTTTTCCATGCTTCCCGCTTAATGTCCAATCGCCTGAACAAGAATTTCAGGGATGCAGGTTTTGATGTGACATACGAGCAATGGCAGATCTTGAGCCGACTTTATGAAAAAGACGGGCAAACCCAGAATCAGCTTGCTATGAAAAATGAGCGAGATCAGCCAAGTGTATCAAGGCTGGTTGATAATATGATTAAAAGAGATTTGGTTGTCCGGATTAGTGATAAGGCTGATAAGAGAATTAATCTTATTTACCTGACAGACAAGGGCAGGGAAATGGAAAATGGTCTCACGTCACTTGCTTTAAAGACGATTGAAGATGCATCAGGTTCAATCGATGGAAAGGAGCTTGAGACATGTCTCCGTGTTCTGGACCAGGTAAGGGAAAATCTCAAGTGAGATTTCCTGCATAGTACTTGTCTAAACAAGTAAAGCCATTATTTTTTATCCGATAATGATAATCCTTCTCATCAAAGGCGTTGACACTGCTAAAAATTACCTTTAAAATATAGGTATAATTGATAATGATAACCATTATCAATTATTTTTTAAGCTAATAGTGAGAATGATTATTAGTTTCATATTTTAAAGACTTCACTCTAGGAAAGTGTTAGGAACTGTTATGAAAAAAAGGCATTTAATCAGTATTCTTATTATTTTATCCTTTACCTCATTATTTATTGGGGTTAAGAATGTAAGTCCACTCGATTTGTTTAATATGAGAGAAGACCAGCTGCATATTTTAACAGCCAGCCGATTTCCGCGGCTTATAAGTATCATTATTGCGGGGATGAGTATGAGTATTGCCGGATTGATTATGCAGCAGCTGTCCAGAAACAAATTTGTATCTCCGACCACGGCGGGTACGCTGGATTCAGCCCGGCTGGGTATACTGGTTTCTCTTATGCTGTTTACTTCAGCTAGCCCTTTCATAAAAATGCTGGTGGCCTTTGCTTTTGCGCTTCTGGGAACTTTCATTTTTATGAAAATACTGGATAGGATCAAGTTTAAAGATGCCATCTTTATCCCGCTAGTGGGGCTAATGTTTGGAAATATCATAGGAAGCATCACAACCTTCTTCGCACTGAAAGAGGATTTGGTTCAAAATATGTCTTCATGGCTGCAGGGGAATTTTTCTATGATGATTCAGGGGAGATATGAGCTCCTGTATATTAGCATTCCGATCGTCCTCGTTGCATACCTCTATGCCAATAAGTTCACTATTGCAGGAATGGGAGAGGAATTTTCAGTTAACCTTGGGCTTAACCATAAGCAGGTTGTGAATGTAGGTTTGATTATCGTTGCTCTTGTCACAACAGTGGTCGTATTGACGGTGGGAATGATCCCTTTCCTGGGCTTGATTATTCCTAATATCGTGACCATCTATCAAGGAGACCACTTAAAGAAAAGCCTTTCCCATACAGCACTGATGGGCGCAATATTTGTACTCATATGTGACATCTTCGGACGCGTGATTATTTATCCATATGAAATTCCGATCGGTGTAACAGTAGGTGTGATTGGCAGCGGAATTTTTCTTTATTTGATCATGAGGAGAAAGGCATATGAGTAAACAAGCAAAAATCGGCATCCTTGCAGGCGTATCCATTATTTTGATTTTAGGTTTTTTATTTATCGATTTAGGAAGCAATTGGGACTACGCACTTCCTAAAAGAGGGAAAAAGGTCCTCGCCATCATTCTAACGGGCGGTGTCATTGCCTTTTCAACAATGATTTTCCAGACAATTACGAATAACCGAATTCTAACGCCAAGCATTATTGGCCTGGATTCCCTATATATGCTAATTCAGACCTTCCTCATCTTCGTACTGGGTTCGATGAATGAGACAGTTATGAACAAAAACATTAATTTTATTATCTCGGTAGGATTGATGGTATTATTCGCAGGCCTGCTATACCGCATTCTTTTTAAAAAAGAGGGCGGCCAAAATATCTATTTTCTATTATTAGTTGGAATTATATTTGGAACCTTTTTCCAAAGTATATCCTCTTTCATGGAAGTCCTGATTGACCCGAATGAATTCATGATTGTGCAGGATCGAATGTTCGCAAGCTTCAATAATGTGAATACAGATCTCCTAATCATTGCAGTGGTTCTTATCACCTTAACAGGAATGTATTTTTACCGTTTTGCAAAATACCTCGACGTGCTTTCCCTTGGAAAGGAGCAGGCGGTAAATCTGGGCGTTGACTATGATTATGTCGTAAAAAGGCTCTTGATTATTGTTGCCATCCTGGTTTCGATTGCGACAGCTTTGATCGGACCAATCACATTCCTTGGCCTGCTTGTCGCAAATGTTGCACATGAATTCATGAAAACGTTTCAGCACAAATACTTAATTCTGGGATCAATTCTAATTAGCATCATTGCTCTTGTCGGGGGCCAGCTGATCGTGGAAAGAGTGTTTAGCTTCTCCACGACCTTGAGTGTCATCATTAACTTTGCCGGCGGTGTATATTTTATCTATCTTCTATTAAAGGAGAATAAAACATGGTAGATGTCGTGAATGTCTCAAAACAATATGGAAGTAAGTATGTAGTTGAAAATGTTTCAGTTAGTATACCAAAAGGAAAGATCACCTCTTTTATTGGACCCAACGGTGCTGGTAAAAGTACTCTTCTTTCGATGATCAGCCGCCTTATCTCTGCTGATGAGGGGGAAATATTAATCGAAGGCAAAAGGCTGGATCAATGTAAAAGCAAGGACCTTGCCAAACAAATTTCCATCCTCAAACAATCCAATAATATTAGCATCAGGCTGACAATCAGGGAGCTTGTTTCATTTGGGCGCTTTCCTTATTCACAGGGGCGTTTGACAAAAGAGGATTGGAAGTATGTCGATGAAGCTATTGAGTATATGGAGTTAAAGGATATTGAAAACAAATATCTGGACCAATTGAGCGGCGGCCAAAAGCAGCGGGCTTATATTGCAATGGTCATTGCCCAAAATACAGATTATATCCTTCTGGATGAGCCTCTTAATAACCTGGATATGAAACACTCGGTGCAGATTATGAAAGTGCTCCGCAGGCTGACCCAGGAAATGGGCAAAACTGTCATAATTGTTATTCATGATATCAATTTTGCTTCCACCTATTCGGATTATATTGTCGCTTTAAAGGATGGCAAGGTAGTCAAGGCTGGCACGACAGATGAAATTATTTCTTCTCCGGTGTTAAAGGAAGTCTATGATATGAATATCCAAATTCAAGAGTTTAACTGTCAAAAGTTTTGTATGGTATTCAACTAATGGTTTCTTAAAATTGAGTGCTGTTCAAAGGGCAAGTAGGGGAAGGGCCCTCCTCTATGAAGAGTTCTGGGATCAGCGGGCAATTATTGAAATAATATTATTCTATGAGGTGAACAAACATGGTAAGAAGGTTATCGTTGTTTTTAATAATGGCTGTGTTGGCGATTGTGACAGCAGCTTGCGGCACAGAAACATCACAAGAAGCAAATGGCTCAGGTGAGGGCAGCAAAACAGAATCAAATGAAATCACAATTAAGCATCAATTAGGCGAAACACCGGTAACAGTGAATCCGGAAAAGGTAGTAGTTTTCGATTTCGGTGTGCTGGATACATTAGATAAGCTTGGCGTCGAAGTAACAGGCGTTCCCCAGATGAACATCCCTAAATATCTTTCAAAGTTCGAAGACAGCAAGTATGAGAATGTTGGAAGCCTGAAAGAACCTGATTTTGAAAAAATCAGCGAAATTCAGCCGGAACTAATTATCATTTCGGGAAGGCAGCAGGAAGCATATGAAGAATTAAGCGAAATTGCTCCAACTATTTTTATGGGTGTTGATACTTCCAAATACATGGAATCCTTTAAAGAAAATACCAAAACATTAGGCGAGATTTTCGGAAAGGAAGAAGAAGCAGAGAAAGAGCTTGCCAGTATTGAAGAGTCCATCGCAGCATTAAAAGAGAAAGCAACTGCAGATGGAAGCAATGGCTTAATCATCTTAGCGAATGAAGGAAGCCTTAGTGCATATGGACCTGCTTCCCG
Source organism: Pseudomonas sp. ISL-84 (assembly GCA_018613035.1). Taxonomy (GTDB): domain Bacteria; phylum Bacillota; class Bacilli; order Bacillales; family Cytobacillaceae; genus Cytobacillus. The sequence goes on along the minus strand of JAGGRA010000016.1, from coordinate 8,192 downwards.
CTTTGGCATTGTCCATGATGTGTTTGGTGTTAAGCCTGCTGATGATAAAATTGAAGTTTCCACTCACGGTCAGAGCGTTTCTCCTGAATATATTGTAGAAAAAGATCCGGACTATCTATTTGTCATCGACAGAGGGGCAGCGGTGGAAGGTGAATCCTCCGCTAAACAAATTATTGAAAATGAACTTGTCAAAAAGACAAAAGCGTATGAAAATGATCATATTATCTACTTGAATCCTGATTATTGGTACCTTTCTGGCGGAGGATTAGTTTCTGTAGCAGAAATGGTGAAGGAAATTGAGAAAGGATTGGAATAACTGGCAAAAATAAAAGAGAGCTAAATCATCACTGATACAGTTCTCTTTTTGTATTTGAGAGAAGCTTAGCTTCAGCCGATAAATCATCAACAACGGAATTATATGGTCTACTAAAGCTTTATATCATCAGCTAAGTAGGTAATGTCAGCAACTTTAAAGAACTATCCGCCAAAGAGGCTTGGATATTTTACGGTCCAAGCCTTTAACTTATCTATGATGAAAAGGGCATTTCCCGTCGATTGGTTTAACATCATCGCCAATAAAGTATTGCTTCCACTCCCGGTGTTCGGGATCCCCGTAATGGCTGATGTTTGGATGGGTAGGGAGGCCGTCCCACTTTTCCACACGTTCCCTTACTTTTTCTCTGGACATAATGCCGCCTTTGGATGTGCCCTCAAGCCCTTCAAAGATTCTGCGGGGCTGAAATCCTAGTATCAGGCTATTGCCTAGGTCTCTTGTTTTTCTTTGCTTATAGGCAGGTGCATTTCCAAACACGAAGAACGGTTCTTCAGCAAATGAGAATGCCCATAAGTGATGGTCGGGATCTGTTGGATAATCCTTCGGCCAAGGCTTTGTATCGATTTTATGCAAATACTGAAGGACATTCCAGAAATACTCTCTGTAATGTTCCAATGATTTTTCATCTTTCTCCGGCTCTACAAATACAAAAAGGCCGTGTCGAATCATTTTGGGAGCATCGAAAAGATCGATAAAGGACTCGAGCGCTTCCGGCAGATTGGACCAGTCCTCCCGTGTAATATAGGCATAACGCAGCTCGCCCCTTAGCTCTGCTGTCATCCCAAAATAGCAAGGAAACGTTTTATCTGTTACTGTATCATGAAAGTTTTGGTATTCTTTGATGACCCACTCTGGTACGATATCGGGGTTAGTCATATCTTCTTTCGTTAAAAGAACTCTACTGGCAGTTTCCATTTTTTCACCTCAGAAATGATTTAAAAGAACAATGTCGAGATTTGAAGCTATATGATTTAAGTACCCCACAGAAAGTCCTTTGAAACAAATGGGTCAAAAAGGAAGGCTTTTTTCTAAAAGATTGTTGCTTTTGAATAAGTTTGTGAATAAAACATTGATAAATAAGGTTGGTTGATGGAGCGCAAGGTGCGAGATCCTCGAAAATGTATTCGCATTTTCTTCGTGCGGTGTTAATTCAAGGAAGCCTATTCAATGTCCTGCGAGAGAAGTGGGACAGGTGAGATCCCACAGGCGCTGCGCGCCGAGGAGGCTCACCGCCCACCCCGCGGAAAGCGAGCATCCTGGAGCGGAAATCAACCTCTCCGCAATACTTGTTTAAAAAGCAACAAAGTTTGCGAAAACAGCCAAAAGGAAAAAGACAGCCAAAGTGGCTGCCTTATGCTTTGTCTAATGATTTTCTGTATTTATATTGGTTCAGCTGAAAGCGGATATAACAGCCAATGCAAAATCCAAGAATGGCAATAAATGCAGATAAAGCAACCATAGCTGTAAAAATATATCCGGCGATTGTCCATCCGATCAGGAAACTAATTAGACCCAATGCCAGGCAAACAACTGCAATACATTGGTTAAACTGCTGCTGACCCCAATCTTCCGGTATATATTCGATAGGCTTCTTTATTAAAAAAAGCTTTGCAATACGCATAATAGGATTGAAACCAAACAATAATCCCATTATGCCTGCGAGCAGCGGTATGGCTAGAATCCAAATCTGAGCAGAAAGCCATGAGGCTATAACACTCAATACAATGGACCACTGATTGGTTCTGACTAGAGGACGGGGGATGGAAGAAGGCTTAGTTGCCAATTTATTATCCGACCTTTCTTATTGGTTTTGTTGGTATTAGTATTGTACTTAATTTTTTTGATCTTGTGAAGGAAAAAGGCCGAAAAATAATAAAAGCACGTCCTTTTGGACGTGCTTCACTTGGCATGATTTTATGGTTTCATCGGCCCATTGTTTTCATCCATGCGATTATTGCGTGGATTTAATGGATCATTAGCCGGATTTCTGGTCGGATCCGGGCTTGATGGGTTTATCGGTTTATCTACGTTAGTAGGGGCAGAGGACGTGTTGCCTGGTTTCTTCACAGGCATTGCTTCTTTCATCACTCTTTTTGTATCTGCATCTTTATTAATGGTTGTTTCTTCAATTTTACGATCAAGCTTTTGAAGATACTTGGCAGCAAAATCTTTTCCGCCAAGACCAAAAGATAATCCGAATGCAAGTGCCAATGCGCCAAGTGTTAGAATAAAGGCAGCATTGACAATGGAGGCTGCAAGGCCAAGCTGGTCAAGTGCCATAAAGATGGAGATAGCAACTATGGCTGCTTGCGCAACGTTTGCCAGGAATTTATAATGCGGTCCTTGAAGCACTGTGCTAAGCAGTTTTTTCACAAGGCTGCCGAGCCATAAGCCGACTCCAAGAATAACGAGAGCCGCAATGACATGAGGCAGGTAAGCAATAACGCCAGTTGCAAGTGTCACTAAGAAATCAAGACCAAGTATATTAAGGGCCTGAACAACAAACAAGAGGACAATAATGACTTCAGCAATATAGCCGATAACCTGGGAGAAGGTCAAACCACTGCCTGTTGCAGGAGATTTGTTCAATCCCATTCCAGAGAAGTAAGAATTAAATCCGATGCGTTCTAATAGGCTGGAAACAAACTTTCGAACCCATTTTCCGATCCATACACCAATCAGCACAAAGAAAATGGCTACGGCAATATTCGGCAGCATGGTCAGAACGTCATTCAGCATCGCAATGGCTGGCCCGGAGATACCTTCAATATCCAATCGTTCTAACGCAGCGATTACTGTTGGAATTAAAATTAGTACGAAAACAACGGTACCAATCACAGAAGCAAGGCTTGTCCCTTCAAATAAACGAGTTAAGCCAAGTTTTTTCGTTAATTTCTCAGTTCCGATTGCTTGCAGGAAATTCGTTACGATATCGCGCACAATTTTTGCAACAAACCATCCTACTAATAAAATAAGGGCTGCTGCCAAAAGCTTAGGCAAGAATGCCAGGATACTTTCCAGCATGCCAGTGAACGGTCCAGCGATGCCATTCAGGTTTAAAGCACCCAATACAGCTGGCAGGAAAATAAGCAAAACAAGATAAAAAACAACTTTTGCAACCTTATCGATTACATTGGAAGGCTGCTGCTTATTGTCGGTTAAATTCCATTTATCCAATTTTTCATGAACTTTTAGCGTTTTACCACCTTTTCTAATTAAGAAGCTGAGACCGGAAGCAATAAGCCATGCAAATAAGAGAATAAGAGCTGCTTTTAAAATGCTGGGAACTGCAGCCATGATCGAGGAGAACATGCCCACTAGTGGAGTTGCGATAATATCAAGATCAAGAATATTGAAAAATAAGATGAACACGAATACTAGCAAAAGGTAGTAAATGATCTTACTGATCATTTTCTCGGATGAATATTTTCTGTTTGCTTTATCGGGGAATACCTTGTCATCCAGGCTGGTTTTACGAAGTCCTTTTAAAACGGCCTTTTCAATGGCTTTTGCGATAACCCATCCAATTAATAAAACTAAAAGTGCTAATAATAAGTCAGGCAGCTTGGCCAAAAGGTAATCAAACCCGCCCCAATACCGATTATTGTCCAATATTGTTCACTCCTTTAAGAAATTGTATTTTTGCATACTTTCATATACCCAATCCTTTTTGGAGTAAACAGAGAGATGCTTAAATAGACTCTCCAGATGGACTTATATAGAAAAAAGGCTTTGGACAAGTCCAAAACCTCCGCTATAATCATTCTTCCGCGAAAATTACCATATAACCGCAAAACCCAATATTGGATCGAGCCTAATAAAGCCTCTTCTCATAGCTTTCCAAAAGGGCGTTTTCAATCTTTTCACTGTCCAGCCCAGGCAGATTGACATGGTCAGCAAGGATTTGCGCGGGTTTAGGCAAATCTTGTTTATCCAGCCAATGGCTTTGATCCCAAAGCTTAGATCGCTTAAAGGCTTTTGCGCAGTGAATATAGCATTCGTCCACTTCAACAGCTATTCCCAGAATCGGATTCTTGCCATAGGCTGCCATTTGTTCTAAAATCTTCGAATCTCTAATAATTCTTGCATGGCCATTGATTCTTAGTGTTTCCTCAAGTCCGGGAATTGCAAAAAGCAGGCCAACATGCGGGTTGGAAAGGATGTTGAGCAATGAATCCATCCTTTTATTGCCCGGGCGCTCAGGTATAACGAAAGTATGATCATCTAGGATATGTACAAAGCCAGGGGCATCACCGCGCGGGGAAGTATCACATCTGCCCGCACTGTCAGCGGTTGAGAGAAATAATATCGGAGACTGTCCAATAAATTCCCGGCAATGATGATCGAGTTTATGTATGATTTTATTGGCTGCTGTCCTGCTGGGGGTGCCAAGCAATAAACGGAGCTCTTCCTCAGAATCAATTACTTTTTTAAAAACTGTATCTAGCAAAAAAACCCCTCCTCATTCATTTATGTATTCAAGAAAAAGGAGGGTTTCCCCTCCTTATGTGCTATAACGATTCTTTGAAACTTTTTTAAAAGAAAACTGTGGAATGCTGATTCCGATCAGGATTAGGACAATTCCGAAGGTCTGTGCTTCCGTGATTCCATCTCCAAGCAGAAGCATGGCAGCAGCAACAGCAGCTGGAAGTTCCGCAGAGCCAACGATAGTGGCAAGTCCGGAGTCTATGTGCGGAGAGCCGATTGCAAAGAAAATAATCGGGAAAATGGCGCCGAATAAAGCCATCAGCAGTCCGAATTTCCATAATCCTTGCAATTGAATACCGCCTCTGATTAAAATTTGTCCGGAAACTGCTGCAACCAGAAGAAGGCCTCCAAGGGTAATAAAGATGCTTCGCTGGATACCAGGAATTCCTTTTCCAACCTTGCCGCTTGCGAAAATAAACAATGCAAAGGTAACAGCAGATAGGAGTCCGTAAATTAATCCTTCAGCCTTAATGGGAGCGGAGCCGCCGGCAGTAAGATTGCTTGCAAATACTGTACCAATAATCAGCAGGAGCGAAGAAATAAGTTTTGCTTTGCTTGGTTTCTTTTTTTCATAAAGTGCTTCTATTAATATTCCAATCCAGGTGAATTGGAATAACAGAACAACAGCTATAGAAGCAGGATTCCGGTCAAGGCTCAGCCCATATAGAATCCCCGTTAAACTTAATGAAGCCCCCGTAATTAACAAAGCCGCTGTTTGTTTAAAGGTAACTTTCGTTTTCTTAATAAAAGGGAAGGAAAGCAATAGCAAAAGGAGCCCAAATAAATATTGGCTGCCTGTCAGCTCGTGAACAGTATGGCCTGCCTGAAGACCAAGCTTAACAATGGATGCCAAGATACCATAACTGCATGCGCCAAGAAAAATGAATAAAGAATACTTTAAATTTGCCATTATGGAAGCTCCTTTCTAAGTTGTATGAACTAATCAGGTCAATCATAACATCTCCCAGCAGCTGTTGGGGAAAAATAATTGCGCCCTTTAGAAGATCATAAAGTATTCTTCTGAACATAAATAAAGAGCCAGTGATTCTTCTCACTGACTCTTTTTCTATATTAAGTTACTCTCCTAAGTAGGCATTTAGCATCCAAATGTGAGTATCAAGTTTTTCAATCAGCCCGATTGCAAAATCTGCAGTTACTTGGTCTTCGTGGTCCTCAGAGGCTTGAGCCAATGAAATTAATTGTTCTTTTAAATGTTTGTAATCTGCAGCCAGACTGGCAACCATGTCTTCCGCTTTACTTTCGCCATTTGACTCTTCCAGGGTAGCAACACTTAAATATTCCTTCAGAGTTGCTGCAGGTGTGCCGCCAATAGCCAGCAGGCGTTCCGCTGCTTCATCTATAACTTCTGCTGCTTCATTATATAACTCCTCAAATTTTTCATGCAGAGTAAAGAAGAGTGGCCCTTTTACAAACCAGTGATAACGATGCAATTTAGTATAAAGAACACTCCAGTTTGCAATTTGAACATTTAATGCTGAATATAATTTTTCCATTAAAAAATCCCCCTTTGATTAGCTTGTAACTTTATTATAACAAATATTTAATTAAAATCAATATTAATTTATAATAATTATAAATAAGGTTTTTATAGGGGAAATGTTCAAAGAAAAAATCCCGGTTTTAAACCGGGATAGATTTACACTGTTTTATTTCTTTTTTTTATAACAAGGTAAATAACATAAACAACAAGAATAATTAGTCCACCGATAAGCGTTAGCATTGTAAAGTTTTCTTCAATAAACGACTTTGCCTGTGCCCCCAGCACCATAATGATGGCTGCTTCTAAAAAGAAACGGGCTCCTCTGCCGATGATGGACCAGATAACTAAGACTCTCAAACGAATATTTGATATTCCGGCAAAAATGGTAAAGACTTTATAAGGAATCGGAGTAAATGCGGAGATTAAAATCGCCATCGCGCCATATTTCGTGAAATAGTCTTCAACCTTCTGGATTCTTTCTTCCGAGATGATGTATCTTAAAACAGGGCGGCCAAGTTTTTTTCCGATAAACCAGCCAAGAATGGCGCCAAGTACGGAGGCGACTGTGGTAATAAATGCGTACCAGAGCACACTATCCGGGTTGGAAACCCCCATTGGAATCAGCAGTACATCAGGTGGAATTGGAAAGAAAGAAGAATCGGCAAAAGAGACGAAAAACAAGCCAAAGACGCCATACTCCATGAGCCATTCTTCAATTGCATGAATCATTTCAGACATTTATTTTATTCTCCTTTATAGCTTTCATAATCACACATGTGAAGTATACCACTTTTCGGGTCAGCCCGTCATGCTGGAATGGATTGTTAAGGGTTTGGGCTATTTATCATGTTCGAAAAACTGCAAATACTGATGATCGATTCCTATAAACCCTGCTAAGTATGGTAAAGTGAAATAGTATCATCGAAAAGTACATACTTTTATAAGTGAGGCTTTCTTATGGAATATCTTTTATTCATTCTTCTAGGGGCACTGATAAGTGTGCTCTCAGGTTTCTTTGGGGTAGGCGGAGGATTTATTTTGACCCCGACTTTAATGCTATTTGGATTTTCTCCTATTGAAGCAATTACAACAAGTTTGCTATTTTCAATCGGAACCTCGATTTCCGGCATTACCGCTCATATCAATATGAAGAATATTTTGCTGAAGCAAGGCCTTATTCTCGGCTTAAGCGGAATGGCTGCAACACAGGCAGCTCGGCCTTTTGTATTTTTCCTGGAAGAAAGAGGCTGGGATGAGTGGGCGGTCCCCATGTTCTATATCGTCCTGCTGTCTTACTTTGCTCTTACCATGCTGAAAAGAGGAAGGAAGTCAAAATCTGGTGCAGAGAACACGAGTGGAAAATCTCCTTCCATTATAAAGATGGTTTTAATCGGCTTTTTTGCTGGTTTTGTTTCAACCACACTGGGGGTTGGCGGGGGCTTTATTATGGTGCCTCTTTCGGTCGCATTCTTGGGATTATTGCCTAAAAAAGCAGTGGGCACCAGTTTATTTGCCATTTTATTAATTGTTACAGCAGGTTTTCTCTCTTATGCAGCCACAATTTCTATTGATTATTGGATTGGCATTTCTTTAGTGGCGGGCGGCCTGGTCGGATCACAGCTCGGTGCAAAACTTACCTCCTACTTTGAGAACGAAGAAATTACCTATATGCTTGGTGCTCTATATATGGCAACGGTTGCCAGTGTTATTCTTAAATTAGTAAATCTTAACTATTCGGGTCTTATTTTAATGGCTATATTTGTCGGCGGCTTTTTGGTTAGAAGCCTGGTTAAAGTGAAGGTGGCAAAGTCCCGTTATAAAGAGAGAAAGGAGAGTCCGTAACGGCCTCTCCTTTTACATGTGCGCCCG
>JAGGRA010000015.1 GCA_018613035.1 Pseudomonas sp. ISL-84 | reverse complement strand
CTCTCCTCCCGCAGGACATTGGAAAAGCATCCTTGAGTAAACATCGTACGAAGAAAATGCGAATGCATTTTCGAGGAGTCAAGTGCCCTCCGCTCCAATCAACTCAGAGGCTATACTCAGTTAACCACCCAAAAGCAACAAACTATACGAAAACAGTTTTTGTTTTTATATATGCTTATACAGTCATTTATTAAGCTATTATTCTAATTGATTTTTATAATACCATTTTTCGGAGTGAAATAGTAGGAATTATTTTAGAAAAGGAGCCTCTTCTGTAAAAGAGACTCCTGCATTTTTATAAAATATTATTTTCGCGCAGATAAGTTAAAATCTGTTCCACCGCTTCTTCTACTGTGAATTGATCAGAGCGAATGGTTACTTCTGGATGATCTGGTGCTTCGTAAGGGGAATCAATTCCTGTAAAATCCTTGATTTCCCCGCGGCGCGCTTTTACATAAAGCTGCTTTGGATCGCGGCGTTCGCACTCTTCCAAGGGGCAGTCGATGAATACCTCAACAAATTCCCCTTCTTCAAAAAGCGCTCGCACGCCGTCTCTGTCAGAACGGAATGGGGAGATAAAGGCTGTTGTGACAATTTTTCCGCTGTCGACAAACAGCTTGGCGACTTCCCCAATTCGGCGGATATTTTCATTCCTGTCACTTTCTGAAAAGCCAAGATCCTTATTTAATCCATGGCGGACATTATCTCCATCAAGGACATATTCATTGATTCCCTGGCGAAAAAGTTCATGTGATACAGCATTGGCAATGGTCGATTTTCCTGAGCCGGATAGGCCTGTGAACCAAAGCACGACACTGCCATGGCCGTTTTGTGCGCGTCTCTCTTCCTTAGATATAGTGGCATCATGCCAGGTTATGTTTGTTGCTTTTGTCATTTTGCTGCCTCCTCAAACGGTTTCTTTCTCTCTCATGCCTTCGATTAATACCTCAACAACCTCTTTCCGGCTAAAAGTGGATGGCGGCAATTCACCGTTCCGCAGCATTTCCCTTACTTTTGTACCCGAAAGAATCACGCGGTCTTCTTTGCTGTGAGGGCATGTTTTATCTGAAGCCATGCCTTCGCATTTGCTGCAATAGAAGCTATGTTCAAAGAATAGAGGCTTAATGCCAAGCTCCTCTTCGGTAAAGTTGCTGAAGATATGCTGTGCATCATAAGTACCATAGTAATCTCCTACACCGGCATGGTCCCTTCCCACAATGAAATGCGTGCATCCGAAGTTTTTACGGGCAATCGCATGGAAAATGGCTTCGCGTGGGCCAGCGTATCTCATTGCAGCCGGATACACAGCCAGCTGGGTACGATCCTTGGGATAATAATTTTCCAAAAGGACGCGATAGCTCTTCAGGCGCACATCCGCCGGGATGTCATCTGATTTTGTTTCACCGACAAGCGGGTTCAGGAAAAGTCCATCTACAGTTTCCAGCGCTGCCTTTTGGATGTATTCATGGGCACGGTGCACGGGATTTCTTGTTTGGAAGCCAACAACGGTTTTCCAGCCTTTTTCTTCAAATAACGCTCTAGTTTTTTGAGGCTCAAACCAAACATCTTCTGCTACACCCTTACCAGGCTTTTTAACAAGCGTTACTTCACCAGCCACATACACCGGTCCGCGATCAAACAGCCTTTTTACACCGGGATGCGCAAGTTCTTCAGTCTTGTAGACTTCTCGTGCTTCTTTGCTTAAGTCCGGTTCAAACCACTCGGAAACCGTAATCACTCCATATACAATACCATCATTTACAAGCTTGAATGTCTCTCCAGCTGTAAGCTCTTCTGCTTTTTCATGTGATACAGGGAGCGTAACAGGGATTGACCAAACGGTTCCGTCTGCTAATCTCATTTTTTCCACAACAGATTCATAGTCCGCTTTTCCAAGGAACCCTGTCAGAGGACTGAATAATCCAACGCCGATCAGCTCTAGATCACTCAGTGCGATGGCATCAATCGTGATTTCTTTTTCAATTCCTGCAAGATTGTAATTGGAGTCAAAAGCTTGAACTAGTTTTCCCCCATGAGGTTTCGGTAAAGCCATTTTTTCATCAACCTTTCTTGTTTGAATTTACTTTTTTTCAGTTAGCGGCCTTGCACTTGATGGTGCCTGTGTCATTAAAAATTTCACTCCGAAAACGGAGATGAGTACACCCAGCATCGCAATGACCGGATACACATTCTGCTCAATCACCAGCTGGATGAATGTGTAGGAAAGAACCATGGATAACACTGGTGAAACAACCCATACAACCAATAGCTGGACAACAATATCCTTTTTTAGGACGGAGCGGCCTTGTTTGGCAAATCCGATTCCGATAATGGATGAGGTCGTGATTTGTGTTAACGGGACCGGAATTCCAAAAAGAGATGCTGCCATGACGATTCCGGCACCTGTACCCGAAATGACACAGCCTTCTTCCAGCCGGATACTGGTAATCTTTTTGCCATTCGTTTCCAGAACCTTTTTTCCGAGAAAAATCGCTCCTATTGCAACGAATAATCCTCCCCAGAAGATTCCGTTAGAAGTGCTCATGATTCCTGCGCCAACCAGCGGTCCAACAGCATTCGCGACATTATTCATGCCAGCAGAGAAGGCTTCAAACACGCCCATAAAAATGACAAGGACCGTTAATATCGGGATTGACTTTGGAGTGCTGACCCATTTTTGCATGAAGGGCTTCTTCAACAGTGTTGCTGCTAAAATAGCAATAATAAAGGCAACAACTGGTGTAAGGAGCCAAAACATGACAATCCATGCCAGCTTTCCTGCGAATACCGATTGATACACGATTCCTGCTCCGACTACTGCACCGACTGTTACTTCGCTGGTTGACAGCGGAATCCCAAATACATTAGCCAGAAACAGGGACAGTGCTGCAGAGGCGATGACAATGAGGGCAATCGCCTCTGTGAATGTACTCTGCGGTACAATTCCGCTTCCCATCGTCTTCACAACTTCCCCTCCACCCAGCCATGCCCCCAAAAAAACGGCCATTCCGCAAAGGATGAGTGCCAGGATCCGGTTTTTAATAACACCTGAGCCATAAGCGATCCCCATTGAAGCTGCTGCTCCGCTGGCACCGATATTCATGGCAAAAAACAAACCAACAGTGACCGCTATAATCGTGAGCATGGTATCCCTCTCCTTTTAGCGGGTATGAAGTCCGCATTCAGTCTTGCCGCTTCCTGACCATCGGCCGGCACGGGAATCCCCCTTTTCACCGACTGCCTGTGTACAGGGGAAGCACCCAATGCTTGGATAGCCGTGATCATGGAGTGTGTTATAAGGAAGATCCTTTTCCTTGATATAGGCCCAAACCTCATCCCAGGTCCAGTGAATCAGCGGGCAGATTTTGATATTTCTGAACTTTTCGTCCCTGTTGAGAAATTCCGTATTGGCTCTCGTAGGCGATTGCTCCCGGCGGAGACCTGAAATCCACGCATCCTTTGGTGTTAGTGCTTCTCTTAAAGGGATAACCTTGCGGATCTGACAGCATTGGTTCGGTTCCCTTTTCCATAGGGCGGAACCGAATTCTGCTGCTTGCTGGTCCAGTGTTAACGCTGGCTCCTTCCGTTCAATTTGAAGCTTTGGGAATCGGGCTTCAATCTTTTCAATCACTTCATACGTTTCAGGAAAATGCAGCCCAGTATCCAAAAATACTATGTGTGCATCAGGCTGAATTTCTTGTATTAAATCAACTAGGACAATTGCTTCGGCTCCAAAGCTGGAAGCATAGACGATTTTATCTTGCGCGTAGTTTTTGTATGCCCATTCAAGTACATTTCGGGCGCCTTTCAGTTTATCATCGAAGGCAAATGTTTCAGATATCTGTTTCCAATTTTCATATGTTACCGCAGTGCTCATCTTGCAGTACTCCTTTCATCCTGTAAAAATCTTGCCTATTCTTCAACCAAAAAAGGCCGCCTTTTCGCCTGAGATTTGTTTCAGGTAAAAAGACCGCCTCTAGTTTGTCTAGTCAGCGCGCTTATTCGGTTGAAGACGAACCTTTTCGTTCTTCTCAAGTTGTATCACTTTGCCATCCTGGACGACCAATGTGATCGATCCGTATTTGATGCTCTGCAGCATCTGCTTCAAATGAGCAGATAATTCTTCCCAGTCAGCCTGTTTCAGTGCGGCTCGCCTCCTTTTCATAGTCTAGGAAAATACATATTAGGGTTGGGTTTTAACTTAATTTTATATTATGTTGAGATTAATCCTACCATACCTATAGGAATTGTCAACAAGTTATTGGAAGAAAATTTTAAAAATCTGATAAATGGGCTTTTCTTCACTAACGCGGACTATGAAAATACTTTTTGAATAAGAAAATGGAATGATTTTTTCATTAATAAGAGGAGTTTTGTGATGAATGAGGACTTATTTTATAAATTATTCGATTTTCTGATACAAAGGAGCAAACAGAGTTCTAAATTAACTGCAGCTTTGCTCCGTAGCCGCAAGTTTTATTTTAGCTTTTTCACAAAAAAACATCCCCGACCAAAGTCACGGATGACAATCATTTTATTCGTCTGCTTCCTCACCTTGTCTGTTTTTCTGTTCAGGCAATGTGTCCCAGAAGCTAGTGTCAGCAGTTTCAATGGAACCGTCTGCAATCGCTCTTGCAGTGGCATCAAGAGTAGTGATCGTCTGTTTAATTAGGTAGCCATTACTCTTTTGGCCAAGTGCATAATCTTCTCTGGAATGGTCGGACATTCCACGCATTTCAAAAAGAAGTGTAGAGATATCGTATCGGACTGCAGCGCCGTTTCGGCCGATATTTTTACCAGTTCCGCCCACATATTTGCCGATATGGCCCCAGCCTGTATCATGTAAGGCATTGAACACCACAGACCCTAATTTTTTGGAACCTTCCAGCACTTCAGGAGCAACGTTTGGATTTGTTGGATAAAGAATTGAACCGGATACAAGCTGTCCTTCTGTTTCACTTAAAGTACCCTGATGATGAAGGTCGATCATGTAGTCGATATCATATTTCATAAATACATTTTCATGAAGAGCACGTGCTTCCTGCTCCATTTCGCTAGTTTTTTATCATGTTCACGATTAAATTCTGTCCCATTGAAATTGTAACTTAATCGTGTTAATAGAGTAAGATGCCTAGTCTTCTGACAAATTTCGTATAGCAAAATAAGTATAAAGGTCGGAGTTTAAAAAGATAAAAGTCAGGTTTGTGAATGTAAAATTAATCTAAAATCCCCAAAGGGCTCATTATATTACAAAAAAACCCAATATATCCAGGTGTAATAGGATCTACACATAAAAAAAGACCAAACATTGAATGCTTGGTCCTTTACTCTTATTTTTGATCAGCCGGATAGACAACACCAATTTGCCTGCGGGCTTCCTCGGTAATCTCCATGGCAATCATCGAGTTGGCAAAAGAATTTATATTAGATTCAGTCTTTCCGGACTTAATCAAATCGATAAATTCTTTTGCTTCGTAATACATACTGTCGCTCATTTGCTCCTTAGTCAGATCTTCTCGATCACCGTTGCGATAATGGATTTCAACCTTCTCAGGAGTATTTATTTTATCTATAAAGATGTTGCCATCTTCACCTTGGATTTCTGATGGCAGATTTGAATTGGCTATTTTACTGTACATGACTACTGCATCTTTGTCTGGATATTTCAGGACAATGCTTCCTTCTCCGTCAACACCCGATTCGAGCATATAGCCTGTTGCCTTAACCTCTTCCGGTTTTCCGAAAAGCGCGACAAGCGGGTAAACGCAGTATATGCCAATGTCCATTAGCGAGCCATTTGAAAATTTAGGGTCAAATGCATTTAACACTGTACCCTGCCTGTATGCATCATAGCGGGAAGAGTATTGACAATAGCTAGCGAAATATCTGCGGACTTGGCCAATTTTATGTAAATTCTCCTGGACTGCCTTAAAGTTTGGCAGGAAGGTAGACTTAAGCGCCTCCATTAGCAGGACATTATTTTCTTTGGCCGAATGAATCATTCTTTGAAGTTCCTTAGTATTAGATGCAATTGGCTTTTCGCATAATACATGGACCTTATGCTCCATGAAAATGACCGCCTGCTCTGCATGCAAGGAGTTTGGACTCGCAATATAGACGGCATCTATATCACCGCTGCATGCCATTGCTTCTAAATCCGTATAAATTTTATTTACACCATATTTACCGGCAAATTCTTTTGCCTTTTCTTCTGTACGCGAATATACAGCTGATAATTGAAAATCTTCTATCTGATCTGCTGCTTTTAAAAATGCTTCTGTAATCCAATTGGTGCCTACAACGCCGAAACGAACCAAAATAATTTCCTCCGTTTTCTTATGTAAAAATATTATTTTTTAATGATGAAGGAGATTTCAGTAAAAAGCAACCATTATCCTTTTTAAAAATAGGCTGTGTTGAAGCTCATTTATGACTTTAGCAGCCCTTTGATTGGAGCAGAAGGCTTGGGACATCCAGTGTTAGGAATGTAAAAAGTGTCAGATATAATTTTCATGATTTCTTAGCTCTTTACTGCATCTTTTATATATGGAATTGTCAATGGTCCAAGTGGAAGGACAGCAATCCTTGTATTCTCTCCGTTTTTTTCTATAAGTTCTTCAACTGTTTTTTCGATGGAGTCCGTCGGCAGGAACATGGCATTTTCAATGTCCTCATTTGAGAGGGTGGAATAAACATAGACATCTGCCCACACTTGGATAAGGGCCTGTTTTTGTACCTGCCATTGATCAAATATCGAAAACTCAGGATTATCGATCATTTCTAAAATCTCTTGAGGTGTTGGTTTCATTTTTAAAATTTCAGCATAGTTGCCATGGTTCGGAAGTCCATCACTGCACTCTGCCGCACAAATAATGGCGCCCCCTTTTCTCACGATCTTTTGGGCCGCACTCATTCCTTTTACAGCCTGGTATAAATTTTGATCCAAAGGGTAGCCGCTATTACTGGTGATCACAATATCGAATGGTTCTTCACAAGCCGCCATCGAATGTTCCCTGACATATTCACAGCCTGCCCTATGGGCTTTGATGACATCTCCTGCAAAGTAATTTGTAATTTCCTTATCACCGTTTAAAGTTACATTCAACATGAAATCCGGTTTTGCCATTAACGCGGCTTCTGTTGCTTCACCTTGTACAGGGTTCCCCTCAATTTTTCCCCAGGTGCTGTTTTGATCGCCAATCATTCTGGCGTTGTGAAAATGCATAATGGTATCGATACCGGCTATGCCTGGCATGATCCCCTTTGGCCCTCCGCTAAATCCGGCAAAAAAATGCGGTTCGATAAATCCTGTGACAATTTTAATGTCACTTTCACAATACTCCTTATTCAAATAAACCTCTGCACCATATGATGTAGTCCCCAAATAGCTTTGAGTACTTTTGTCAAAAGCATTGTTATTAATAATGCGGACGCTATTTACCACCTCTTCGCCGAGCATTTGGATGAGCTCTTCCCGGGTATTATCCCGATGGCTCCCGGTGCCGTTGATAATGACAAACTGTTCTTTTGGGACGTGGTTTAATTCCTCCAAAATCCAGGGTACAAGCTTGTGATTAGGTGTTGGCCTCGTCAAATCACTAATGACAATGGAGACTTTATCTGTTGTTTTAACCATTTCTTTTAATGGTCCGGTTCCGATCGGATTTCGCATGGCCTCAAAGGCCTTTTCCTTTTCATTTGCCAATCCGGGAATATGTACTGGTTCAATCACTGCTGTGCTGTTAGGAAGGTTGACGTGCAGGCCTTCCTTTCCGTATGCCAATTTTACTCTCAATGGTCTTTCCTCCTTCGATTTATCATGTGCCTGCTTTCATCGTTTCTTGCTGCGATTTGACGCGGATCCATGGCCGTTTATTTTCCCATTCCAAAGAAACAGGGACTTTAAAGGTCTCTGCCAGCAATGGCTCTGTCACCGTTGCCTTTTTGCTTCCCTGGGCGATCACTTTTCCTTCCTTCAGCAAAAACGCATGTGAGATGGAAGGGACAATTTCCTCAATATGATGGGTTACATAAAGAACAGTGGGACCATCTGACTGTGTCATCATCTTCTCAATCGAAGTTAATAATTCTTCCTTGGAGTAGATATCCAAGCCGTTGCAAGGTTCATCCAATATCAATAATTTTGGGGATGCCATTAAAGCTCTGGCAATCATGGCTTTTCTTTTTTCTCCCTGCGAGAGGGACGCCACTGTTTGATTTTCCACATGGCGGATATTGAATTTCTCCATTAATTCAATGGCTTGATCTAAATCCTTTTGCTTGATGTCCTCATACAAACCAATGGAAGCAAATTTGCCGCTCAAGACAATCTCAAGGGCTGTATCGGAAGGGCGAAACTGGAATTTGTCATCCAAAGAAGTGCTTACCCATCCTATGGACCTTCTCAATTCAGGAATATTTGTTTTCCCGTAAAGATTCCCTAACACAGATACCTGTCCTCCATTTGGCCACTCATATCCAGTAATCATCTTAAGCAGAGTGGTTTTACCGGACCCATTCAAACCTAGAATAGCCCAATGCTGGCCCTTCTCCACTTCCCAGGAAACATGATGTAGAATATCTTTTCCGTTCCTTATCCAGCTGATGTTATCTAAGCAGATAACATGGCTGGCATCTGCTTGATTCATGGCCATCACTCCTTCTGATCTTCATAAAGTTGACTATTATTACCATATTAGTTATTTAAAAATGAAAGAAACAGTATTAATTGATTCCATATCATTGCCATGAAATCCTGTGTTTTAGCTCATTCTTTTTCTTCTGCCTTGTTTTTCACATAGAATGATAAAGCAAATTCTATTCCTGTGAGTTGGATGGTGGATAAGAAGTATTAGTGTTAGATTTGAAGACGAAATAATTCAGGATTGGATATATGATCGTCATTGATGAAGACGAAATCCTTTGATGGAGCGGATGTATGGTCGTCATAGTGCACTTATGAAGACCAATTCCTTCAATGGAGCGAATATTTAGTCGTCATAGAGCTCTTATGGAGACGAAATCTTTCAATGGAGCGGGTATATGGTCGTCATAGAGCTTTCATGAAGACGAAATCCTTCGATGAAGCTGATATATGGTCGTCATAGAGCTTTTATGAAGACGAAATCCTTCGATGGAGCTGATATATGGTCGTCATAGAGCTTTTATGAAGACGAAATCCTTCGATGGAGCTGATATATGGTCATCATAGAGCGTTCATGAAGACGAAATCCTTCGATGGACCGGATATTTGGTCGTCATAGAGCGTTCATGAAGACGAAATCCTTCGATGGAGCTGTTATATGGTCGTCATAGAGCTCTTTTGAAGACGAAACCCTTCGATGGAGCTGTTATATGGTCGGCATAGAGCTTTCATGAAGACGAAATCCTTCGGATGCAGTGGTTAAATGGTCGTCATAGAACTCTTATGAAGACCAAATCCTTCGATGGAGCGGATAAATGGTCGTCATAGAGCTCTTTTGAAGACGAATACCTTCAATGGAGCGGATTCTTGGTCGTCATAGAGCTCTTATGAAGACGAAATCCTTCAATGGTGCGGAAATATGGTCGCCATTGTGCCTTTATGAAGACGAAATCTTTCAATGGAGCGGAAATATGGTCGCCATAGAGCTCTTATGAAGACGAAATCTTTCGATGCAGTGGATAAATGGTCGTCATAGAGCTCTTATGAAGACGAAATCCTTCAATGTAGCTCAAATATGGTCTAATAGTGCCTTCATGAAGTCGGAATCCATCTATCCAACGGAAATATGAACACCAAAAAGCTTGTTTTCATATAATTGGTTTTAATTCTTTTCCTAAAACAACAAAAGGCAGCCCCGTTCTTTGGAACAGGCTGCCTTTTTACACATTCAATTGTCGGCTAATTACGAAATCTTTTTTAATTCATCTGTTAGGCGGATAAATTCATCCTTGTTTCGGTTCGTGAGAGCTTCATCAATTTTTTCGCGAAGCTTCTCTTTGCGGTATTCCATAAGAGCTTGATTTAGGACCTGTTCTGCTAACTGTGACACATTTTCCTCAGACTGTTGCGGCGAGTTAAGTAGACGTTTTTCCATTTGAAATCAACCCCTTGACCTTTTTTCTATTATAACAAAAGTTTTCTGATAATTCAAACCATTATTTTCTGGAAATTATTTAGCAGCTGCTAAGCTTGTATCTTCAATGTACCCGGTCAAGGCGAGGTTTAAACAAAAGGTTAGCAATTAATGGGTAAACATCCCTTCAGCCACCCTGCCTTTCCGCCCTTTCGTTGTCTTCGCCTGGGATAGCGAATTAAGAATGGCTTCTTCGGATGCTTCAGCTGCTCCTTGAAAAAGCTGGTTCATAATGGGGTGGTCGTCTCTGATATATTCAGCAGTTTCGATCATTTCTTTGCTTTGGTGGGAGACTTTATTAGCGGTTGAAAAGGCAATGACAATGTCGCCGCTGCCGTTGCTGAAGTGGCTTCCCGTCCTGCCGAGGCCGATTCCGCATCTTTTTGCCAGTCTTTTTAGCTGTCTGTCACTGACGGGGGCGTTTGTTGCCAGGACGATCATGATGGATCCATCCGGCGTTTCCTTAACCTCTTTTATTTTCTCTGGAGACAGCCCATATTTACTGAATGGGAATTCGTCTTTATTGCCAAAATTGGAGACTACCAGACACCCGATTAAGAATTCTGCCGATTTTTCCCCCTCGCTAATGACGCGTGAGGCTGTTCCGACGCCACCTTTATAACCAAAGCAGATCATTCCTTTGCCAGCGCCCACTGCCCCTTCTTCAGCCTTGTCCTCTTTTGCATTTTCGATAGCTTCAATGGCATGCTCTGGTTTAACAGGGAATTCCCTTATGGAATTTAAGTACCCGTCATTACATTCTCCAACGACTATATTGATGGTTCCGGTTGTATCGCCAATTTCGGGAGTGTTTCTGAGCATATATTGCAAAGTACCTTGAGTGACAGCCGGAACGCCAAATGTATTGGTCAGCATAATGGGTGATTCAAGCAGACCTAATTCTTCTACCTGTACCAAACCTGTTGTTTTGCCAAAGCCATTTAGGACATAGCTGGCTGCAGGGATTTTTTCATGAAAAAGATTTCCGCCATGCGGCAAAATCGCGGTCACTCCTGTGCAGGCATATTCGCCTTCACCCTTGAGGGGATAATCCAAGGTGAGATGTCCTACCCGGACTCCATCAATATCTGTAATACAATTCTTCCTCCCTGGCAGCAGTCTTCCTATTTTAATTCCTCTTTCTCTTATTTTCATATGTATCCTCCAAACTAAATGATTGATTCAAACCCGAATACCTGGGTATTTTATTTAAAGAGATCCAAAAATTAGAATTTCCATATGTTTTCCTTTATAATAGGTGGATATTTAGGTTTCCTAATTACTTTATGATGGTTTACAGAGATTTTGGGAGGATTTTATTATGAGTCAGTCTATAGCAAAAGAGGCTCGCAAGCAACATGAGGCTTCCGAAAAAATATGGTCACGGGATTTCGTACTGATTCTGATGTCCAATTTCTTTATTTTTCTCGGATTTCAAATGACACTACCAACCATCCCCCTGTTCGTTGAAGAATTGGGCGGAAATGATCAGCTGATTGGTATCGTGGTAGGAATTTTTACTTTTTCTGCCCTTCTTTTGCGTCCTTACGCAGGTCATGCCCTTGAGTCAAAGGGCAGGCGTTTTGTCTATTTACTTGGTTTGGCTATTTTCGTTGTGTCTGTAGGCTCTTTCGGTTTTGTGAACAGCTTGATTTTCCTATTTCTTTTAAGGGTTGTCCAGGGATTTGGCTGGGGTTTCTCCACAACTGCCTCAGGCACAATTGCCACTGATTTGATCCCTGCAAAACGGCGCGGGGAAGGCATGGGCTATTTTGGACTTTCGGGAAATATTGCCCTTGCCTTCGGGCCAACCCTGGGACTCGCTTTAACTGGGATTATTTCTTTTAAGCTCTTATTCTTATTTTGCGCACTCCTGGGATTGGCCGCCCTTTTGCTATCTTCTAGAATACAATATAAACAAGTTGAAAAGCAGGCTGTGCCTATGAAAAGATGGGATATTTATGAAGAGGGTGCTTTAAAACCATCGCTTCTCTTATTTTTTATCACTGTTTCTTTTGGCGGTATCGCTTCTTTTCTGCCGATTTATTCAGCTCAAAAGGGAATAGGCGGAATACACTGGTACTTCCTTTTATTTGCCATTGCACTAATGATTTCCCGGACATTTGCTGGGAGATTATATGACCAAAGAGGACATCAGGCAGTATTTATCCCTGGCGCTGTTTTAATTTTAATAGCAATGATATTGCTGGCCTGGCTTCCGAACAGCAATGTTATGTACTCAGCAGCCATCCTCTATGGTCTCGGTTTCGGCTCCGTCCAGCCCGCACTGCAGGCATGGTCAGTAAAAGAGGCTCCTGCTAATCGCCGAGGCATGGCAAATGCAACGTTTTTCTCCTTTTTTGATCTTGGTGTAGGGATTGGTGCGATTGTTTTCGGACAAATTGCTCACCTATTTGGCTACAGTACCATTTACCTGGCAGCAGGAGGATCGGTTTTCATTTCAATCCTTCTTTATATAGGCATTCTGGTAACAAAACGGGGCTAAAAAAAAGACGATTTCCTTTCTCAGGGAAATCGTCTTTTTTTATGTAAGGCCTCGTTAAACTGGCCTGTTGATTTCTGCTCCTGATCCTCAGCGGGCCAACAGGCGAACGAAGCAGATTTGCGCATCCGGGGTCTCCCTTTGACACGCTCCTCTGGCTGGAGGTTGAATCACCACCTCGAATGACCACCGCACGAAGGAAATGTGAATGCAATTTCGAGGTCTCTCGCCTTCCACAAAATCAACAATAAGCATTAACACAGCCTTTTGTAAAAGCTTATAATGCCTTCACCATGCCGCCATCCACAAGTATGGAGCTTCCGGTAACATAACTGCTTGCATCAGATGCAAGGAAGGTAACCACATTTGCAAACTCTTCCGGTGTTCCGTATCTGCGCAATGGAATCATGCTTTTTGCTCGTTCAACAATTTCTTCCTTGGAGACGTTCTGTTTATCGGCATTGTGCTGGTCCAGATAATCTACCCGGTCTGTAGCAATGCGTCCCGGAGCTACAGTATTGATTAGAATATTATATGGTGCCAGTTCTTCTGACAATGTTTTGGTCATACCAACGATTCCTAAACGGAATGTATTGGATAAAAGAAGGCCTGGGATCGGCTGCTTAATGGAAGAAGAGGCAATATTAATAATTCTGCCGCCATTTTTCTTTAATTCAGGAAGAGCTTCACGAATTAGTCTTACGTAACTTAACAGATTTAATTGAAAAGCTTTTTCCCAATCTTCGTCTGTAAAGGTTTCGAATGTACCCCCAGGAGGGCCGCCTGCGTTATTGACAAGAATGTCAATTCCCCCAAGTGTTTCACTTGTATGCTTGACTAGCTGTTTAATATCTTCCGGATTGGTGATATCCGCTCTAAAATATTCAACCTCAATACCACTTTCACGGAATTCTGTTTGAACGGACTGCAATTTTTCTTCATCACGGCTTGTCATCATCACCCTGGCGCCTTCATTTGCCAATTGAGCAGCCACTGCTTTTCCAAGGCCCTGACTTGAAGCAATAACAAGGGCGTTTTTATTTTTAAGATTAAGATCCATTTTCCGTTCCTCCTAATTTTTTTGACAGAGAGCCATCCACTCATCAACCATTAATGATTGAACCTGGCCATCTTTTAGTGTGACATTAAAATAATTATGGGCGTGTTGTTTTGCTTGTAAAATAAAATCCTCCACAGATTTTATTTGCTCATTGCTCTCAGTTGTTCTCCTCACCCATGTGGGGAATTCGTATGTTTTCTTTCTGCCTTTTGAGCATGTTTCCTGTAACCCTGAATCCGCAAATAATGTTCTCCATTCTTTGATCGAAAGGCATTTGAAATGACTATCATCCCGCAGTTTCTCCACCGTGTTTATAAAATCACCGAGTTCTCTTTCTTCAGGAGCGACGTTATCAATCAGGAGAAAATGTCCGCCTGGCTTTAATACCCTCTCCGCTTCTTTAATGAATTTTTCCGGATTTGGAAAGTGATGAGGTGCGATCCTGCAGGTGACCGCATCAAACGAACCATCCAGAAAAGGCAAAGCCTCAGCATCAGCGACCACGTACCAGATATTTTTAAAATCCTTTAAATGCCGCGCTGTGTTTGCTAACATGCCTTTTGTTAAATCTGTTGCAAAAACTTGTGCTGCATGGGGAGAAAGGCTTTTTGCAACATGTCCGCCGCCTGTTGCGATATCAAGAACCACCCAATTTTTGTTTGGTTTCAGCCATTGCACAAGCTGGTTCAGTTCGCTTGCATCAGCATGTATCTTGCTTTGAACATACTTTTCAGCGTTTTTTCCAAAAGTATTAATGACCTTTTGCTTTATTTCTTCCTTCTCCAAACAGACTCACCTCAGCTTATTTGAACTCTGCTTCTCTTTTCTCCAAAAAAGCTGAAATCCCTTCCTTGCCTTCCGGACTCTTCGCCCTGTCCGCAAGGAAATCAGTTTCCATGGCCATTTGGGATTCAAGCGTTTCATGCAAAGAATGATAGAATAGCTTTTTAGTAGCCCCAAAAGCATTCATTGGCCCTTTTGCGAGATTTTCAGCCAGGCTGATGACAGCCGGCATCAGTTCTTCTTCAGGAAGAACTTGGTTGACAATCCCCCACTCTTCAGCTTCTTTCGCCTTTAACATTCGGTTTGTATACATCAGCTCAAGTGCCCGTTTCATGCCAACTGCTCTCGGTAAAAAGTAGCTGCCTGAGCCATCGGGAGTTAAACCGATTTTATTATAAGCCATTACAAATTTTGACCCTTCAGCCGCATAAACAAGATCGCAGGAAAGAGCGAGGCTCATCCCTGCACCAGCAGCCACACCATTTACCGCTCCAATAAAAGGCTTGTTCATTCTGGCAAAATGCGAGACAGCCCCATGCAAGTAAGCGGTTACCATTTTTAAATGAGCAGGCATCTCCTCCCCTTCACTTGAAAAGCTCTTCAAATCGCCGCCGACAGAAAACTTATTTCCTGAACCTGTTATGACAACTGTCCGTATCTCCTCTTTTTCAGAACAGATAATAGCCGTGTCCATCAGTTCTTTTGCAAGCTGCAAATCAATGCCATTGCCTGCATGCGGACGGTTTAATGTCACAATCCCAACGTTATTTTCGATGGTTAAAAGCACATTTTTATTTTCCAATTTCTATCCTCCTCAATAAATGCTCCTAATAAATTCTATTTTATACGCCTGTATTCCTGTATGTTTTATTGGAAAAATAAAATAAGCCCGCCATTTGTATATGGCAGGCTTCCTATTACCTTGTTGGTTCCAGGATCAATTTTCCCTTTGTTTTTCGCGCCTGCATGAGTGTGTGAACCTTTGCGGCATCCTCCAAAGGGTGAACTTCGCCGATTGTAAGCTTTAGTTTCCCTTCAGCCACAAAGGTCATCAATTCTTTCATACTAGGCTGCACAAGTTCAGGCTTTCTCATAATTTGCGGAAGGAAAAAGCCGATAACAGACTGGTTCCTTGCCATTAAGGATGATGGATAAAATCTGCTTTGCTCTCCGCTTGCTACGCCATAAATGACAAGCCGGCCAAAAGTGGCAAGGCACTTTACTGTTTTATTAAAAATCTCTCCGCCGGCCATTTCGAGTGCAACATTGACACCTCTTCCGCCAGTGGCTTCGAGAACTTCGTTTTCCCAGCCTTCTTTCGTATAGTTAACAAGCACATCTGCTCCCATCTCTTTTGCGAGCTGAAGCTTTTCCTCTGAGCTGGCAGTGGCAATTACTTTTCCTGCCCCAAAGAGTTTGGCAAGCTGGACTGCTATGGTTCCCACCCCGCCTGCTGCTGCATGGACAAGAACGCTTTCCCCTTTTTCAAGCCTGCCCATCGTTTTTAAAATATGATACGCACTCAAGCCCTGCAGCGGAAGTCCAGCGGCAAGCTTGAAATCCAAACCTTCCGGCAGCGGAATCAGTCCTCTTTCATCCGCTGTCACATATTCAGAATAACCACCGGATTCGATTAAGGTAACCACTCTTGTTCCTGGTGTGATGCTCGCTTTTTCACCAGCGGCTGCGACTATGCCTGCCACTTCCGCTCCCGGTATAAAAGGCAGCGGAGTCGGAACTACATATTGCCCTTCTCTTCTGGCTGTATCGGCATAATTCACGCCAATTGCATGGACTTCAATTAAAACTTCATGTCCTGTTGGGACTGGTTTCTCTTTTTCTATTACGTTAAGAACTTCCGGTCCTCCGTATTCTTTTAGCTGAATGGCTTTCATTTTTGTACACTCCTTTTTATAATGGCTCCTTAAACTGTTTCACTGATAAAATGAGAATTTAGGGGATATTATTTTTTTACGGATAAAATGAATTTTTTGCAGTTACATTATCCTGGTTACTTAAAAATTTACGCTAAAAAATAGCTATGAATCTGTATTCGATATCGATTTACCACTGCAAAACTAGCAAGTATACTCCGCACGGTCGTAAAGCTTCTCAGCAATGCTTCTATTTCTTGCAATTCCCTTTCCAAAAGAGCCAAATCGGCTGCATTCGCGAATAACCAAGCCCAGCAGCTGATCTCTCTTGTCCTCAGACGCCAGTTCTATGGCCAGCTGGCGGGAAAGGCGTTCTGTACCCCAGATGGCGCCCTCAAGAAAGGTCCTAGTTAAATAAATCTTCAACTCTTCTTTTTCTTCACCATTTTTCTGAATCGCTTTAAAAGTCCGGTAGACAGCCGATTCTGCGGCAAAGAGCGCAATTGCCAGGTCGGCGAGCTTCATTAGTGTTTCCTGTTCATGAACGAGTGAGCTGCCGAATGCTTCATAAGCGAGTCCGGCGTTTAATAAGAATAGGTTTCTCATCGTGTCGATGGCTGCTTTTTCTTTTTCAAAAATTGTGTTCTCGGCTTTTTCCGGTTTGCTTAACTGAATGACCGCTTCCTCAACTCTTGCTGCCAGGCTGATTTCGCCTTTCATTGCTTTTCTGAATAGATGTGTCGGGATCAGCAATCGATTAATCTCATTGGTTCCTTCGAAGATGCGGTTAATACGTGAGTCGCGGTACATTTGTTCAACACCGTATTCCTTGATGAATCCGGCTCCGCCATGCAGCTGCAGCGTTTCATCTGCCACATAATCCAGCGTTTCGGAACCAAACACCTTACAGATGGCACATTCTGTAGCATATTCGCTCATCCTTTTTCCGATCAGCTTTAAATCAGAAGTATCGTTTAAATCGCCCAGAGAGTCTTCCAGCAAACTGGCAGTTCGGTATTGAAGCGATTCGGCCGCATAGATTCGGGCTGCCATCTTAGCGACCTTTTCCTTCGTCGCTGGAAAATCAGCAATTGCCTTTCCAAATTGTTTTCTCTCCTGCGTAAATTCCAGAGCTTTTTTCAATCCGGTTTTAGAAGCTCCCATACAGGCTGAACCTAAATTGAAACGTCCCAGATTTAAAACATTTAGGGCAATCACATGTCCTTTTCCCACTTCGCCCAGCAGGTTTTCAGCAGGTACCGGAGAATCTTCAAATATCACTGAGCGGGTGGAAGAACCTTTGATGCCCATTTTATTTTCCTCAGGACCGAAAGATAATCCTGGTGTATTTCGCTCCACAATAAAGGCAGAAAAATACTGGCCATCCACTTTGGCATAAACGATAAAAGTATCCGAAAAAATGGCATTGGTAATATAGATTTTTGTGCCATTTAAAATGTAGTGTGAGCCTTCCTTATTCAATACAGCTGTTGATTGTGAAGAAAGAGCATCAGAACCGGCGTTAGGCTCAGTCAGGCAGTAAGCACCGATATACTCGCCTGACGCAAGCTTCGGCAAGTATTTTTCTTTTTGCTCCGGCGATCCAAAATAAGTAATCGGCAAAGTGGCAATACAAGTATGATTGGAATGAGCGACACCGTAACCGCCTGATGACGCAATGTTTTCGCCGACGATTCCCTTGCTGATTTTATCAAAGCCAAGGCCGCCGTATGCTTCAGGAATGCTGTGGGCAAGCAAGCCTAAATCCCCGGCTTTTCTGAGCAATTCCGTCACAAGCTCAAAATCCTGGTTTTCTATACGCTCCTTTTCAGGAAGTACATTTTTTTCAACAAATTGCTTTGCTGTTCTTCCGATCATGATGTGCTCATCTGATAATTCCTCGGGTGTAAAAAGAGTTTCGAAATCCAGTTTGGAGAATAAAAAACTGGATCCGTTATTGGCTGTGTTCACTTTTTCCATAAAAAGGCCACTCTCCTTTATGCGTGCTTGCAGGCTGATGGATCACCACTCTGCCATCTTTCAGTACCGGAACAACGGAAGACGTACCAGCTCCTGCAGCAAACTTTAATTCTTCCAAAAATCCATGCAGATAAAATAACTGCCCTACACGGGACTCAGATAATATTTCAAAGGCACTTCCCTGTGCTCCGCGGTAAAAATGAAGGGCTGCTTTTGCCGCGTCTGTCAGCACCCATTCATCCTTCTGTACTAAACAGTCAAGAAAATGGCCGGCACCATAAAAGTCTTCAAGACTTACTTCTCCGGAATTACCGGAACAGACGACAATGATCGTCTCGGCATTACTCTCTTCTCTAATGGTCTTGGCAACGGCTGGATTATTTAAAAGGCAGCCTATATAAACGTTTCCTGCTCCCTCCGATTTTCGCAATGCAACGGTGCCATTGGTTGTCGACAGCACCAGCTTCTTGCCTTTTATCACACTGCGTATATGTCCAGGGCTCGGGTAGACAAACCCATCAATTGGCCTGGCATGGTTCTCGCCAGCCAGCACGCAAGTATCCGGATCCATCCCTGCAGCCACATGAAGTCCTTCAGTTACATTCTGTACAGGAATGACTTCAGTGGCTCCATCTGCAAGGGCGGAGGTAATCGTGGTGGTTGCCAGCAGCACATCCAGCACCACCACCGCTTTGGAGCCTTCTCTCATTTTTTCTTGCGAAATATCTTCTTTTTTTAAGATCACATGCACCTTTCTCATATTAATTTTTCCCGTTTGCAACTTGTACTCCATATCTTAGAAGCACCTTCACGAATTGGTTAAATTGCGAAAAACGTGCATCGTTTGTCTGGCCTTTTTTATAGCGGTAATAGATTTGCTGGCAAATGACAGCAAGCTTAAAATAGGCAAAGGTCAAGTAGAAGTTCATATTGCTTACATCCCGGCCAGTTTTCCTGGCATATGCTTCAATAAACTCCTGCCGGGTGTAAAACCCTTTTTGAACAGTAACAGGCGGTTTGCCGAGTCCGAATTTCAGCAGATCCGGATCATCCTCCTGTATCCAATAGCTCATCGCTGCCCCAAGGTCTGCCAGCGGGTCGCCAACGGTCGTCATCTCCCAATCAAACAGACCAACCATTTCCTGCAGATCCTCACTGAACATCGTATTGTTCAGTTTATAGTCGTAATGGATGATGGCTGGTTCCCCGCTGAAAGGAATATTGCCGGTCAGCCACTTTTTCAGTGTTTCTGCTTCCATTACTTCATCTGTTTTCGCCCGCTCATAGCGGCCAATCCAGCCATGCACCTGTCTTTCCATAAACCCGTCCGGATTGCTGATTTCGTTTAAAGCGGTTTTTTTGTAGTCAATCGAGTGCAGCTCAGCCAGCCTATCAACCATGGTCTGCGATATCTGCCGGCATGTCTCTTCTCCAGGTGTAAACCCTTCTGGAAAAGAAGTATCCAATACAACTCCTTGCTTCCTTTCCATAATAAAAAATGGGCTGCCGATTATCTCCTTATTATCAGAAAACAGCAGCGGTTTTGGCGCCTGTTTGAAAAATGGGTGAATTTCTGAAATAACACGAAATTCCCGTTCCATATCATGGGCTTTCGGAGCAACCGGTCCCAGCGGAGGCCTCCGCAGAACCGCTTGCCACTCTCCTATCTTTAACTGGTACGTTAAATTGGAATGTCCTGCTGAAAACTGGAGAATTTCTAAAGGCTCGCTTGGGAGGCCATCAAGGTGATTCCGCAGATATCCTTCCAATGCTGCTTCGTTTAATTGCTCGCCTTTTCTTATGGGGATAGTATCCTGGCTCATTTGCCGCGGCATATTGTTCCTCCTCTTTATATGAAGATTCAATTATCTTAATCTATTATTCAATCAAATTCTGCCTTAAGCCTTCGCGGAGTAAATCCGGGATGGTGGCACTTTCCTGTTTGTTAAAATCGAAATAAACGACAATCGCATGCCCCCTGGCAATCACTTCGTTTGTCTGGGAGCAGACAATTTCATGATCCAGCTGAAAGCTTTTGCCTCCTACTCTGGATACCCAGGTTTTAATCGTAAGAATTTGATTGAAATACCCCTGGCTTAAAAAATCGCACTTGGTGGAAGCGAGTATGAAAGGCCATTTCTTCACGTCCATACTGTAGCCAAGCGTTTCAAAATACTTTACCCGTGCTTCTTCAAGGTAAATAAAATAACTGGTATTATTGATATGCCCTAGTGCATCTGTCTCGCCAAACCGGACGTTTACTTGCAGCTCATGCATGTCCTCACCCTCTTAACTCTTCACCTTTATTGTGTTGTATTCATACCAGCCCTTGCCTGTCTTCCTTCCAAGCTCGCCTTTCTCCACTTTCTCCGCTACACAAGCGAATGGTTTATCGGCAGGGCCGCCTGTCTCGCGGAACCGCTGATCCATTACATAGTAAGCTACATCAAGCCCTGACAAATCCATCAGCTCAAAAGGTCCAATCGGGTGGTTTAACGCTTTCCGGCAGATAATATCGATATCTTTATAATCAGCAATCCCCTGTTCATATAGAGCGACTGCTTCTTTCTGCAATGCTCCCAGAATCCGGTTGGCAACAAACCCGGAAATCTCTTTTTTCAACAGTACGGCAGTCCGGTTCATTTGCTTGCAGACATCCATGGCAATCTGTGCTGTTTCTTCAGATGTCTGCTCACTCATCACTACTTCCACACAATCCATCACAAGCGGCGGGAAAAAGAAATGCATGTTAACGACTTTGTCAGGACGGTTTGTTACATCTGCTATTAAACTATTAACAATCGTAGAACTGTTGGACGCGAAAATGGCATGTGAAGGGGCAAATTGTTCAAGCTTGCTGAACACGTCTTTTTTAACATCAAGCTTTTCGGTTACGGCTTCAATGATCAAGTCAGAGTTTTTCACACTTTCCTCCAGGCTTTGTGAAAAACGCAGTCTTCTAAATGCAGCTTGTTTCCCGTCTTCAGATAGCTTTCCTTTTACAGCCCATTTATCCATAATCTCGTGCAGCTTAGACTCGGCCTCTCTTAGTGCAGCTTCATTTACGTCCTGAATAACCGTTTCATAACCGCCCAAAGCACATAGCATTCCGATTTGATGACCCATTTGACCGGAACCGATAACCGTAATTTGCTTTACATCGTTTGCATTCATACATTCTCCTCCTTATACTGACCAGTTGGTATGTTTTGAGTGAGAGAGGAAACAGTTTATCCTCTCTCTGGATATTTGTTTGCTGACAATACCAATTAGCCGTTAAATTCAATATTTCGCGGATATAATCGGATTTTCGCGGTTATTTCTTAATTCTCGCTGATAAAAAGATGATTTTCGCGGATATCTCCTTTTCTGCAACGTCTAAACTCTAAATATTTACATTTCAATCCCTTTTAGAATCATTTCCGTAAAAATCTCTGCGACTTCCCGATCAGAAACCTTGCCTCCCGGATTGAACCATTGGTAACTCCAGTTCGCGATCCCTAAAATGCCAAATGTGACAATCGAGGTTTTTAAATCAGCACGAAACTCGCCATCCTGTTTGCCTTTTTCAAGCAGCTTTTCAATATTGAGCCTGAATTGATCCCTTTTAGGAATGATCTCCGAAAGCCTTTCATCACTGAGATTACGCATCTCCCGGAAAAACACCTTCGCGCTGGCCCCCTGTGTTTTAATGTTGCTGATCAACATGTGGACAATCGCAAAAAGCTTGTTTTTACAGGTCTGCGATTCATCCTTTAAAATTTCCTCCTGGTTTGCCAGCAGATCATCAATATAGCGAAGGTGAATATCCATCAGGAGCTCTTCCTTGCTTGAAAAATAATAATAAAACGTACCTTTCGTCACACCGATGCTGTCGACAATATCCTGAATCGATGTCTCGCTAAAGCCCTTTTGATCAAATAGCTGGATACTCTTTTCAGTAATTTTTTCTTTCAATGTTAGTCCTCGCTTCTGTAAGAAAATATCGACAGAATTATATCATAAATACTAGTTTTTCCGGAGCTCTTCCCGTAAAGCCCTTCTCAGGATTTTCCCGACATTGGTCTTCGGAAGCTCATCGCGGAACTCGACTGTAGCCGGAACCTTGTACGTAGCCATGTTTTGTTTACAGTAGGAGATGATGTCTTCTTCCGACGCTGTTTTGCCAGCTTTTAAAACAAGTACTGCTTTTACGGTCTCACCGCGGTAAGCATCCGGTACACCTATGACAACGGCCTCCTGGACAGCAGGGTGTTCATATAAAACCTCTTCAATATCACGCGGATAAATATTATATCCGCTTGCAATGATGAGATCTTTTTTTCGATCAACAATATAAAGGAAGCCGTCCTCATCCATACGTGCAATATCACCGGTATAAAGCCAGCCGTCCCTTAATGTATGGGCTGTTTCCTCCGGCATGTTCCAGTATCCCTTCATAATCTGCGGACCTTTTATAATGACCTCACCTAATTCACCGGCTGGCACCTCTTTCAACCCGGTTGCCAAATCAACTACTTTATAATCTGTTGATGGATACCCGATTCCTACGCTGCCAGGCTTTCTTTCTGAAAAAGGAGGGTTGCAATGAGTAACAGGCGATGCTTCAGATAGACCATAGCCTTCAAGAATTTTTGCGCCTGTTTTCCGTTCGAAATCACGCAGCAGTTCAACTGGCATTGGAGCACTGCCGCTGTTGCACGTTTCGATGCTATCAATGCCATATTCCTCTGCACGGGGATGATTGGTAATTGCCACATACATCGTCGGCACGCCAGGGAAAACGGTCGGCTGTTCATTTTTGATCGTATTCAACACTTCCTCCAGATCAAAACGAGGCAGCAGGATCGATTCGTTCGCTGTATATATAGCAAAATTCATGCAGGCAGTCATTCCGAACACATGAAACAAAGGAATGACGGTTAAGTATCTTTCCTGCCCGATTTTAGTTCTTTCTTTAAAAAATTCATACGACTGAATGACATTAGCCATAATATTGCGGTGGGTAAGCATGGCGCCCTTTGAACGGCCTGTCGTTCCCCCAGTATACTGGAGGACAGCGATATCATGCTCAGGTTCGATATTTACCGGTGTGTATTGCCCTTTTCCTTCCTGTAAAAAAGCATCAAATTTCCTATCAGGCGAAAAATCTGCTTCAGATGGCTGGAGGCTCACAACAAGTAGATTCTTCAGCTTTGTATTGCTTTGGACACTTTTTACACGCGGATATAAAGCATCAAAAACCACAAGAGTCTCGGCGCCTGAATCATTCATAATATGTTCGATTTCACGCTCCACCAGCATCGGGTTTACCTGGGTAACAATAGCGCCGGCAGCCAGTGTGCCGTAATAAGCAATCACGTATTGAGGACAATTTGGAAGCATAATAGCGACGCGGTCCCCCTTCTGAACCCCGTTCTTTTGAAGAGATGCAGCAAAGCCGTAAACCGCTTTCTGCAGCTCCCCGTAGGTGACTTTCCTTCCGTAAAAGGATAAAGCATTATTTTGCGGATACATCGCTGTGATATCCTGCAGCATCTCCGGCATTGATTTACTTGGAATGTTCACTTCTGCTGCAATTGATTCAGGGTAGTGGGCAAGCCAGGCTTTTTTCTCACTCATTAAAAATCCCTCCATAATTTGCATTCTTTTGCCAGTCATTCTATAGACATTTCTTGGGAGTCTTTAATTTAGTTAGCTTGCGATATCCTCTCCTTTTTACATGGCATGTGTTCCGCCATCGACGATCAGGATATCGCCGGTTACATAGTTTGAGGCATTGGAAGCCAGGAATAGAGCGGCACCCTTCAGGTCATCTTCAGAACCGAACCTCCGTAGAGGGGTAGCATCCAAAATTGGATTTTTGCCATGCTCAATAATGGCTTTTGACATTTTCGTCGGGAAAAAGCCTGGCGCAATCGCATTGACGTTAATATTATGGCGCCCCCATTTTACTGCCAGATCCTTTGTCATCGTAATGACTGCACCTTTGCTTGTGTTATAGCCAATTGTGTCCATCACTCTTGGATCTGTTCCGCCAAGGCCGGCAACAGAAGCGATATTGATAATTTTGCCTGATTTTTGCTCGATCATCACTTTACCGACAGCCTGGCTCATTAAAAAGGTTCCTGTCACATTTACGCTGATTACTTTTTGCCAGGCTTCAAGCGGCATCTCTTCGGCTGGTGCACCCCAGGTCGCACCGCTGTTATTGACGAGAATATCGATAGAACCGAAATGTTTTACGGTCTCCTCAACCACTTTTTGAACATCTTCAGAATTGCTGATGTCGCATGGCAGAGCCAGTGTTCTTACACCCAGGTTTGCCAGACGTTCAGCAGTCTCCTGGCAGGCTTCCACCTTTCTGGAACAAAGGACTACATTGGCGCCCGCTTCCGCAAAACCTTCTGCAATTTGTGCACCAAGCCCGCGGCCGCCTCCTGTAATCAGTGCAGTTTTTCCCGTTAAATCAAATAAGTCTAAGACCTTCACATTTCGTTCCTCCATTTCTATTAAAATAGCGATTGATATTTCTTTAATTCCAGCTTGGCAACCTGTGCGCGGTGCACCTCATCGGGACCGTCTGCCAATCTCAGTGTTCTTGCGTTCGCCCAAAGTGCTGCAAGCGGGACATCATCCGAAACACCGGCTGCTCCAAAACCCTGAATCGCCCGGTCAATGACTTTCAAGGCCATCGATGGCGCTACCACTTTAATCATGGCTATTTCCGTTTTCGCCACCTTGTTGCCGACCGTATCCATCATATGGGCAGCTTTTAATGTTAAAAGCCTGGCCTGTTCAATTTCAATGCGGGAATCGGCAATCCATTCGCGGATCACTCCCTGGCTTGATAAGGAATTTCCGAATGCGACCCGATTTTGTACACGCTTACATAATTCTTCAAGCGCACGTTCGGCGGCGCCGATCAGCCTCATGCAATGATGGATCCGGCCCGGTCCCAGCCTTCCCTGCGCAATGGCAAAGCCTTTTCCCTCTCCCCAAATAATATTTTCTTTCGGAACCCTGACATTTTCGTATGTAATTTCGGCATGTCCATGCGGGGCATGGTCATAGCCAAACACCGGAAGCATCCGTTCAATTTTGACACCAGGCGTATCAAGCGGTACCAGAATCATAGATTGCTGTTCATGGCGGTTTCCAGAAGGATCGGTTTTTCCCATGACAATAGCAATCTTGCATCTTGGATCTCCTGCACCTGACGACCACCACTTCCGCCCATTAATAATGTATTCGTCACCATCCCTTTCAATGCGCGCTTCGATATTCGTGGCATCGGAAGAAGCAACGTCCGGCTCAGTCATCGAAAAACAGGAGCGAATCTCCCCATCCAAAAGCGGATTAAGCCAATTTTGCTTTTGCTGTTCAGTTCCGTAGCGGACCAGCACTTCCATATTGCCTGTGTCTGGAGCATTGCAGTTAAAGACTTCCGGGGCAATCATCGAACGGCCCATAATCTCGCACAGCGGAGCATACTCCACATTCGTCAGCCCTGCCCCGTACTCACTCTCAGGTAAAAATAAATTCCATAAACCAGCTTCTTTCGCTTTGGTTTTCAGCTCCTCCATAATCGGGGGAATCGCACTCCAGCGGTCTGTTTGTTCATTCAGCTGCTGCTCGTACATTGACTCATTGGGATAAATATATTCCTCCATAAATCTAGTTAATTTTGCTTGCAGCTCCTGCACCTTTGTTGAATAAGAAAAATCCAATGTTGTGTCCCTCCTTTACTAACTAACCGGTCGGTATGTTACTACTTTAGTATAAACAATCTTGGGATTTATTCAACTATTTATTCTGAAAATTCTTGATTCTGGTTTGGTGGATTCGTTTTTATTCGGTTATGGCGGGGCTTAGCTGATAAATGTCTTTTTTTAGGTTTGTATTCTATATTTATGAATTAACTTTTTTATTTTGTTCGTTAATTTTAGAAGTTTATTCGCGGGTTTGGGCGGTTATTCGTAAGAGATGAGGCTCTTTATTCGCAATTTAATAAGGTTTGTTCGCAAGTTTTTAGATTTTATTCGTAAAGTTCATATTAACAAAAAAAGCCCCAATCAGGGCTCCTTCTATTTTTGTACAGAATTTACAGCTGTTTTGTATTCCTCATACCATTTTTCCCATTCCTCTTTACGAGAACCAATACTATTGCCATCGAGCAATCGGCTAATCACATCGAGGCATACATGCCAGCCGGCAAGATCCCTTGGCGTATGGTCGGTTATTTCATTTATTTTTTCGATCAGCTTTAATTTAGTTCTGCCGTTTTCCTCATCTAATTCAAACCGGACTATATCATCGCCCCATGTATATTCAAGAATCGCTAACTGTTCAAACCCCAAAATCTCCATCTCTTCAAAACTGCCATCCCCCATATCAAACTTGAACGCTCCACCTTTCTTAAGTTCATCTGCTTGAAGCTCAGGGAACCATTTTTTCAATTGGTTATTATCTGTTAGCATCTCCCACACTTTTTCCCTTGGATGTTCCAGATTTCGTACAAAAGTGGCCGTATAGCCGTTTGCGTTTTTATCAATTAAAGCTAACAAGGTTAAAAACTCCTTTACAATCACGTTTTCATTTAGGATATACAAAATGTATTTGCCTCAACATTTTAATTCAATTTTCACTGAAGAAAATCCTTTAAAGTTTCCAGTATGATCCGCTGTTTTAAGAAGAAACCGCACCATTACCCCAAATCGGAAAGAAAAAAAAGAAATGCCTGGTATGCTTTGAATGACCAGGCACTTCTTTTATTCAAACCGCCATTTCCCTTTTTTTCTTCATATCCCGCTCTTTTTCCTTTATTAAAGCTGCACCAATGATGCCGATCAGTGAAAATACAACCGGGATCATAAATCCATATCGGTAGCCGTCTTCGAAGCTGTCGAGCACTTTTCCAAAGATAAATGGCAGCAAAACCGCGCTTAAAAATCCGCCGGTATTGGCAAAACCCGAGATAACCCCAACATCCTTAATGTCAAAGGATTGGCGGACAACAGCAAAAGTTAGCGTACTGGCTCCAGTTCCATATCCCATGATCAAAAAAAGAATGATCAGCAGCGGATACGGCGGCTGGCCATTAAATACAAGAAAAGCACACCATCCGAAGAATACGATAAAGTGGGAAATAAGATACGGACGTTTGATAGAATCAAACCTGCTGGAAATTGAGCTCATTAATGGAGCGCCAATAATGGCACCAATCAATCCAATCATGATGAGCTGGCTTGATTCAGACCGGGTCAATCCATACATATCCATCCCATATGGAACAGCCCATGACCCAATAAATCCTACATAAGTGCCGACTAAGCCAAAATGGCAGAAAAACGTTGCCCAAGCCTGCCTGTCGGATAAGACTCTTCTCAATATGGAGCCCGTTTTTTCCCTTGGATTCTTTTTATGAGAAGAAACCTTTGCAGTAATTCCCATGCGTTTAGGCTGCCAAATTAAGATAAAATACAGCAAAACACCGAGAATTGTAAGAATGACTCCAACTGCAAAAAATGGCGCACGCCATCCCCAATTCGAAATCCAAATGGAAAAAGGCACGGTGGCAAGCAGAAAGCCAAAGCTGCCCACCATTCCTGCAAACCCAAGTAATTTCACAAATTCATTCACTTTGAACCATTGACTTAATATGATCACAACGTTTATCCAAATGGTTGCATCACCAAAACCGACGAGCAACCGGGCTGCAAATAATACATACTCATTCGGTGCAAAGCTGTATAGAAGTGTACCTGCCCCGTTTAAAAGAGTACCCGCAATAAGGAAAACATTTGGGCCAAAACGGTCCGATAGAATTCCAATAGGAACCTGCAGGCTGGCATAAGCAAAAAATTGAACACTTGTCAGAAGCCCGATGGCAGCAGCAGTTACCCCGAAATCCTTCATTAATTGATCTGTTATTAAACCTGGTGCTGTCCTTTGACTTACGATTAAAAAGTACGCAAATAATACTGTTGAAAAGACAACCCATCTGTACTTGCTTTTATGTTTCTCCAATGCCCTCTTCTCCTGTGTCTATTAATGCCATTTATTATACGCTAAAAAAAAGCACCTGTCCCACTGGCCTTGCATCTGTT
>JAGGRA010000014.1 GCA_018613035.1 Pseudomonas sp. ISL-84 | reverse complement strand
AGTTATGTCCCAGCCTCCTTTTATTATTGGCTGTATTAAAGCTCAATGTTTGTAAGCACTCTTTATACGGAGCGGATATTAACAGCAAGTTTAACAAAGGATCATATAAAATCTAATAATTCTGAATTCTGATAATTGCGAAACTAATTAATGTTTTAAACGTCTAATAATTGGGGTAAACACAATAGCAGTCATTCTATAATTTTACAAGTTGAATTTGAATTCTGAAATAGTTTTGTGTAAAAAAAGTATTAAGTTGTAAATGACAAAAATATATATTCCTTATCTTGAAAAGAGCTTGTTTGCTTCCAAAACTTCTAGGAGGTAGAAGAAGATCATGAAGAAAATCCAATGGTCAAAGTTCTCGCTGATTGCCCTTGCGACGGTCTTGCTTTGGCTCAAGACATACATTGTCTATAAAACCAGCTTTGAAATTAAAATAGAAAACTGGAAACAGGAAATTATCTTGTTTCTCAATCCTCTAAGCTTCCTTCTGTTCGTATTTGGGCTCGGTTTATTTTTGAGGGAAAAAAAGCAAAAACGCTATATTATGATTTCCAGCTTTGCCATTTCCGCTATTTTATTCGCTAATGTTGTGTTCTACAGGTTTTTTAACGATTTTTTAACGATTCCTGTGCTTTTTCAAACAAGTAATATGAGCGATCTTGGAAGCAGTGTGAATGAACTTTTAAATGTAAGTGACATCCTGTATTTTACTGACTTTGCATTGCTTGCCCTCATTGTTTCCATGAAACCTGGCCTTGCAGCCTATCGCCCCGCCTCAAAAATGTATCGGAGGGCTTACTTTTTAGCTGCTGCTGCAATTGCATTTTTTAATCTTGCATTAGCAGAGACTGAACGGCCACAGCTTTTGACCCGTACCTTTGACAGAGAGATGCTAGTAAAAAATATCGGGACCTACAACTATCATATCTATGATATCTTTCTTCAGTCAAAATCATCTGCCCAAAGAGCACTTGCAGACGGTAGTGAAATGGCAGATATAAAAAACTACGTAACAGCGAATTATAAAAAGCCGAATGAAGAGATGTTAGGGATTGCAAAAGACAAAAACGTAATCCTTATTTCAATGGAGTCTACCCAGAATTTTGTTATCAATGAAAAAGTAAATGGACAGGAAATAACGCCTTTTCTGAATGATTTTATTAAGGAAAGCTATTATTTTGAAAATTTCTATCATCAGACAGCCCAGGGAAAGACTTCAGATTCTGAGTTCCTGGTGGATAACTCCCTATATCCGCTTAGCCGTGGAGCAGTCTTCTTTACTCACTCCGGAAACGAGTATAACGCAACTCCTAATATTTTAAAAAATATAGGATATTTTACAGCAGCTCTGCATGCAAATAACAAAAGCTTTTGGAACCGGGATATCATGTACCAGTCTTTTGGATATGAACGTTTTTATTCTTTGCCTGATTATCATGTCACCAATGAAAATTCAGTCGGCTGGGGTTTAAAAGACATTGATTTCTTTGAACAATCTGTTCAGCACTTGAAAGAAATGCCAGAGCCTTTTTATGCAAAATTTATAACACTCACGAATCATTTCCCATTTGAACTCGAGGAAGAAGACCAATTCATCCAGCCCTTTAATTCTGCAGATAAAACGGTAAATAATTATTTTCCGACTGTTCGGTATCAGGATGAAGCGCTCAAAAATTTCATCCAGCGATTAAAGGAAGAAGGCCTATATGAAGACTCAATCATTATTCTCTACGGAGATCACTATGGAATTTCCGAAAATCACAATGAAGCAATGGGTCAATTCCTCGGAAAAGAAGTTACACCTTTTGTGAGCACACAGCTGCAGAAAGTTCCGTTAATCATTCATATACCGGGACAGGAAGGAAAGACGATTTCCAAGGTTTCCGGTCAGATTGATCTTAAACCAACTATTCTTCATATGCTGGGCATTGATACGAAAGGGTCCATTGAATTTGGTGCTGATTTATTTGCAAAAGATAAAGTGGACTTTGCCGTATTGCGGGACGGCAGCTTTGTAACTAAAAGGTATGTATATACCCGGGATATCTGCTATGACAAGGAAACGGAACAGCCGATCGACAAAACCGCTTGTGAGCCATATATGTCTAAAGCAAAAAATGAACTCCAATATTCGGATAAGATTATTTATGGAGACTTGCTGCGTTTCTATGAAGATGCAGACCAGGAGTAAATATAAATATAAGTGCCACTGAACAACCTAAAGCCTGCGTTTTCGCTGGCTTTTTTTTCTGCGGAAAGGTCATCTTTTTTCTTTTTAATCATAAGATTGAAATGATGGAAAGGGGGAGAAAGATGAAAGTCATAGTACGGTCCGGAGATTCATTATGGTATTACAGCCAGCTCTTCATGATGCCAATAAATCTTATTATTGATTCAAATCCTAGCGTAAATCCGGCTTCTTTAACGATTGGACAGGAGATAAACATTCCCGGTTTTACCTTACAAAACTATACTGTAAAAAAGGGTGATACCTTTTGGAAATTAAGCTCATCTAGAAATCTGTCCGTAGATGCTCTTCTGCTGATAAATCAAACCCTTAATCCAAATAGCCTGACCATAGGAGCGGTCATAAAACTGCCTAAACGAGTCATTTCACCAATTGTGGAAGGCAGGAGACAATATGATTATCAGGCTTTAACGGCTGACATATCGACATTGGCTGCCATATATCCATTTATTAAGATAAATACAATTGGAAATAGTGTTCTCGGAAAGCCCATTCAGGAAGTCCGCTTTGGAAAAGGAAATAAAAAAGTGCAAATAAATGCTTCCTTCCATGCGAACGAATGGATTACAACACCGATTTTAATGGCATTGCTAAACAATTTCCTTTTATCTTTAACCAATGTAAGGCCAATAAGGGGCTTATCTACAATGCCTTTATATAATACAGTGGATCTTTCCATCGTGCCGATGGTTAACCCGGATGGAGTTAATCTTGTTTTAAACGGTCCCCCTCCTGAAGTAAGGGACCAGGTAATTGAGATAAACAGAGGAAGTACTGATTTTTCCGGCTGGAAGGCGAATATTAGAGGGGTGGATTTAAATAATCAATTCCCTGCCAAATGGGAATTTGAAAAAGAAAGATCAGAACAAGATGCCCCTGCTCCAAGAGACTACCTGGGGGAAGCACCTTTAACAGAGCCGGAAGCAATAGCCATGGCTGACCTGGCAAGGAACAACCAATTTAATAGAATGCTTGCTTTCCATACCCAGGGATCAGAGTTTTATTGGGGATATGAGGGAATGGAGCCTCCGGAGTCAAAAGTGATCGCTGCTGAATTTGAACGTGTCAGCGGCTATAGAGCTGTCCAATTTATTGACAGCTTTGCCGGTTATAAGGATTGGTTTATTCAGGAGTTTCGCAGGCCGGGATTCACAATCGAGCTTGGAAGTGGAATCAATCCTTTGCCTTTATCGCAGTATGATGAAATATACGAAGAGGTTCTTGGTATTTTCCTTGCATCTCTATATATGTAAAAAAATATTTTTTAGGCCGCATGTTTCTGTATTGTTTTTTAATTGGCCAGAGATTAAAATAAACTATCATCATAATTACAGCTAACAGCGACATAAGATTTAGCCGCTTTTCCATTAGGCTCTTTTCGTTTAGCTTGTTGTTTTTGCTTAAGAACTCTGCCCGTTGATTTCAGCACGAGGCACTTAGCGAACCACGGGGCTGCCGGGAGCCTCCTCAACGCTCCCGAGTCTGCGGGGTCTCCCTTGGAATGCTACTCCCGTAGGACGTTGAATAAGCTTCCTCGAATGGACGGCACGAAGAAAATGCGATAGCATTTTCGCGGGATTAGCGCCTTCCGCTCCAATCAACTCAGTGATAAAAATTGGTCCGAAAGCAACAAACTTTGCGACAACAGCGTTCCATTAAAAGCCGGAAAGTCGACTTTCTCC
Organism: Pseudomonas sp. ISL-84; assembly: GCA_018613035.1. Classification (GTDB taxonomy): domain Bacteria; phylum Bacillota; class Bacilli; order Bacillales; family Cytobacillaceae; genus Cytobacillus. The sequence goes on along the minus strand of JAGGRA010000014.1, from coordinate 85,676 downwards.
TTTTTAAATATTTTTTTCTATTATAATTGAAACATTTTTACAGTGTTTACGTACTCATATATAGGGAGAAAAGGAGGTGCGGATTTGAAAAACATTCAAATTACATATAGTTATAGGTTTCTTTTTTTATTTCTTTTTCTCCTATATCACTTGATTTTCATAGTAGGCTGTGAAAATACAGAAGTGACGGAGATTCAGCCAAAGTCAAAACAAAATCAAATTTCTGAAGACTCCGTACCTCCGGCTGATAATAAGAAAGATAGCATAGCGCCTATCAAACCTATAGCAGGAGAATTCCAGGGAGCAAACGGCTGGCTTAGCAATGAAACAATTGTTTACACTGTAAATAATGGAACTGCATCAAGTGTTTACGCTTATAACCTATTTACCGGAGAACAAAATCTCCTTTTCGAAAGTTCGGTGCCTATTGCTGCGGTTACGATTAGCCCAAACGGAAAATACGTACTGATTCGGTCGTCTCCGGGCACATATGAAAGTACTTTGACAGTTGTAAAAGGGAATGGAGAAATTCTGATGAATGAGAGTCTTTCATCATTTGATCTTGCTGTGGAGTGGAACCCTTATAATGAAGAGTCTCTTCTAGTTTCCTCGTTTACAGAAGATTGGGATTTTTCTTCCTGGCACATGGATATCAAGGCTGACACCCTAGAAGAAATCAAAATTAGGGAACCATTTGCGAAATGGCTGAAGAACGACCAGATATTATTTCTTGGCTGGGACAGTGAGAGCCCATCTTTATTTGCTCCATTAATAATGCAAACAATCAATGGAGATAATGAAACGAAGGTAATGGAAAACATTTTTCATTTTGATGCTTCCAAAAACAGGGTTATGGCTATTACGGTGCCTTCAGAAAAATCTGAACAAGCTGTTTATACGTTTATGGATAATAATTTCCGTAAATTGTCATCCTATACTGTTCCGCATTTAACAAGATTTTCCGACTGGCTGGTTCCTTATTATGACTGGTCAAAAGATAATCTCATAACCTTCCAGCCTTTATACAGTGCTGAAAGTGATACGTATACCGGAGGTTTTCAGCTTGTTGCTTTTGATAGTAAAACAGGTGTTAAAGAGGTTTTAATGGAAGGAATGGAAAATACGCCACTTAGCTGCTCACCAGATGGTTTAGCTTGCTTGGCTGGTTATTACCTTGAAGAATTAATTATGCTTGATAGTAAGGAGAAAGTTCCGATTTTGGAAAATAAAGAAATTTGAATAGAAGTAAAAAAGGAGTCTGATTATGGCAATCGTAGATGTTACAGTAATTCCAATTGGAACGGAAACGCCAAGCGTCAGCAGTTATGTAGCTGATATACAGCGTGTATTGAAAAAATATGAAGAAAACGGGAAAATTCGTTTTCAATTAACGCCAATGAACACCATCATAGAAGGCGAGCTTTCTGTGTTGTTTGAGGTTATTCAAGCAATGCATGAAGTTCCATTTGAAAAAGGGCTAATGAGGGTAGCGACAAATATCCGTATTGATGATAGGCGGGATGTTGTAAGAAAAATGGAAGAAAAAGTCCACAGAGTCGAAAGCCAATTAGAAAGTTAAAATAAAAGGGCTGCCCGAATAGGGCAGCCCTTTTATTTTAGTGAACCGCTGGGTATCCGCTGTTAATTAATGTCATTACAGCAAACCATCCGAAAACGGCAAGCGTTCCGGCAGCAAAAAACAATCCAAGGAAATTCTTGTTTTTAAGTGCACTGATGGCACCAAAAGCTGCAAGAACTGCGACTAATGCAAAGATAATAGGTAGTCCCATTAAAATAGCCCCCTTTATTTCGTAATCAGCAGGCGATAGCCATGTTAAAAATCCCTTTTCAGGTAATATACCCTGTATGTAAAGCCTAAGTATACATTCGTAATTTATTTTATATTTTTTTTCTCTATTTGTCGAGGTCTAAAAATGACACTTCTATGTCATAGGCTTCAGCAATTCCGTTTATTAAATCCTTTAAGTGCAGCTCAGAAAAATAAATCAGGCCAATATCATCATCCTTTGCGGTGAAAACCAAATGTTCATGGAACTGATATTTAGCCATTTGAATGTCTTCAGCATCGCCTCTCGTTATGAAGAAAGCGCAAAGCATCTCTGGGTATAAATAAAATCCTTTGGCCGATTCTAGCCCAAAGTCATCAAAACTTTCTCCTTTTTCGCCATTCGTTATGTAATACAATAGTGAAGAACCTTCAATTAGATTAGACTCTATCAGCAAGTTTTTTGCCAGCTCCGCGTCACTATCATTTTCAAATAAAAAAATGCTTCTCTGAAAATCAAATAATTCTGTTTCCTTTTTAATGAAATCCATAAATTCGGGAACATCTTCAACAATATAGTTTGCTTCAACTCCATAAAGAAATTTCATCTTAGTCTCCTTCATCCAATATTTAGACATCCCATTTAATTATGCAGCTATTATAGTGTAGAATTAAAAGTAATTCATACATCAATCGGAGGTGTCGGCGATGGAATGGAATCAGATTCCGCTTGGCCCATTGCAAACAAACTGTTATGTACTATCTAATAAAAACAAAGCATGCTTAATTTTTGATCCGGGTGAAGAAAGCGGAAAGCTAAGCAGCTTCATTAAGCAAAAAGGGCTAAAGCCTCTAGCCATTGTTCTTACCCATGCTCATTTTGATCATATTGGGGCAGTAGACGATATAAGAGAAGAATTCACCATCCCTGTATACATACACGAAAAAGAGGCAGATTGGCTGCTCGATCCAGCCTTAAACGGGTCGCATCTTTTCAAAGTTGGCAAGCTTATTAAAGCCAAGCCCGCAGATCATATTATAACGGGAGAGAAAGAATTAAGCATAGGGGAATTTACGTTTGAAATTTTTGAGACACCAGGTCATTCCCCTGGCAGCATTTCCTTCTATTTTAAGGAAGCAGAGCTCGTAGTTGCCGGTGATGCTCTATTCAATGGCAGCATTGGCCGTACAGACCTTCCGGGCGGCAACCATCAGCAGCTGCTGGACAGTATCCATGCCAAACTCCTGACCTTGCCTGAAGAAACGGAAGTATTGCCTGGACATGGGCCCGCTACGACGGTTGGACAGGAAATGGATTCAAATCCGTTTCTGAATGGATTCTAAAAATTGGCTCTGTTAAAGCTTATTGTTATTTTTGAGCACCCTGTTGATTGGAGCGGAAGGCATGAGCTCCTCGAAAATGCATTCGCATTTCCTTCGTGCGGTGTTTATACAAGGAAGCTTACTCAAAGTCCTGCGGGAGTGCGGATCAAAGGGAGACCCCGCAGGAGCAAAGCGACGAGGAGCGTCGGACCGCCCGCGGAAAGGGAGTGCCTCGTGATGAAATCAACAGGCAAATTTAACAGAGCCAAAAAAATAGAAAAGCCCTTCTCCAAATGAGAAGGGCTTTTCTGGGGGATGTTTTATTCATATAATGGGAGGGGATATAGTTAAGCTACTACCTTAACAATATAACACAGAAAACACTATGTCAATAGTGAAAATAGATAAATAAAACAATATAATTGGCGGTTATCAACAACGCGTTTTTATGCGAATTCCACTCAGAAAAAAGGAGTTAATATGCTGAATTATTTAAAGAATTATATTAAGAATTCCCCAATAAAAATGATTAGCTATGCAGAGTATATCCAGCAGGCACTTTACCATCCTGAATACGGTTATTATATGAATAGTAAAGCTAAAATCGGTCCTAATGGCGATTTTATAACAACCAGCAATATATCTGATATCTATGGCCGGAAATTAGCCAAGTGGTTTTATAAGGAGGCCTGTAAAAATCATCTCCCTTTTCATGTTTGTGAAATCGGGGGTGGAAATGGGCGCTTTGCCAAGGCATTTATTGATGAGTGGAATTTGCTTGCAGACGGTCAGCTTCAATATTATATTTTGGAAACTAGCCCTTACCATCGCCAGCTGCAGCAGGAGCAAATCTCATTTTCAAATCATATTAGGCAAATAGAAAGCCTGGAAGAAATATCGCCATTTAAAGGCCTGATCTTTTCAAATGAATTATTTGATGCGTTTCCTGTTCATGTTATTGAAAAGAAAAACGAAGGGCTATTTGAAATAATGGTGACAGTTAAAGATGAGCAGCTGGCGGAAATGGCTGTTCCATTAAGCAATGAAGAAATTCTCTCCTTCCTTGAGGATAGCGGATTAAAGCTGAATATTGGACAAAGGATTGAAATTCCTCTGCAAATGGAACATATGATCAAAAGCATAGCTGATTCATTGGAGCACGGAATGGTGTTAACAGTAGATTATGGCTATTCAAATGAAGAGTGGAAGGAGCCTGCTAGAAGAAAGGGGAGCTTGCGGGGATATTATAAGCACTCGCAAATTAATAATATTCTTAAGAATCCCGGTGAAATGGACATTACAAGTCATATCCACTTTGACTCGCTGATCCGAATTGGAGATCAGCATGGTTTGAAATTTATTCAAAAGCTGAGGCAGGATGAATTCTTGCTATCCACAGGTATCTTGCATGAGCTTGAAGACCACTATGACCCTAACCCCTTTTCAGAGGTCAGCAAAAGAAACCGGGCTATCAGGAGTCTGATTATGCCTTCCGGAATGAGTTCGGCATTTCATGTTATCCTTCAGCAAAAAGGAATAGAAGCCAAATAAAAAAGCGATGAAAATTCACCGCTTTTTTATTTGGTATAAATGCTATTAATGCACGTGGGCTATTAGTGGCCGCCCGCGCCTGGAGTCATCATAAAAGTTGACCAGTAAGTGAAGCCTACGAAGAAAACTGTTAAGTACGCTCCAAAAACATAAATATACATACGTTCGGAAAGCCTTAAGTAGCTTAATAGCAGGAAAAATCCTGTTTGGCCGAAGAAAATCAAGGACGTTGTATACATGTCGCCCAAGTAAAACATAACGGCGAAAATTCCCGTCCAGAATCCTAATACTCTGTACATACGATCCATATGTATCCCTCCTTTTACCCTTACAAGTCCATCACTACAATATTATAAAGTAAATGCTTATTAAAAGTAAATAATGTTTCTAAATAGTGTTCAAAAAGAGGAGAAAAAGAGCCGAGAAGATCAGAGGTGCGCTCCTTTAAGCAAAGCATATGTTGTTGATACTTCATCGCACGCAGGAAAAGAAAGCTTACGCAAAGATTCGACTGCTATTTTCCCCAAACTTTTTGAACAACATTTCTTTTAATTACCCACAATGGCCTGATAGGTGCAAGTATCGCAGCCAGTCAGCATATTTCCTTTTTCCACCAATTGTATGGAATCAAACAAACTTTCAAACATTCCCTGCAAAAATTCAAAGTGCATATTGCAAACAGGCTCTGCATGTTTAGCAGCGACCTCTTTGAAAGGGCAGTTATAAATTTGGAAATATACTTTAGTCTTTTCTTCATTACTATCAAATTCAGGATGGAATCCTGAAAGATTGGCTGCATGTTTTAAAATATTTAATTTTTGGTCAAAGGTAAGTTCTTCAGAGCTTGAAAAGCGTTTAAGCTCCTGATTAATTAACTCTTTGCCGAACCTCTTACCTGTAGCATATAAGGCTTTTCTGCCTTCTTCGCCTAATTCAAGCATGGTTTCCATTGCGATTTTTGCAAGAAGCTGGTAGTCCCTGTATGGAAAATGCAGCTGGATTACATCATCAGACAAGCGATATAACCGGCTTGGCCTACCGCCTTTGCCTGTCTTCTTCGTTTCTGAAACAAGCATATTTACATCTTCCAGCTTGGATAAATGCAATCTTGCCACATTAGGGTGGATACTGAAGTTATCAGCAATCTCCTGAACGGTAACATCTTTATGCCTTTTGGTAATGTATTGATAAATATAATAGCGGGTTGGATCGGATAAAACATTTGTAATTTTTAATGTCTGTTCCATTTTATTGTCACCTCAAAAGGGTTATTTTATCCCGTTGTACGGGCAGCTGCTTTTCCCCGAAGAAAGCCGGGCCATGAAAGTGGGCTATGGCGAAAAACTGCCCGCTAAAAGCCTGGTTTCTAAATTCAGCTGCGTTGCTTTCTCCCATTATAATACAGGCGCAGCAGGTTAACACTGTAATCACTATAAGTTTAGAAAATGTTCACAATTAATATCTAATCGAATGTAATAAACTGTACAAATATTGTACAAATGATATACAATACTGTTAATAGATAAGAAAATAGATAAATGTGAGGTGAAGAGAAATGAGCCAGCTGACTTTTTTTACGTATCCCAGCTGTACGTCCTGCAGAAAAACAAAAAAATGGCTGACTGCCCATTCAATTGAATTTGTAGAAAGGCATCTCTTCAAGGATACGCCCTCTCCAAGAGAAATATTGAAAATCCTTTCCTTAACAACGCACGGCCTGGACGAACTGCTTGCAACGAGAAGCCAAACCTTTAAAAACCTAGAACTGAATCTTGATGAACTGTCATTATCTGAAGTAGTACAAATGGTCATAAAAGATCCCAAGCTTCTGCGGAGGCCTATTCTCACAAACGGAGAAAAGATCGTAATCGGTTACAACCCGGATGCATTTAAAAATATGGCAAAGTGAATTTTGGGAGGAAGAATGCTGATCATGGCTTTCTACTTTTGGATAGGTATAGAGTGCTGATAACTCCTAAGTATGAGCAGATAATTAAAAGCGAATAGAAGCGAAAAAAACAGAAGGGAGCATAATCAGCTCCCTTCCGCTAAAAAACTGGGCTAGCAGGATTCGAACCTACGCATGACGGAGTCAAAGTCCGTTGCCTTACCGCTTGGCTATAGCCCATCGATTAAATGCCTCTCGGCTTGCTACGATAATATTTTTAGATATCTCCCATTTTTTTATTCACAAATTCGTCAAAAAGTTATGTCGGTAATGAAAGGAATTGCTCGGAATAAGCCGAATATATTCATTACATTAAAAAAGGTGGTGTTAAAATCAATTGAGCACAATCGAAAGAATGGCTGAACGAATTATTAAAGATGCCGTCAGGAGCCATGCCTCAGACATTCATATTATTCCCCGCAGAAAAGATACACTTATCCAGTTAAGATTTGGAAACAAACTGACCCCAAGGCTTTATCTCCCCAGGGAAGAATGCGACAGACTGATTTCACATTTTAAGTTTACTGCTTCAATGGATATTGGTGAAAAGAGGCGGCCGCAAAGCGGAGCTTATTCACTAGAAGTCGATGGACAAATGATTGGACTCCGTTTTTCTACTCTTCCTTCCAGCTACAATGAAAGTCTCGTAATCAGAATTCTTCCCCAGCAGGAACAAATTCCTTTCTTTCAAATCAGCCTTTTCCCGAATATGACAAGAAAAATGCTGGCACTGCTGAAGCATGCCCACGGCCTAATAATTTTTACCGGTCCAACTGGAAGCGGCAAAACCACAACATTGTATTCCTTATTAAATGAGACCTCCCATATGTTCCACAGAAATGTCATAACTCTGGAAGATCCAATTGAAAAAGTAAATGATATGGTTCTCCAGGTTCAAGTAAATGAAAAAGCGGGCGTTTCCTATGCTGCTGGTTTAAAGGCTATTCTTCGCCATGACCCAGACATCATTATGGTTGGAGAGATCCGGGATGCAGAAACAGCCAAAATAGCAGTAAGGGCAGCACTGACTGGTCATTTAGTTTTGAGCACAATGCATACAAGGGATGCAAAAGGGGCTGTACATCGTCTAGCTGAATTTGGCGTAAATATGCTTGAAATTGAACAGACTCTTGTGGCAGTGACGGCACAGCGGCTTGTAGAACTTACTTGCCCATATTGCGAGGGTGAATGTTCGCCGTATTGTTATGGGTATGGCAGATGGAAGAGGGCGAGTGTATTTGAACTCCTGGCGGGCAGAGCGCTGAATGCTTCCATAAAAGAGGCTAGAGGGGAGGGAAATGATGTGAAATATCGGACGTTAAAGGAGGTAATTACAAAGGGGATAGCCCTTGGCTATATTAAGGAATCGGAATACAGCAGGTGGGTGCATGACAATGAAGCAACATAAATGGACAATTAATGAACAAGGATATTTTCTAAAAAATACAGGTGATCTTTTGTCCAGGGGATATCCATTATCTGAAGCATTAGAATCACTAATATACCAGCTCCCAAGCAAAAGAAAACAGGAGATAAGCCAGTGCATCTCTGAGTTGAAAGAAGGATACCCCTTTTATCAAATCCTTTCCAACATGGACTTTAATAAAAGCTTGATTGGATACGTGTTTTTTGCTGAACAGCATGGAGGCCTGGCAGCAGCGTTTCTTGATGGCAGTGAAATGATTTTGAAAAGAAGAAAGGAGGTTGATAAGTTAAAGAAACTAATCGCATATCCTCTTTTTTTAATCCTAATAACCTCATTTCTCTTTGTTTTCGTAGAAAATATATTATTGCCCCGTTTTTCTTCATTGTTTGTTTCGATGAAACTTCAGCCTAATTTCTTCACAAAAGTTGTCTACCTTTTTGGCGAGCTTCTCCCTGTGTTATTGATCCTAAGTCTTTTCAGTATGATTGTTCTGCTTGGCTACTATTTTTTAAGATTTCGAAAGCAATCTTCACTTGATCAAAAGCGGAAAATTGTGAGAGTTCCTGTCGCAGGCCCTTTTCTTCGTCTGTACTATACTCACTTCTTTGCTGTGCAGCTTAGTTATCTATTAGCAGGAGGCCTTTCTGTGTTTGAAGCTTTAAGTTTATTTGAGAGAAATGATAAACAGTCATTTTACAGGGAGATAGGCGAGGTTGTGAAAATAAATTTGCGTAAGGGTGAGAAGCTGGAGGATATTTTAATAAGCTTCCCTTTCTTTGAAAAGGAGTTATCAAACATTGTAAGGCACGGGCAGAAAAATGGAAGATTGGATCAGGAATTAATATTCTTTAGCAGGCACTGCTTAGATCTGCTTGAGGAAAAAACAGAAAAGCTGCTCAAACTGATTCAGCCGCTTTTGTACCTGTTTATCGGCTTCTTAATTGTATCTATGTACCTGGCGGTTTTACTGCCAATGTTTCATTTATTGGAGGGATTTTAATGAAATTACAGAAAATCGAAAACGAAAAGGGATTCACACTGATTGAGATGATGATTGTTTTGCTGGTTATTTCTGTGCTGTTAATCATCACCATACCGAATGTGACTAAACATAATTCAAAAATTAACAGCAAAGGTTGTGAGGCTTTTATTCAAATGGTTCAAGCTCAGGTTCAGGCGTATGAGATAGATAAAAAAGCACCACCATCTACTATCCAAGAATTAGTAGATGAAGAGTATCTTACTGATAAAACAAGATCATGTCCGAATGGAGATGAGATTAAAATTTCCGCTGATGGAAAGGTTGAACTCGCAACCCCTCCTGCTTCTTCTCCAGAGACAGATCCATCAGGAACATAATGAAAAATCAACAAGGATTCACTCTTATTGAATCCCTTTTCGTCCTCAGCATATTCATCATTATTGCCTCGATTACGGCTGTTTTAGTTAAACCACATTTCCTCTATTTTGAAAAACAAATGTTTTTTTCACAATTAAAATCTGATTTGATGTATGCCCAGCAGTATGCAATAACCCATCATACAGATGTGGTCGTGCAATTTGTACCAGACAAGCATCTTTATACCGCACAGGTGAAGTTAGGTTCGGATATCATTATTAGCCGGGAATATTCTGCTTTGTTTGAGATAAGGAAGGGGACCATGCCTTTGTATTTTCAGTATGGACCTAGCGGGAACACGAATAAATTTGGCAGCTTCTATATTAATATGGGCGAGGAAAGGTACTTGATTACATTCTTAATAGGGAGAGGGAGGTTTTATGTGGCGAAAGAATGATGGCTTCCTCATGGCTGAGCTGCTGCTCTCTTTATCAGCCTGGGTAATTGTGGCGGGAGTATTTTTCCCTCTCATAATCAAGGCGGTTGAACACTCTGTTGAAATGAAACAGGATTTTGAAAGCACGCAGCTCCTTTATGAAAAACTGCAGCAATCTGTGGTTGAGGGGTACTCGCCTTCCAGTGAATCCATTAAGAGGGGCCAAATTGTATATGAAATATTTTTGAAGGAAGGCTCAGAATTAACGGAGGTTTGTGTAAAGTATGAGGATATATTTAAGAAAGCCAATGAGAAATGTGAGGTATATAAATAGCGAAGGCTTTACCATGCTGGAGATGCTTTTTGCTTTTTCAATATTCTTGATGCTTGTTTCCTTTTTGCCGCTTAGCTTTAACTTTCTCTTTCACGACTGGAAATTTGATGCAAGGACACAACGGCTAGAATGGCTGGTATTTATCAATCAGTTGAAAAAGGAAGTCAGGCTTGCAGATTATGCAGATGTCTCAAATGACAGAATTGTTCTAAAGGTAGCCGGGCAAAACGTAGTATATGAAAAATACGGTTCAAGCCTGCGAAGGAGAGTGGACTTGAAAGGCCATGAAGTTGTTCTGCAGCAGGTTGATTCCATTTCATTTACTAGCATTAACGGAGGATTGGAAATGAAAGTAAAAGATACATTTGCCCAGGTATATTCTGCTTCCCTTTATTACTACATAGATTGGGCTGGTTTTAATGTGCCGTAACGAGAAGGGATTTGTTTATCCTCTTACATTTACAATTATTCTTGCTGCTTTTCTTTTGCTAACGATTCAATTGGAACAATATCTATCGGAAAAAAGACTCATGGAAGAGGCGAAAACAGTTTTAAAGCAAGAGTATTATTTATTAAATGCTCTCAAGAGCACAGAAAGATTGCTGAAAGAGAAACAGGAATATGATTTATCAGGTTATTATTACTTTGCAAATGGACATGTTTCATACAGTATGGCACCCCTAGCCTCGAGCTTGTACCAAATCACATTCAGAACAAAAATAGGCTCTGATTCGGAATTCACAACGTACGCTTATTATGACATCGATTTGGAAAAAGTGATAAAATGGAGTGAAAAAAACTGATTGGGGAAAAAGGATGAAATCAATTTACTTAATAGGATTCATGGGTGCAGGCAAGACCACCATTGGTAAAGAACTAGCGGCTTGTTTGAATAAAGAAGTAATTGATACTGATGAAGAGATTGTTAAACGTGAGAAAAAAAGCATAAATGACATTTTTACAGAACAAGGTGAACTATATTTCAGATTGCTTGAAACTAAAATGCTGCAGGAGTTGAATAACCGGGATGCTGTTATCACAACAGGCGGCGGAATAGTAGTTAGGCCTGAAAACAGGGAAGCTTTAAAAGGGAAAGGGAATGTTTTTTTTCTTTATGCTACACCGGAGGAAATATTTAAGCGTCTTGAAAATGATCAATCCAGACCCTTGCTTAAAGGGGATAAAATAAAACAAATCCACGAGTTGTATGAAGAAAGAATGCCTTTATACAAAGATGCAGCGAATGTGATTATTGACACAACCCATAAAGAGAGTGGCTTTATTATTAAAGAGATTATAAGCCGTTTAGAATAATTCTGCCTGGACATACTTGTTAATGACGACAATGTGAAACTTCTATAATGTGCAGTTTCCTTCACAGTTAGTTGGTTGAACAATGAGCGGAAAAGGCAGGTGTGTCAAATGAAATCAAACGAGTACGTAAAATATATCACACAGACTGTAGTTAAATATATTGACCAGCCCAAGGATGAACGAAAAAAGCACAGGATGGAGAAAAAGGATATGAAAGAGCCCTTTTTATTCAGGTGGTTTGGCGTGCTTCCTTATATATTCTACCTTGCCCTAAATAAGAAAAAACATAAATAGCACCAAAAAAGGAAACCGGCAGCAATTGCCGGTTTTTGTTTTTTATGCTTTGTTCAGACAGCGCTGTCTGTCAGATAAAAGAGCCCTCCGTTAATGATGGAAATATTTATTTTTGGCTCATATTGCTCTTTCAGGGCAATCTTTTCCGTTTCGTAGCTTTCGCCTTTTTCCTCAGCATCCTCATAAAAATGCTCCAGCAAATCGAGATCCTTTTTCCAGCGCATCCGGGCATCATCTGCCCAGCTATGCTCTTCCTGCTCAATCCCCATCTTTAAAAAATTTGCTACCCTTGATACACCGCTTTTCGGCATAATGAGTGGAGAAAGAGTAAAAGAATAATCGGGGATCTTGGGTGTTAAATTCATTTCAAGCAGCTTGTCATGGAAGTCCTCCACCATTTGCCCATTTATTAATTGGAGACCAATCGATTTGAAAACGTCTCTCTTCCGGTCACATTGATAGGATATTCGAACGTTCATACCCAGCCAGGGCCGTAATGGAGTTTGCTGGCCGGGAGCATGATGATGATTTTCATATAGCCTGATATAGCCTGCAAGGTTTCGGGCAGACTCAAATATTTGGTGGAGTCGGGGGGATCCAAAATGAATGACCTCTCCCTTTAAATGATCAGGAGCCAGCTGCTGGTTTGTAATAAGAGTCAGCTGCATGGGATTTGGGATACCGCCTGTTTTCTCGAGGTAATGCCAATAGAACGGACGGTTCATGAGTTCCTTATCAAGTTCGATGGTCAGCTGAACTGTCATATAACCTGGGCCTTTATTGACAATCTCACATCCATTTGCGTGAAAATATCTCTCAAGAAATTTATGAATTTCCTGTTGCTGCATTCAGTTCACCTTCTTTCATATCCTCTGCAAATTGAATCATGCTAGTTAAGTTCTCCATTTTAATTCTCATCTCACCCTCTGAAGATGACTTTCCAAAAATATCAATAAGGTGATCATCAATGTTGCCAAATTCAAGCTTTGTTAAAATATCATCCAAATCTCCAATAACTTTTTCAAACAGGTTGATTTTCTCATATAACAGTTTTAGAACATGCTCTTCAACTGTATCCTTAGTGGCAAAGTTATAAATCAAAACATCCTTCTCCTGGCCTAAACGATGGATACGGCCAATCCTCTGTTCAAGGCGCATCGGATTCCATGGAAGGTCGAAATTAATGATATGATTGCAAAATTGAAGGTTTATTCCTTCTCCACCTGCTTCTGTTGCAATGAGAACCTGCGCATTCTTTTGAAAAAGTTCTCTCATCCAATCCTTTTTGCCCCGTTTGAACCCTCCCCTAAAAGGGACTGAGGTAATGCCGTATTGTTTCAGAAACCATTGCAAATACATTTGGGTCGCACGGTATTCTGTAAAAATAATGACTTTATCATTTATTTTTTGGATTAATTCAAGAGCCTTTTGGGCTTTTGAATTTTGCTGGACAGCTTCAACCTTGGAAACAAGGTATTGAATTTGCTCCTGGAAAGCTTTAGTAGGCTCTTCTTGTTTTTTGAGCATATTCTGTAAAGTGAAATAAACAGCCTCCCTGCTGCTGCATGCTTCCCTTTGCAGAGTCATGACAGAAAATTGGCTGGAACTCACCCAATCACCTTCTCTCCGCAATTCGGTTACAGCATCATATAGCTCTCTCTCTGCCTGGGAGAATTCAATCGGAATGGTTTCAACATGTCTCTTGGTCCATTCGATCCCTGTGTCCGCCCTGCGGTTCCGAATCATAACTTTATTCACTAGCTCTTTTAAATGTTCATCATCATTTAACGAACGTGAATCTTTTTTATAGCTCTCATAAAAGGCGGACTCATTGCCGAGGTGGCCGGGTTTTAGCAGGGATACCAAATTAAATATTTCACCGATCCGGTTTTGGATCGGAGTTGCGGTTAACAGAAGGCAAAATTTCTTCTTTAAATTCTGCACAAACTCATAGTTTTTTGTTTTATTATTTTTAAGCTTGTGAGCTTCATCGATTATGATCAAATCATAGTCCAGGCTGTAAATGATGTCCCGGTGGGGATTCCTCTTGGCGGTGTCTATGGAAGAAACGACAACATCGCATTGCTCCCATACATAGCTTTTCCGCTGGGCAACCGCAGGGATGAAAAACTTGCTGTTCAGCTCCATTGCCCATTGAGATACGAGGGACGCCGGAACGAGAATCAACACTTTTTTTACCAAACCCCTTATCATATATTCTTTTAAAATAAGACCAGCCTCAATCGTCTTTCCAAGACCAACCTCATCAGCAAGGATGGCTTTTCCGTTCATGCTTTCAACAACCTGCTTTGCTACTTCCAGCTGATGGGGAAGCGGTGTCAGATTAGGCAGGTGCTTTGGAGCCTGAAGTCCTTCGAATTCAGGTATGACCGTATGGTTTTCAACCTCTACAGCCAGCTTATACAGTTCCCAATTTCCCCAAGGACCATCATCTTCTATTCTCTTTAAAAATTCATCCTGCCAGGAAGAATCAACGCCAATTTGCACCGTCATAAAAACAGCTCCTTTAATCTATATAAACATATTGCCCAAACCTGGTTTAGGTGGTAGGATGATAATAGCTTTGAAAGTTTTGAAAGTTAACACATTAAATTTAGTTTATCGAAATAATGGAGTCATTATTTTTCTGTTTGGTATAAGTATGACCAACTTGGAAAATTTTATAAATGCGAATGATAACAAGGGGAGAGACTACGTTTGTAGCGCCGAAGGAGCAAGCAAATCCTGTGAATCTCTCAGGCAAAAGAACTCTTGTTTGACGCAGCTCTGGAGAGTGCTTCTATAGAGGAGCCACCCAAGGGGAAAGCCGATTTCGGTAAACTTTCAGGTGCAAGGACAGAGATCTTCTCAATAACGAGGGGATACTCTGTCCTTTTTTATGTTTCCTACACCGTTTTAAAAAGATTATGAGGGGGACGAGTAAATGTCACAGTTAAAACGCACACCTTTATATGAGGTGTACAAAGACTATGGAGCAAAAACCATCGATTTTGGGGGCTGGGACCTTCCTGTACAGTTTTCAAGCATTAAAGAAGAACATGAAGCAGTCCGTAACAAGGCTGGCCTTTTCGATGTATCCCATATGGGTGAGATCGAAGTGAAAGGCATTGACAGCCTTGCTTATCTTCAAAAAATGATGACAAATGATGTTTCAAAATTAAAAACCGCTGGTGCTCAATATACGGCGATGTGTTATGAGAATGGCGGAACTGTTGATGATTTACTTGTCTATAAAATTGGCGATGACCACTATCTGCTAGTTGTAAATGCATCAAATATTGAAAAGGATTACCAATGGCTGCAAGACCATGTTGAAGGCAATGTGGAATTGAAAAACCTTTCGGAAGATATGGCACAGCTTGCACTCCAAGGACCGCTTGCTGAGAAGGTAATGCAAAAGCTTGCAGGAAATACAAGCTTGGCGGAAATTGGCTTTTTCAAATTTCAGCAGGATGTTGATCTGAATGGAAAGAAAGCCCTTGTTTCAAGAACTGGTTATACTGGAGAAGATGGTTTTGAAGTGTACTGCGATGCGAGGGATGCTGTAGCATTGTGGAATGAAATACTTGAAGCAGGCAAAGAAGATGGCGTGCTTCCATGCGGTCTTGGCGCACGGGATACACTGCGTTTTGAGGCTAATCTTGCACTATATGGCCAGGAACTTTCACCTGATATCACACCGCTTGAAGCAGGAATTGGCTTTGCTGTAAAAGTGAACAAGGAAGCTGATTTTATCGGCAAGGAAGTGCTGAAGCAGCAAAAAGAAAATGGAGTTCCCCGCAAGCTGGCTGGGATTGAAATGATTGACCGCGGAATTCCGCGCCATGGCTATCCTGTTTATAAGGGAGAAGAGATTATCGGGGAAGTGACAACAGGTACCCAATCTCCAACCTTAAAGAAGAATATTGGCCTTGCACTAATTAAAAAAGAACATACTGAGCTAGGAACAGAAGTGGAAGTAGAAATTCGCGGCAAACGTTTAAAAGCAAAAATTGCATCTACACCTTTCTATAAAAGAGAAAAGAACTAACCGGGGGGAGAAAACGATGAAACATCGCTATTTACCGATGACAGAGTCTGATCAGAAAGCAATGCTCGAAACGATCGGCGTTAAAGCTGTGGAAGAACTCTTCAGTGACATTCCTGAAAGCGTAAGATTTAAAGGTGAATATAAAATAAAACCTGCAAAATCTGAAACAGCACTTATGAAAGAGCTAACTTTAATGGCACAGAAAAATGCTGATCTTCGCACAAACACCTCTTTCCTTGGAGCAGGTGTATACGATCATTACATGCCGGTTATCGTTGACCATGTATTATCGCGTTCAGAATTTTATACTGCTTACACTCCTTACCAGCCGGAAATATCCCAAGGTGAGCTTCAGGCAATTTTTGAATTCCAGACGATGATCTGCGAATTGACTGGAATGGATGTCGCGAACTCCTCCATGTATGATGGTGGAACTGCTCTTGCTGAAGCTGCGATGCTGAGTGCGGGAAATACACGCCGCAAAAAAGTGCTGATCTCAAGCAGTGTTCATCCTGAGTCAAAGGAAGTTGTCAAATCTTATGCGAAGGGTCAATATATTGAGGTAATTGAAATTCCTCACAAAGATGGTGTAACAGATCTTGACGCGTTAAATGATATGATTGGCGAGGATATTGCGGCAGTAATCGTCCAGTATCCAAACTTCTTCGGAAGAGTAGAGCCACTAAAAGAGCTTGAAGAAATTATCCATGCCCATAAATCAATGTTTGTTGTTTCAAGCAACCCGCTTTCTCTAGGAGCATTAACGCCTCCAGGAAAATTCGGAGCAGATATCGTGGCCGGGGATGCACAGCCTTTTGGGATTCCTACAGCTTTCGGCGGGCCCCACTGCGGATATTTTGCCGTTACATCCAAGCTGATGAGAAAAGTTCCGGGACGCCTTGTAGGCCAGACTGTTGATGATCAAGGGCGCCGTGGCTTTGTTCTGACGCTTCAGGCACGTGAGCAGCATATCCGCCGCGATAAAGCAACGTCCAACATCTGTTCCAATCAGGCATTAAACGCTCTTGCTGCATCGGTAGCAATGACTGCTCTAGGAAAGAAGGGCGTTAAGGAAATGGCTGTTTCCAACATGCAAAAAGCCCATTATGCCAAAACGAAGTTTAAGGAAAATGGTTTCGAAATAGCATTTGAAGGCCCTTTCTTTAATGAATTTGTCATTAAACTGAACAAGCCGGTCAAAGAAGTAAACAAACAGCTTTTGGAAAAGGGCATTATTGGCGGCTTTGATCTGGGCCGAGATTTTGCAGACTTGAAAAACCATATGCTCGTTGCAGTCACAGAATTAAGAACGAAAGAAGAAATTGATACATTTGTTAAAGAAATGGGGGATTACCATGCATAAGGAAGATCAGCCACTCATCTTTGAACTAAGTACAGCAGGGCGTATCGGTTACAGCCTCCCTGAAATGGATGTTCCGGAAACGGATTTAAGCGAACTTCTCCCTGAAGGTTATTTAAGGATAGAAGAGCCTGAACTGCCGGAAGTATCCGAGCTTGATATTATGCGCCATTATACGGCTCTCTCCAAACGTAACCATGGAGTTGATTCAGGATTCTATCCATTGGGATCATGTACAATGAAATATAATCCTAAAATCAATGAAAATGTTGCCCGCTTTAACGGGTTTGCCCATTTGCATCCCCTTCAGGATGAAAGCTCTGTTCAAGGTGCCTTGGAACTTATGTATGATTTGCAGGAGCACCTGATTGAAATTACAGGAATGGATGAAGTAACGCTTCAGCCGGCTGCCGGGGCGCACGGGGAATGGACGGGACTAATGATGATCCGTGCATACCATGAAGCCAATGGCGATACAAAGCGTACCAAGGTTATTGTTCCTGACTCTGCCCACGGTACAAACCCGGCTTCTGCAACAGTAGCAGGATTTGAAACAATTACCGTTAAATCCAACGAAAACGGTTTGGTCGATTTAGAGGACCTAAGAAGAGTGGTTGGCGAAGATACAGCTGCCCTAATGCTGACAAACCCTAACACTTTGGGCCTTTTCGAAGAAAATATCCTGGAGATGGCTGAAATTGTGCACGGTGCAGGCGGAAAGCTTTATTATGATGGAGCCAATCTGAATGCCGTTCTTTCCAAAGCCCGCCCAGGCGATATGGGATTTGACGTTGTTCACCTTAATCTTCATAAAACCTTTACTGGGCCGCACGGCGGCGGCGGACCGGGATCAGGTCCTGTCGGTGTAAAAGCAGATCTAATTCCATACCTTCCAAAGCCTATATTAGTTAAGAAAGATGGCAAGTATGAATTTGATTATGACAGGCCGCAATCAATCGGCCGAGTAAAGCCTTATTATGGAAACTTCGGCATCAATGTGCGTGCTTACACATATATCCGTACAATGGGACCGGATGGATTAAAGGCTGTAACAGAATATGCGGTATTAAATGCAAATTATATGATGAGAAGGCTGGCACCATTCTTTGATCTTCCTTTTGACAGGCACTGCAAACATGAATTTGTATTGAGTGGAAAGCGCCAGAAAAAGCTGGGAGTCCGCACATTGGATATAGCTAAGCGTCTTCTGGATTTTGGCTACCATCCGCCAACTATTTACTTCCCGCTTAATGTGGAAGAGTGCATTATGATCGAACCGACAGAAACAGAATCAAAAGAAACACTGGATTCATTCGTTGATGCTATGATCCAAATTGCCAAAGAAGCAGAGGGAAACCCTGAGATCGTTCAGGAAGCGCCTCATACAACGGTTATCGGACGCCTAGATGAAACAATGGCTGCCCGCAAACCTGTTCTTCGCTATCAAAAGCAATAAAAAAATAAAAGGATGTCCCGGAATAGGGGCATCCTTTTATTTTTAATTGAGAGAAAGCAGGAAACGAAGGAAACGATCAAAAAACCCCAGCCGAAAATGGCTGGGGCCTTTAGTCTATTACTATTATTTTTTCGCTTTAACTTTGCCGGACCATTTTTTGAATCCGCCCTGAAGGTGTGAAAGGTCTTTATAGCCTTTACGATGTAAAAACTGGGCAGCTCTCGCGCTTCTCATGCCGCTTTGGCAATAGAGGTAGACAGGCTTGTCCGGACGCAATTCCTTCATTCGCGTTTTCATTTGTGAAAGCGGAATATTGCGGGCACCCAAAATATGACCATTCTCAAATTCGTTTGGTTCGCGGACATCAATTAATTGGGCTTTTCTATAACCTTCGCGAAACTGGTCTTCATTAAGCGTTTTAACAATCCTGCGCTGATATAACCAAGTAACGACGGAGTAGGTAATAATTGCACCTAAAATGATAAGAATGAAATAAAGTGTATCCAATGTGTCTTTCTCCTTTCACACTTAGCTAAGCCAACTTATATTATATAAGCCTTTCCTTATGCGAGTAAAGGGAATCTGTTAAATTTATTATGGAAAATCAACTTGCTTTAATTTTCGTAGGAATTTTGGTAGACTATAAACCGCAAATGACTGGTTAAAGAATCTGCAAATGAGGGTTACATATGACAAAAGAAGTTTGGCGTTTTATTGATTCAGGAGAGGGATCCCCTTCTTTTAATATGGCTTTGGATGAGGCCCTGCTTGATTGGAACAGTTCGGGGAAGATGCCTCCGGTTATTCGTTTCTATGGATGGAATCCAGCGACGCTTTCCATCGGGTACTTCCAAAAGGTTGAAAAAGAAATCGATATGGAGGCCGTTAAACAGCATGGGTTGGGTTTTGTACGCAGGCCGACAGGTGGCAGGGGCGTGCTTCATGAACATGAGCTTACATACAGTGTAATTGTTCCGGAAGAGCATCCTGATATGCCAAAGACTGTGACTGAAGCTTACAGAGTCATTTCTGAAGGAATATTAAAAGGGTTTCACGCACTTGGGATGGAGGCCTACTTTGCTGTGCCGAAGACTGCTGAGGAAAGGGATTCTTTAAAGAATCCCAGGTCCGCTGTTTGTTTCGATGCTCCAAGCTGGTATGAGCTTGTGGTAGAAGGACGCAAAGTGGCCGGCAGTGCCCAAACAAGGCAAAAAGGGGTAATCCTGCAGCATGGCTCCATTCTGCTTGACTTGGATGAAGATAAACTGTTTAGCTTATTCAAGTATCCAAATGAAAGAGTAAAAGAGAGAATGCAGAAAGCTTTTAAAAATAAAGCTGTTGCCATGAACCAGCTGACGGACGAAAAAATTACTCTGGATCAGGCCAAACGGGCTTTTAAACAAGGCTTTGAGGAAGGCCTGAATATAGAGCTGGAACCATACGAGCTGACTGCTGAAGAAATGACTTACGTGCAAAAAATTGCAAAAGAGCGCTATGAAAATGATGAGTGGAGCTATAAAAGGTAGGCTGTTTTCGCAAACTTTGCTACTTTTTAAACAGTATAGAGCAGAGGCTTGTTTCTGCTTCAGGATGCCTTAGCAAACCTCGGGTTCACAAGTCTATTCAAAAACAACGATCCTTTAGAAAACAGCCAAAGATAAAAAGCGGCCCTGTCGCTTTTTTCTTTTTGGCTAAGCTTATTTTGACTATAGCACTGTGTTGATTTGGATCAGATGGCTGAACCCCTCAAAATGCCTTCGCATTTTCTTCGTGGGATTTTTTAACAGGTATGAATATTCTCATTAACTGGCGGAAAGCGTACGAAAGGAAATCCAGCAGGCATGGAACGCGTTGGAATACTTATGGAAACACGCAGAAAGCGGGTGCCTGCAGCGGAAATCAAGAAGTATGTGAAACAGAGTTTATTTTTTGAATATTTTACCAATTTATATAAATAAAAAGTGCAAACCTCGAAATTTATGAAAATTTATCGTTATTTGTCGTAAATCTGTCATTAACTCTTGTTTTCTTCAAAATCTAGTATTTTTTAAGTTTGACAAAATCGGTTAAGCCTGAATCTAACACAACATATAGTAGTGTCGAAAATATTTTAAACACTATATATTGATTTTGAGGTTTGAGGTATGGTAACTTTAGGGTACTCTTCTAACACAGCTAGAGTCGTTCTATCTATGAAAATGTTTACACAACATACAGAAAAATGGCATGAATTTATATCGAAGGAGTTGTAACAATGTCTGTTGCGCTAGGACAAAAAATGAAATTGAACATTGATCGTTTAAACAAGGACATCCGTTTATTCCCTCAGGTTCACCCTGTAACCCCGGATATGAAAATGACCCACAAAGGTGTTTCCCGTTTAGTCATGCTGGACAGATACACATTCAAAGATACTGAGAAAGTGACTCTGACAAACGGTGACTTTGTTGTCCTAACTATCAAAGAAGATCCGAAATTTCCAGCCCGCGGCCTAGGTTTTATCCTGGATATTGACTGGGAAAACAAGACAGCCAAAGTTTTAGTCGAAGAAGATTACAGAAGCGTGCTCGATGATCCGGAGGAAGCACGTACAGGCATTATCACGAAGCCGCTGGATGTAATTGAAAAACCGCTTGAAATCTACTACGAACAAATTGCTAAACGTAACGCAACAGGCCTTGCATCGGTAGAGAAGACAGAAGAAAAAAGAAAAGAATGGTTTGAAAATTTCTACCGGGAACTAAAGAACTTAAACTTCATCCCGGCCGGCCGTGTTCTTTACGGAGCAGGTGCTGACACGGATGTAACGTATTTCAACTGTTACGTAATGCCTTTTGTACAGGATTCCCGAGAAGGCATTTCAGAGCACCGCAAGCAGGTTATGGAAATCATGAGCCGCGGCGGCGGAGTAGGAACAAACGGTTCTACCCTAAGACCTCGCAATACACTGGCAAAAGGTGTCAACGGTAAATCCTCCGGTTCAGTCTCCTGGCTGGATGACATTGCGAAACTGACTCACCTTGTTGAACAGGGAGGCTCCCGCAGAGGGGCTCAGATGATTATGCTGTCGGACTGGCATCCGGACATTATTGAATTCATAATCTCTAAAATGCAAAATCCAAGGATTTTACGATTCCTTCTTGAAAATACAAATGATGAAACCATTAAAAAATACGCTAAAGAAAAATTGAAATTTACCCCTTTCACCGAACAGGAAATTGATATGTATCAGGGAATTGTTAATTACAAGACTATTCCTGGATATGGCGGATTCAGCGAGAAGATTATCAAAGATGCAGAAGAAAAGCTGTCAACTGGCGGTACTTACAGTGTCCATAATTCTGAATTCCTGACAGGTGCAAATATATCAGTCTGCCTGACAAAAGAATTCATGGATGCAGTCGAGAATGACGCAGAATACAATCTTCGCTTCCCGGATGTGGAATCCTACGATGCCGAGACCATGAAAATCTATAATGAAGAATGGCATAAAGTCGGTGACGTAAGAGAATGGGAAAAGCTGGGCTACAAGGTTCGTGTTTACCGCAAAATTAAAGCGAAAGAGCTTTGGAACTTGATTAATATTTGTGCAACATACTCTGCAGAACCAGGAATCTTTTTTATCGATAATGCCAACGACATGACAAATGCACAGGCATATGGACAAAAGGTTGTAGCAACAAACCCGTGTGGGGAACAGCCTCTCGCACCATATTCTGTCTGCAATCTTGCAGCAGTGAACCTGGCAGAAATGGCAGATAAGGAAAACAAAACAGTAAACTTTGAAAAGCTGAAGCGTACTGTCAAAGTGGGTGTACGTATGCAGGATAATGTAATAGATGCAACCCCATACTTCCTTGAAGAGAACCAAAAGCAGGCACTTGGTGAGCGCCGTGTTGGCCTTGGTGTTATGGGACTTCATGATTTGCTCATCTACTGCGAAACTGAATATGGCTCGGAAGAAGGAAATGAGCTGATAGACAAAGTCTTTGAAACAATTGCAACGACAGCGTACAGAGCTTCTGTGGAGCTTGCAAAGGAAAAGGGAAGCTTCCCATTCCTAACAGGCGAGAATGCAGAGGATACAAACCGCTTGCGCCAAGCATTCACACAAACAGGCTTTATGAAGAAAATGCCTGAAGATGTCCGTCAGTCTATCCTGGAAAATGGAATTCGTAATTCGCATCTATTAACTGTTGCTCCGACTGGATCTACTGGAACAATGGTTGGAGTTTCTACTGGCCTTGAACCATACTTCTCCTTCTCTTATTTCAGAAGTGGCCGTTTAGGCAAGTTTATCGAAGTGAAGGCAGATATCGTTCAGGAATATTTGGACCACAACCCCGATGCAGATCCGGATAATCTGCCTGAATGGTTTATTGCAGCGATGGATTTGGCTCCTGAAGCACATGCTGATGTACAATGTGTAATCCAGCGCTGGATTGACAGTTCAATAAGCAAAACAGTAAATGCGCCGAAGGGCTATAGTGTTGAGCAGGTTGAAAAAGTGTATGAGCGCCTGTACCGTGGCGGTGCCAAGGGTGGAACGGTCTATGTTGACGGATCACGCGATTCTCAGGTCCTGACACTGAAAGCAGAAGAAAACAGCTTTGATGATACAGAAACAGTTAAGAAAGAGAAAACAAAGCAGCATGTTGTCTTAGTTGATACCATCAGCGACCTTCGTTCAACTGATGTAACAATCGGTTCAGAAGTAGGCAATACTTGTCCGGTATGCCGAAAAGGAAAGGTAAAAGAAATAGGTGGATGCAATACGTGTACGAACTGTAATGCCCAGCTGAAATGCGGGTTATAATTAGGTAAAGTTGATGGAGCGTAAGGTATAAAAAGCAACTAAGTTTGCGATAACAGCCAAATAAAAAAGAATTACCAAAGGAGATGGAAATAATTGTTCCATCTTCTTTTTTTGCTGCTTGGGGATTTTGCTCATACTAGTGTTATCAGGTTCAGTCAACCATTAAGAAGTAAAGGTTCGTTGAACAAATCGACTAACATAAGAAGTGAGGTTACCCATGAATCCTTTTATCCCGCAGCTTGTTTATATTGAACCCCAGGCATTGGAATATCCTTTAGGCAGAGAGCTGAAGGAGAAGTTTGAAAAAATGAATATCGAAATTAGGGAGACGACTTCCCACAACCAGGTAAGAAATATTCCCGGCGACAATGAATTGCAGAAATACCGCAATGCAAAATCCACATTAGTTGTGGGTATAAGAAGAACCCTGAAATTTGATACCTCAAAGCCTTCAGCCGAATACGCCATTCCGCTCGCTACCGGCTGCATGGGCCATTGCCATTACTGCTATTTGCAAACGACACTTGGCAGCAAGCCTTATATACGTACGTATGTGAACCTGGAAGAAATATTTGACCAGGCGACGAAATATATGGAGGAAAGAAAACCTGAGTTAACACGTTTTGAAGCAGCGTGTACATCCGATATCGTCGGGATTGATCATTTGACACATTCTTTGAAAAAAACAATTGAATTTATTGGCCAAACAGAATTTGGCCAGCTTCGCTTTGTGACGAAGTACCATCATGTAGACCACCTGCTTGATGCTAACCATAATGGAAAAACCCGCTTTCGTTTTAGCGTCAATTCACGTTACGTAATCAAAAATTTTGAGCCGGGTACTTCTTCTTTTGATGACAGGCTTGAAGCTGCCCGAAAAGTGGCAAACGCAGGGTATCCGCTGGGTTTTATCGTTGCGCCTATTTATATGCATGAAGATTGGCGTGAAGGCTATCTTGAACTTTTTCAAAGATTAAGCAAATCGCTTGAAGGCATCAATCTTCAAGGGTTGACCTTCGAATTGATTCAGCATAGATTTACCAAACCAGCCAAAAAGGTAATTGAAAAGCGCTATCCTAAATCCAAGCTTGAGATGGATGAAGAAAAGCGCAAGTATAAATGGGGAAGATATGGAATCGGTAAATATGTATATCCAACGGAAGAAGCTAAAGAACTGGAGAACACGATCAGGGAATATGTCCATTCCTTCTTTCCGGAAGCAGAAGTCCAATATTTCACCTAAACATAAATGCGAAAATGAAACAGGATGCAGTGGAGTTTTTACGCTATAATAACCTCCTATTTTACAAATTCCTAATCGGCAGGAAATTCTGCTTGTCAGCCGTACTATTTTAAAAAGCTCCTGATTAAAGATGTATAAGTAAGAGTTCCTCTATTAGTAAGTACATCGACAGGAGTGGCTTACATGTATATAGACGGTGTTTTTTCAGGAGGAGGAATTAAGGGTTTTGCTTTAATCGGTGCATATGACGCAGTCCAAAAACGGGGGTTCCAATTCAAACGGGTAGCCGGAACGAGTGCAGGCTCCATCGTTGCAGCATTAATCGCTGCCAGATATACAAGTGACGAAATTTATCAGCTTGTGGATGAACTTGATGTAAAAAAGTTTCTTGATGAAAGAAAGACATTCATACCCTTCTCTGTCACTAAATGGCTTCTCCTCTATTGGCGATTAGGACTTTACAAAGGTGTGGAACTGGAGAATTGGATGGCTGAAAAGCTGGCTGCAAGAGGTATAAGAACATTTGCAGACCTGCCGCCACAGTCATTAAGAGTAATAGCCTCCGACCTGACTAATGGCCGGCTTGTTGTTTTGCCCGATGATCTTGTTCAATATGGAATCGATCCGGGCTCTTTCCCGGTGGCCAGGGCAATCCGTATGAGCTGCAGTCTTCCTTATTTTTTTGAGCCAGTAAAAATGCAGGCATACAGCAGCACAAGTGTAATCGTTGATGGAGGAGTTTTGAGCAATTTTCCGATGTGGTTATTTGATAGGGAAAATGTGAAAAAAATCAGGCCTGTATTGGGGGTTAAACTAAGCCATAACCTAAGTGAACGGCCGCCGAATAAGATTGCGAATGCGATACAGATGTATGAAGCCCTTTTCGAAACCATGAAGGATGCGCATGATGCACGATACATTTCAAGAAAACACGCGCAAAATATAATATTTATCCCAACTGATGGGGTGCTGACCGCCGAATTTGAGCTAACTGACCAAAAGAAAAGGGATTTGCTTGAGCATGGAAGGCAATGTGCGGAGCGATTTTTCTCAAGATGGAGCTACTAAAGATTAAAAAAACAAAAAATCGAGCCCTTTATTAAAGGGATGCTCGATTTTTCTTTTTGCCTTTTTTGCCTTCTATGACAGTCAAATGTGGAGAAGACTTTTTCTTAGATTTTTTTATTGAAGTAAGGGAACCAAGGGACGCCTTTTTGCCGTTGGCTGAACCTGCTTCTTTATAATTAAAGCGTTTTTTAGATTTTTTGGCTGCCCTTATAAAAGCCCGCTGCTCACGCTTAGAGGGGTTAGCTCTGTTAATGCGCTGAAAAAGAAAGTATATGACAGCACCGATGATGACAATGACAGCTATTCTCTGCAAAAAACCGGCAGGATCTGAGATCAGGCTGACGGTAACTCCAAGGGCAGCAAGAATTATAAGCCCGGAGACAATATAAAATGAAATCCGATTTTTCAAGAAAGCCACCTCCCTAAAAGCATGATGAGCAAATTTCTAAGCTTTTAAACTATATATACAAAGATTTAAGTAATTTCTTCATTAAAAGTTGTCCTCAGTTTTTTCTTTTCCTATTTCTTTACATTTTAAACGAATGAATGTCATGTTTATCGTATTTACCTGGCATTTTTTTCTACCAGGCAGATCTAAATCAAGATAGGCTTGCACATTTCCAAGGCAACCCGTATTCTTACTTAAATTTATGCACGATTCTGCAGTCCCGGAACCCCTTTTAGAGAAATGGGTTGAATTGGGTAGGAAGCAATTGAAATTTATATTCGTATACTTATTTTATTCTACTTAAAAACTGATAAAACCTCTATCCAAAGGGAAATATCATAAAAAAAATCTCTTTTTTTTTTCCGCCAACAATCGATTTAAATATAATTTACAATCTGATGCAAAGGAATAAATGCGGGTGGACATAATAGGAAATGGAGGTGGCATAAATGGCAGAAGAAAAAGAGCAATTGGAACAAAATCAGAGAGAAAAACCGATGTCTTTTATGGCTATGGTCGTGATTACTGGTTTGATCGGAGGCATTCTGTGGAGCGGACTGGCCTATTTGGCTTATGTATTCAATTTTACAGAAATACGCCCTAATGTCATTCTCGAACCCTGGACGATAGGGGCGTGGAAAGAGGGGTGGTTGGGAACAGTGATTTCGATTCTCCTGATCGGAGGCATTTCAATTGTTGCCGCACTTATTTATTATGCAGCGCTGCGGAAGTTTGAAAGCATCTTTGTTGGGGCCGCCTATGGAATTGCCCTTTTCTTAATTGTATTTTTTGTATTAAATCCGATATTCCCTGGCATCAGCCCATTCTGGGAATTGGAGCGAAATACGATTATCACATCCATATGTTTTTATCTTTTATTTGGAGTGTTTGTGGGGTATTCCATTTCATATGAAGCCCATGAACTTCGCGGGAAAAGCGAGGATGAGAAGAAGGCCCGGACTGATCCGGAGTTTCCGTAAGCAATTGTGGAGAATGGGAAATAGCCCTCATAAAGCAGCTCCATATTTAATTTTCAGTGTTAGAAAGCACTTTTTAAAGCTGTTTCCCGATTTGTATCATACCAGCCAAATGCCAAACAGGGAATGCCTTATCTTATGCGGCCTTCCCTCTTTTAGTAAAAACATCTTAACTGTATGAAGTTCCACATTATGTTAGAATGTTCTTAATGGACATTCTTTTTAAACTTGGATTCGGGATGCAAGGAAGACGATTTCATTCATACTGTTTTCCAAAAAAGAAGCCCATTAGCAACTAAGTAAGAGGGGGTTGATTATGAGGAAGATACTCCTGTTAAATGGGCCAAATTTAAATTTGCTTGGGAAGCGGGAACCAGGCGTTTATGGTAATGAAACTCTTGAGCATCTGGAAGAAAACATCAAATCATTGGGCGGTGCACACCAGACAGAAGTGTCTTGTTTTCAGTCCAACCATGAAGGCGAATTAATAGACAGGCTTCATCTTGCCAATGAAGATGGAACAAAAGGTATTATATTTAATCCTGGAGCATTTACCCACTACAGTTATGCAATAAGGGATGCCATAGCAGGAATCCGGGTTCCTGTGATCGAAGTACATATATCGAATGTTCATGCCCGTGAAGAATTCCGCCATACATCTGTGATTGCCCCTGTGGCACATGGACAAATTGTCGGACTGGGATTTAAGGGCTATGAACTGGCTTTTTATGCCTTAATGGATCTTTTAAAGGGAGAGGATAATCATGGATAAAATAAAGAAACTGCGCTCAAGCTTCGAGCAATCAGGTATAGATGGAATGTTGATTACAAGCAGTTATAACCGCCGTTACATGACAGGTTTTACCGGGTCAGCAGGTGCAGTTTTAATCAGTGAAGAGAAAGCGTTATTCATTACAGACTTCCGCTATACTGAGCAGGCTGCAAAACAATGCGAAGGCTATGAGATTGTTAAGCATACAGGAGCCATTCCTGAAGAAGTGGCAGAACAGGTGAAACAACTTGGGATTAAGAAGCTGGGATTTGAAGAGGACCATTTAACTTTTTCCGCTTTTAAAACCTATGAAAAAGCGGTTGCAGCCGAACTTGTTCCTGTTTCCGGGACAATTGAAAAGTTACGCTTGATTAAGACCGAATCAGAGATTAAGATAATAAAGGTGGCAGCTGACATAGCAGATGCTGCATTTAAACATATTCTAGATGTCATTCGTCCAGGAATTACCGAGCTGGAAGTATCGAATGAATTAGAATTTTTTATGAGAAAAGCGGGTGCAGTTTCATCTTCGTTTGATATTATCGTAGCATCCGGACACCGCTCTGCCCTTCCGCATGGAGTGGCAAGCGATAAGGTGATCGAAAAAGGAGATTTCGTCACTCTGGATTTCGGCGCTTACTATAATGGCTATGTTTCAGATATTACCCGTACAGTAGCAGTAGGGAAGCCTGAAGATAAGCTGAAAGAAATTTATGATATTGTGCTTGAAGCCCAGGAGCGGGGAATGGAAGGCATCAAACCGGGTATGAGCGGAAAAGAAGCAGATGCTATAACTCGGGACTATATTTCCGAAAAAGGCTTTGGAGAATATTTTGGCCACTCCACTGGCCATGGCATTGGATTGGAAGTGCACGAAGGACCAGGGTTGTCGTTTAAATCCGATGTCATTCTTGAACCTGGCATGGTTGTAACAGTTGAGCCGGGCATTTACATACCGGGTCTTGGCGGAGTCCGCATTGAGGATGATACATTAATTACAAAGGATCATAATGAAACGCTTACTCATTCTACCAAAGAATTGATTATTCTTTAATTGAATTTTAGGAGGACATATTCATGATTTCAGTAAACGATTTTCGTACGGGATTAACAATTGAAGTTGATAACGGCATTTGGCGCGTAATGGATTTCCAGCATGTTAAGCCAGGAAAAGGTGCGGCATTTGTCCGCTCCAAGTTACGTAACCTTCGCACAGGTGCCATTCAGGAAAAAACATTCCGTGCCGGTGAAAAAGTTGCCAAAGCGCAAATTGACAACCGCAAAATGCAATATCTATATGCAAATGGGGATCAGCACGTGTTCATGGACAATGAATCTTATGAGCAAATTGAATTGCCTGCTGCTTCAATTGAATACGAATTGAAGTTTTTAAAGGAAAATATGGAAGTTGCAATCATGCTTTACCATGGAGAATCTCTAGGAATTGAGCTTCCGAACTCTGTTGAGCTGACAGTAACTGAAACGGAGCCGGGCATTAAAGGGGATACAGCTTCAGGCGGAACAAAGCCTGCTACTCTTGAAACAGGTCTTACTGTACAAGTTCCTTTCTTTATTAATGAAGGAGACAAGCTTATCATCAATACAACTGACGGTTCTTATGTGTCACGTGCATAATAATTAGAAAAAAATCCCGAGTTTCTCGGGATTTTTTGTGTTATCCTTTATACTTTCTGCCTTCCGCTCCAGGTGATATATCGGTGTCATTGCGGTTATTATAATCAGGGTCGGAAGTAGGCGCTTTTTGGTTATCTCGTGTTCCGCCGAGATAGGCCCTGTCCCCTTTTTTCTGGTTTTTTAAAAATTCTCCCAATTCTTCATTCATATTAAAGGACCTCTCTTGTTACGTATTGTCGTTCAGACTCTTATTATCTTCATATTGAAGAGAATTATAAGTCAAATTCATCCTAGCTGTAATACATAAATTCTGCAGACACCCGGCTCGTTATATCAATCGTTCCCGGTTGGATGGGTGTACTCACTTCACTTTTAACAAAAGCTGCAGGCTGGTAGGGAACAGGCCTTTCAAAGTCAAAAGCACCCTCAGTTACTGATAAAGGTGTCCCGACTAATTGGACTCTTAAGGCAGCCGCAATTGTTTCGGCCTTCTTATAAGCATCCGCAACAGCCAGGGTCAATGCCTGCTGATAATAAAAACTTTGGCTTTCCATTTCAAAAGTAATCCCCCTGACAAGATTGGCACCGCTGTCCACTGCCGTATCGACAACTAGGCCGGTATTTTCTATATCATCTACAGTAATGCCAAGCACATGCTCCACTTTATAACCGCGAAAAACCTGTTTCCCATCTACAAAATCATATTGCGGAAAAATCGAAAAATCGGCTGTGCGAATTTGTTGATCCAATATTCCAATGTTATTTAAAGCATTTTTAATGTTAGCAATTGCCTGTGCATTATTCTCCTGTGCTTTCTGCAGCACTTGGTCTTCGGTTGAAACTCCGAGTGTTACTATGGACTGGCTTGGCTGGACTGCTATTTTCCCTTCGCCTGAAACTCTCATGATATTGGGTTTGGATCTGGCCTGGCTGACAGAATGGGTTGAATGGCGGACGAATGGCTGCTGATAATACATGAAATGCTCTCCCCGCTTTCAAAATTTAATATCTCTCTAGAATGTACGGCGGATAAGGGGATAAAATACGCATTAAATTACCAGCCAGGCATTATTCCCATTTGTATCTCATCAATGATGCAATTTTTTTAGGAATATCGGTGTTATCAAGGACGCCTGAAAAAACCTCACTTCCTTTGCCATAAGCAAATAAAGGAATCATATTGCCTGTATGCCCTCCAGTTGAGCTTAAAGATCTAACTTTGTTTGCAATGATTCCCCCGTTGTTTCTTTCCGCAATCAGGCTTCCAATCTCCCAGGCTGCCAAGTATTGAGGATATACTTTATTGTCGGAGTTTAGCAAATGGTCATTAAAAGCTGCAATTTCCTTATCAGTTAGTTCAATTTTGGCGTATTTCTTCAGAACCTCTTTGATGCTGTAAGCCCTGTAAGATCTAGAATTTTGATCCTTCACAAATTGGCTGACCATATATTGAGGGGTAGCTTTAATTTTTTTCAGATGCTGTATATCCAGCGGCTCTGTGGCAGAAATTCCCATTGTTTCATGGTCAGCCACGACAAGTACGAGTGTCTCTCCGTCATTTTTAGCCCATTCAACCGCATATTTTACAGCTTTATCAAACTCGATTGTTTCTTTCCATATGCTTGTAATATCGCCTGCGTGTGAAGCATGGTCAATCCTCGCTCCTTCTGCCATTAGGAAAAAACCATTTTTCCCATTTGACAAAACACCGATTGCTTTTTCCGTCATTTCTTTTAAACTTGGTTCTTTGCTCCCAATTAGAAGCCGATCCAGCTTAAAATTCATATAACTATTATTGAACAACCCGAGCAGCTTATTTCCCTTTGCTTGCATCAGTTCATCCCGATTGCTTGCATAGGTATAACCCATTTGAATGGCTTCCTTAATTAAATCTTTTCCATTCTGTTTTTCCGGACTATAATAGGATCTTCCTCCCCCCATGAGTACATCCACTTCATTGTTCAGCTGCTGACGGGCTATTTCCTCCTGTCCTGACCACCTGTTGGGGACACTTGCGGTAAATGCAGCAGGGGTTGCATCTGTAACCGTATTTGTAGAAATAACTCCTGCTTTCTTTCCGTTCTTTTTAAATAAATCCAATATGCTGTCTGATTCAGCTCCATCCGGAGTGACTCCAATCATTTCATTATTGGTTTTTTTGCCAATCGCCAACGCCGTTCCGCCTGCAGCGGAATCGGTTACCAGGTTATTGGCAGAAAAGGTATGCACAAGTGCAGTGTGAGGAAGGGTCTCGAGGAACAGCCGGCCTTTTTTCCCGTACTCCATTTCCCTCGCAATCTCAATTTGCCCGACTCCCATGCCATCTCCAATCATCAGAATGACATTTCGAGGTTCTTCCAGATTTGCAGGCCGAGCGAGCCCCTGAGCAGGGTAACAAGCAAACACCGTGATTTGAATGATTATCATAAGGCATATCCATGTGGCTTTCATATATTAACACCAGCCTTTTTTAATTT
The DNA here is from genome assembly GCA_018613035.1 of Pseudomonas sp. ISL-84. GTDB lineage: Bacteria > Bacillota > Bacilli > Bacillales > Cytobacillaceae > Cytobacillus. The sequence continues at coordinate 53,622 of JAGGRA010000014.1, read as the reverse complement.
TGCATAGGCTTATTTTTTGGAAAAGCAAATTTTTTACTCCGATTGGAATTTAAAATTTGCTTTTAGTTATCTAAATTAGAAAAGTAAACTCGTCCCAAAGAAAATGGGAGAGCCAGCAAATCAAAGTCATAATGTTTTGTTGCAGGCATACATTTTAAATAATGAGAAGCTAGTCCGAAACGAAATATTTAAAAATGGAGGACCGAACATGGAAACGATTTTAGCCTTTTTGCCGAAAAAAATTTCTGAGAAGCTGAAGCAAATCCCTCCACATTTTTTGAAGGATCTGGAAGAAATAAGAGTCCGTATTAACAGGCCGCTCGAATTGACTACGAAGGGTATGCCTCATTTCCTTCCTTACATTGTTGATTCGGAGGATGCGGTCCACTTGTTGAATAAGATAAGCCATTTTTCCATTTATACACTCGAAGAAGAATTGAAAAGGGGCTATATCACGATTGAAGGGGGCCATCGTGTTGGACTCGCCGGGAAAGTGATTCTTGAAGAAGGAAAAGTAAAGGCAATCAGAAATATTTCTTCTTTTAACATAAGAATTGCCAGAGAAAAAATCGGGATTGCCCAAAAGCTGATTCGGCGCATCTACAATGAAGGCTGGCAGCACACAATGATCATCGGACCGCCGCAAACAGGTAAAACCACATTGCTGAGAGATATAGCGAGAATTATATCATCCGGGGACCCGGATGGGACATTTCAGGCGAGCAAGGTGGGTGTTATTGATGAACGTTCGGAAATCGCAGGCTGTGTAAATGGAATTCCACAAATGTCATTTGGACACAGAATTGATGTCCTTGATGCGTGCCCGAAAGCAGAGGGGATGATGATGATGATCCGTTCAATGAGCCCGGAGGTGTTAGTTGTCGATGAAATTGGGAGGCAGGAAGATGCGGAAGCCATAATGGAGGCAGTAAATGCCGGAATCAAACTGATTATGACCACGCATGGTAACTCCCTGGAAGAAATTAAGAAACGGCCCACTTTAAAAGCAGTTTTGGATATGGGAATTTTTCAGCGGTTTATTGAACTCAGCAGGAGGGACGGACCAGGCAGCATTACTTGTATTAAGGATGCTTCAGGCAAGGAGCTCCTGCAAGAAGTGAGAGTGACCTAAATGATGAAGCTAATTGGAGCTGTATTTATTATAATCGCTACAACTTGGGCTGGATTTGAAGCCTCGAGACATCTGACTGAACGGCCACGTCAGCTGCGGCAGCTGAAATCGGCCCTGCAGTCCCTGGAGGCTGAAATAATGTACGGCCATACACCGCTTCATGAAGCAGCCAGAAGGCTTTCTGCCCAGTTGCCTAAGCCTTTATCATGGTTTTTCGAATCCTTTGCTAAAAAATTGACTGACTCTGAGACAACTGTTAAGGATGCCTGGGAACAAAGCTTAAAAGAAATATGGAAATTGACCGCTTTTAAACAAGGTGAATTCGAGATTATGAAGCAATTTGGGGAAACACTTGGGCGGCATGACCGGATCTCGCAGCAAAAGCAGATTATGCTTACCCTTTCACATCTCGAACGGGAAGAAGCAGATGCGCATGATAAGCAAGTGAAATACGAAAGAATGGTCAAAAGCCTCGGATTTTTATCGGGACTGCTTTTAATCATTTTATTAATGTAGTTTTTGCGGGCAGCAGCTATGGGCTGCCGGATTCTGGACAGAGCTTAGGAGGAGAGATGGATGGGGTTAGAGGTTGATATCATATTCAAAATTGCGGGTGTTGGGATCGTAGTAGCCTTTTTGCATACGATTTTGGATCAGGTCGGAAAAAAGGAATATGCACAGTGGGTTACGCTTTTCGGCTTTATTTATATTTTATTCATGGTTGCATCTATTGTAGATAACCTATTCCAAAAAATAAAATCAGTGTTCTTATTTCAGAGCTAAAGGGGGGCTTAGCCATTGAAATTCTTCAAATAGCCGGATTCTCTCTGGTTGCAACGTTCCTTGCACTGATTGTGAAAGAACAAAAACCTAATTTTGCCTTTTTACTGATTGTTTTTGTAGGCTGTGCCATTTTCCTGTTTCTGGTCGACCAGATCTACGCTATTATTCACATGATTGAAAAGATTGCTATAAATGCAAAGGTCAACATTGTATATGTAGAAACGATTTTAAAAATAATTGGGATTGCTTATATTGCTGAATTTGCTGCTCAAATTACGAAAGATGCAGGACAGGGGGCTATTGCGGCAAAAATCGAAATGGGCGGAAAAATCCTGATCCTGGCAATGGCCATCCCAATTCTGACTGTATTGATTGAAACAATCATCCAGATGATTCCAAGTTAAATGGAGCTGGCCGGACAATCAACCTTAGCAGGCCTGTTATGCAAGACAAGCCCCCTTATGCTGGTAAAGCTGCAAGATAGGGTCTTATAAAAGAGGTGAAAAAATGAAGCAAAGGATGCAGAAAATTTTATTGTCCAATATAATCCTATTTTTTTTACTCGCACCATTTGTACAAGCCTCACCAAAGACCGGCGAAGTAGATGATACGATTTCCCCCCAGGATTTAGTGGAGTCGCAGGTGGATTCCCTTGATCTGGATGAACTAAAAGGGTTTTGGGAAGAAATTACGACAGAGTATGGCGGTTTTTTGCCGGAAAGCCAAAAAGGGAGCCTCTATGAATTCATCAAGGGGGATAAGGAATTCTCACTTAAAGAATGGGGTACCGGCGCAATGAAGTTTATATTTCATGAGTTTATTGTAAACGGAAAATTGCTCGGCACATTAATTTTGCTGACGGTGTTCAGCATGTTTCTGCAGTCTCTGCAAAATTCGTTTGAAAAAAGCACAGTCAGCAAAGCGGCGTATGCAATTGTGTTTATGGTTTTAATCATTATTGCCCTTAATAGCTTTCATGTAGCGATTGACTACACACAAGAAACAATTTCAACGATGGTTTCCTTCATAATGGCCCTAATTCCACTGCTGCTAGCTCTAATTGCTTCGTCCGGAGGAGTGGTATCAGCTGCTTTTTTTCACCCCGTGATTTTATTCTTAATGAATGTCAGCGGCTTATTTATTCAATATGTCATCCTTCCGCTCCTATTTTTATCAGCATTGCTAAGTATTGTCAGCACCCTTTCCGAGCATTACAAGGTGACCCAGCTTGCCAATCTGCTCCGAAACTGGAGTATAGGGCTTCTCGGCATGTTCCTGACAGTGTTTTTGGGAGTCATCTCAGTACAGGGAGCCTCCGCTGCAGTTACCGATGGAATTACAATTCGTACAGCAAAGTTTATCACAGGCAATTTTATTCCGGTTATCGGAAGGATGTTTACCGATGCTACAGATACTGTAATCAGCGCTTCGGTTCTTTTAAAAAATACAGTAGGTATAGCAGGTGTAGCGATCCTCCTGATCATAGCAGCTTTTCCGGCAATCAAAATACTAATGATTGCGTTTATATATAAATTTGCAGCTGCCATTTTGCAGCCGTTGGGAGGAGGCCCGATAATATCCTGCCTGGATATTATCAGCAAAAGTGTTATATACGTTTTTGCCGCTTTGGCCATTGTATCCTTGATGTTTTTCCTTAGTATTACTGTCATTATTGCTGCCGGGAATTTGACCATGATGGTCAGATAGGGGGGGATGAAGTGGATTTTATAAAGGAATGGATAACAAATATTATATTATTTGTTCTGCTGGCCACTGTCATCGATATGCTCCTTCCGAGCTCAAAGCTGCAGAAATATACAAAAATGGTGACAGGGCTCCTGCTCATCGCAATTATTCTTACTCCAATTTTAAAACTTATATCAAGTGACTTTGAAGAAGCTTTTGTATCAGTGCCTGTTTTTGAGGCGTCCGGTGAAAAAAATATGGAAAATTTAATAGAAATGAAGAAAAAAGAAATACAAGCCTCAAGTGATGCATATATTTTAGAACAAATGGCTGTCCACATGAAACAGGACGCAGAAGAGGAGTTGATGGAACAGTACGGTCTGGAAATTGCTAACATTGATATTTTAGTAGATGAAAGCAGTAATCAAGCCTTCCCGGATAACCTGCAAAAGGTCATGATCCAATTAAAAGCAAAGGATGCAGAAGCTGAAGCTGTAGAAGTGGTCAAAAAAGTGGAAATCAATACCGGGGAACCTCTTCCATCCAGCAGGGCTGAACATGATGATGAGGCAAAAAGAGTCGCTTCTCTTCTCGCACAAAAATGGAATGTAGACGCAAAATCAATCGAAGTACTGGTAGAAGGGGGGAATATGGATAGGGATGGATAATGAAAAAGGTCCTTTCACATGGTTAAGAAAATTATTCTCCAAAGACGGGCAGCCCGATAAAAAAGCTGGAAAATACCAATACTTGCTTCTTGTTCTCCTCTTTGGCGCAGCTATCATGCTGATCAGCAACACGCTGTTTAAAGAGAATGCTTCCACTGAAGACATGTCCGTTTTTAAAAACGGGGATGAGGCGAAGCAAGAGGAAGAGGTGCCTGTATTTGGCCAGAAACAATCCGGGGGAAATGACGAAATTGCCAATTATGAAAAGGCATATGAAGCACAAATAAAAGAGGCCCTTGATGCAATTGTCGGTGTTGATGATGCCACGGTTGTCGTCAATGTGGATGCAACAGAGAAGAAAGTCCTTGAAAAAAACAAAACGACCCAAAAACAAACAACCGATGAAATAGATCGGGAAGGCGGCAAAAGAAAGGTAGAGGACCAGTCACAGGAGGAACAGCTTGTGATTGTCCGAAATGGCGAGAAAGAGGTTCCGATTGTAATAGAAACCAAGAAACCTGAAATCAGGGGTGTACTGGTGGTTGCAAAGGGAGCTGAAAATATACAAGTGAAAAAATGGATTATTGAGGCAGTTACAAGAGCGCTTGATGTACCAAGCCACAGAGTTTCTGTAATGCCTAAAAAAACTAAGGGGGAATAATAGATGCTTTTAAAGAAACAAACGGTCTGGTTATTAACAATGCTAAGTTTGGTGGTTGTGTTATCCGTGTATTATGTTACATCTCCTGAGCAAAAAGGAAATGATTTAGCTGCAATGGAGGAGAAGGCAAATGGCGAAATGGAAGCAGTTGAGAGTGAAGATGGCAATGCCATTATTACAAACACAGCCAGCGATGAAATGTTTGAAACGCTTCGCCTTCAGCTTGATGACGAGCGCAGCCGCATGAAAGAAGAACTTACAACAGTGTTGGGACAGACAGATCTTCCTGCTGAAGAAAGAATGAAAGCAAAGGATCAAATCGATGAATTAAATGAAATAGCCCAAAAAGAAGCAATGCTTGAAACGTTAATCAGAGCAATGGATTACGAAGATGTCCTCGTTCGCGCTGATGGAAAAAAAGTTCAAATTACAGTAAAAGCTAAAGATCATTCGCCTTCTGCTGCAAACAATATCATTCAGGAAGTAAGAAATGAAATTGGACAGCTTGAAGCAGTTGCGGTTGAATTCCAAATTGCCAAGTAATCAGAACCAAAAAGGGTGCCCGTAGAATAACTTGCGGGCACCTTTTAGTTTTTATAAATGTTATTAGGCTATTTTTGAAGATTAACCAGGTGTTCCATCGAAAAATGGGCTTTATTAATCGATTCCACAAGATGCTCATATTGCTTTGTCTGGAATGCAACAGAGGAGGAGATTTCCTGGAGGGAAGCGCCTGCCTCCTCTACAACTGAACTAAACTCCCCGATTGATATTCCTATAGAAGAAGAGGACTGATGAATTTGATTGCTTAAAGACTTGTAATTTGATATATCTTTTTTGAGCTTTAAAAAGGTTTCATGGATGTTTTCAAAAGCACTCTCAGTTTGTGAGGCCAGATCAAGATTTGCCGTTAATTTATCGCCAGTGGAGTTTACATTGGCTTTGGATTGCTCCGTTTCTTGTATCACATTGCAAAGGTTCTCTGATATTTGATTTGCTGTTTTTCTTGTAATATCTGCTAATTTTCTTACTTCTTCCGCTACAACAGCAAAGCCTTTACCGCTTTCTCCAGCACGCGCAGCTTCAATGGAGGCATTAAGGGCAAGCAGGTTGGTCTGCTCTGAAATTTCTTGTATCTTATCAGCAAAATGGGAGGTTTCTTTCACTGTTTCCGATAGTGAAGATATATGTTCATGAACCTTCTGCATTTCATTAAATGAAAGTGACATATCATTTATGAGTTTATTTACAATTGCATTTCCGCTCTGGGTAATTTTCTCTGCTTTCACAGCATCATTATGCAATTTTCCAACTAATTCATTCGTACTGCTAACCACTTTATTCGATCTATCCAAAGAACTGGTGATATCCAGGATGGTATCTGATTGGGTTTGTATTCCTGCAGAAATCTCCCCGATTGTATAACTCATTTCCCTTGCGGAATGGTAATTCTCCTGGCTCATTTTTTTTACTTCTTCAATCATGAATGAAACGCTTGCAGTACTATTCTCGATTGTCTTTTTAATTTTAAGGTTCTGCTGCAGCAGATTTTCAGTTTCCTTCTGAGAAGATACAATATTTTCTGATAGTTTTTTCGAGATGGAAAGCTGAAAAGAGAGCATAATAGTGACCAGCATAAAAAGCAAATAAATGGTGGCATAATTTTTTGCTTCCAGCGGCAGCTGACTATGATGGAGGTATGTAAAAATGGAAATAACAATAAGGCCAATTGCCGATGAAAGCCATAAAATCTTCCCGTCCATATAAATTGCCGCTGTTGCAAGAATAAAATAGACTAAAAAATATGCAGTCGGCGAAACGCTATTTTCCATGATAATGAATAGCACACTAGCAACCAAAAATATGGCCAAAAAAGGGATGGCAGACATAAATTTTTTGGAAAAATGGAGTGCAGCCACTATTCCTACACCAATTCCACCGGCAATAATAATAGATAGGATAACAGCCATATCTTTTTTCAAGGCTATATCTACGAGGGCTGCCAATATAACGCTTATTAAAGCAGCCTTTACTACAAGCGAATTTTTGCTTATAAGATCTTCTTTCTTTATTTCATCTATTGTTTTCATATTTATACAATCCTCTCTGGTACTATAGTCCCCTTAATGATCAGTATTTCGTGATTTTTCGCCAAAATCCTTCGTAACATTTCACAAAAATTTCTAGAAATATTAAAATGGTTTTAGAGGCGGAATAGAGAAAAAGTTATACAGTACACAATACGATGTTGAACTTTGATAAGGTCTTATCGTATGATATTAGTATCTAGTCATAATTAAATCATGCGGAACATTCCTATTCTTTCTTTCTCTATTCTTCCAAGGCCAGTTTTTAATTGGAGAAAGAGGGAATGGAAAGCAGTGAGAAAACAAGGGGTGCCAAAATGTTGAAAGTACAGGAAATACGAGAATTAATCAAACTTGTTAATGATTCAAATATTGATGAATTCGTTTACGAGCATGAAGGCTCAAAAATTAAAATGAAGAAAAAGGTTAATGAAGCAGCTGTTGTGCAGCAAGTTCAGCCAGCTGCAGTTCCTCCTGCACCTGCTCCGCAGCCTGTTCAGGCTGCAGCTGTAACTGTGGAAGAGCCTAGATCTGAAGCACCTGCAAAGGAGCCTGCACCTCAGGCTAAAGCAGCGGATGATGCAGACCTACATAAAATTGTATCCCCGATGGTTGGGACTTTCTATCAGTCTTCTTCCCCTGACGCGGATGCATATGTTAAAGCAGGTTCTAAAGTTGCAAAAGACTCTATTGTCTGCATAGTGGAAGCAATGAAACTGTTCAATGAAATTGAAGCTGAAGTCAATGGGGAAATTGTAGAAGTGCTTGTTAAGGACGGCCAGTTAGTAGAGTATGGTCAGCCTCTATTTTTAGTAAAGCCTGAATAAGGAGCGGTTACCGAATGATAAAAAAACTCTTGATTGCTAACAGAGGAGAGATAGCTGTTCGCATCATCCGCGCAGCGCGTGAAATGGGAATAGAATCTGTAGCCGTTTTTTCAGAGGCTGACAGAGAAGCACTGCATGTTCAGCTTGCGGATGAGGCTTATTGCATTGGCCCGACTGCATCAAAGGACAGCTATTTGAATTTTACCAATATCATCAGTGTTGCAAAGCTTACGGGCTGTGACGCAATCCATCCAGGGTACGGATTCCTGGCAGAAAATGCTGACTTTGCCGATCTGTGCAGGGAATGCAATATCATTTTTGTCGGTCCGACACCTGAAGCCATTAACAAAATGGGTACGAAGGATATTGCGAGGGAAACGATGAAAGAAGCGGGAGTTCCGATTGTTCCCGGTTCAAACGGAATTATTAAAGATGTGGAAGATGCCATTCAGCTTGCTGAGAAGATTGAATATCCTGTAATAATTAAAGCTACTGCCGGGGGGGGCGGCAAAGGAATTCGTGTTGCGCGCACTGAGCAGGAGCTGATTAAGGGAATCACCATTACTCAGCAGGAGGCCTTAACGGCATTCGGAAACCCTGGCGTATATATTGAAAAATATATAGAGGACTTCCGCCATGTTGAGATCCAGGTGCTAGCAGATAATTACGGTAACACCATTCATCTGGGAGAAAGGGATTGTTCCATACAGAGGCGTTTGCAAAAGCTTTTGGAGGAAACGCCTTCACCTGCCCTTGATGGGGAAACCCGGGAAGAGATGGGCAATGCTGCTGTAAAAGCGGCCAAAGCAGTTAATTATACAGGCGCTGGTACGATAGAATTTATCTACGATTACCAAAAACGCAGATTCTACTTTATGGAAATGAATACACGTATCCAGGTGGAGCATCCTGTTACCGAAATGGTTACTGGGGTCGATTTGATTAAAGAGCAGATTAAGGTTGCGTCAGGTGAAAAGCTTAATTTCACCCAGAAAGATGTTACATTTAACGGCTGGTCGATAGAATGCCGCATTAATGCAGAAAATCCTGAAAAGAACTTTATGCCTTCTGCCGGCAAAATCAATATGTATCTTCCGCCGGGCGGATTGGGTGTCCGTGTCGATTCTGCTGCATATCCTGGCTATATGATTCCACCATATTACGATTCCATGATTGCAAAAGTGATTACGTACGGCAATACTAGAGAAGAAGCCATTTCCCGAATGAAGAGAGCTTTAAGTGAGTTTGTTGTTGAAGGTGTACATACGACAATACCATTTCATCTAAAGCTTCTCAGCCATGACAAATTTGTGGAAGGGCAGTTTAACACGAAATTCCTGGAATTGCATGATGTAATGAATTCTTAAGATTGATGGAGGTGCCATTATGAGTGAAAATAACATTCTTGAAATGAGCAATGAAAACTCCGGCCTTGGCAAGGTTGAAATTGCCCCGGAAGTAATTGAGGTTATAGCCGGCATTGCTGCTTCTGAAGTGGAAGGAGTTGCGCAGATGCGCGGCAATTTCGCTACGGGTGTAGTTGAGAGGCTCGGCAAAAAGAACCATGGAAAAGGGGTTAAAGTTGAATTAACTGAAGAAGGAATCAAGGTTGATGTATATTGTCTGATGAAGTTTGGCGTATCTATTCCTAGTGTTGCGCAAAAAATTCAGGACAATATCCGCCAGGCACTTTTGAATATGACAGCCCTAGATGTACAGGAAGTAAATATCCATGTAGTGGGGATCATGTTTGAAAACCAAAAGCATGAGGTTGAATACGAACAGGAAATGTAATAAACTTTCACCAAGCCAAAGACATCTGACGAAGTCTTTGGCTTTTCTGGTTTATTATTCTCTTCATCACAAGACTGTTATAAAGAAATTTTTTAATGGGAAAATAACTTATATATAGCAAAGGCTTTTTTAAACGGAGTAGCCCTGTAAGTAAAATAAGGACATGAAATGGTCCTTATTGTTATTGTTTAGTGCGAATATCCCTTACTTGTGCTATTATCTTGTTATGTTATTTTTGGACGTGTATATGCTCAAAAATGAAGGCTATTTTCTATAAGATTGTTGTTGTTGAATAGGAACTTTGAAAAAAATAAGGTTGGTTGATTGGAGCGTAAGGTGCGAGACTCCAGCGGGAGGAGTGGGACAGGTGAGACCCCACAGGCGCTGAGCGCCGAGGAGGCTCACCGCCCGCCCCGCGGTTCGCTGAGCATCCTGAAGCGGAAATCAACCATCCCTCTCTACTTGATTAAAAAGCAACAAAGTTTGCGAAAATAGCCAAAATGAAACCCCATCAAGCTAGCCATAAAGGAGTTAAAGATAAAGATGAAGAGAAGAACAGCCAGAGAGAAAGCATTGCAGGCTTTATTTCAAATTGATGTAAGCCAGGCGGAACCGGAGTCTGCCATTGAACATGTTTTAGAAGGCGCACCAAATGATGAGTATTTAAGCAAACTTGTATCAGGTGTTTCGCAATATAAGGAAACAATTGATGCAGAGATAAAAAAACATCTTGAAAAATGGACTTTGGAAAGGCTGGCTACAGTGGACCGCAACCTTTTGCGATTATCAGTGTTTGAACTCCTGTATCTTAGTGAGGATGTTCCAGCAAATGTAGTGCTGGATGAGGCAATTGAAATTGCAAAATTATACGGCGACGAACAGTCAAGCAAGTTTATAAATGGTGTACTCTCCAAGGTGAAAGAAGAGCTTTAATAATATTTAGTTCGGACTTGCACAGGATGTGCTGGCGCCGGCGCCATATTGAAAGCATGCCGGCGTTCCTTATCATTAGGCGCTTCCGCTGTCCTAATAGGGGGATAAATAATGGCTGCAAAAATAATTGACGGCAAAGAGATTGCAAGGGTAAAACAGGATTCCATAGGCGATGAAGTTCAAAAGCTGAAGGCAGAAGGAATTACGCCAGGCCTTGCAGTTATTTTAGTGGGAGATAATCCGGCTTCAAAAACCTATGTGTCCAATAAACAGAAAACATGCAATAAACTGGGGATGTATTCCTTGCTGATTGAACTTCCAAAAGAAGTCAGAGAAGGGGAGCTTATAAGGAAAATCAAAGAGTTAAATGAAGATCCGGATATACATGGAATACTTGTCCAATTGCCGCTTCCTGGGCATATTGATGAAAAGGTCATTATTGAAACAATTACGCCTGATAAGGATGTGGATGGCTTCCATCCAATAAATATTGGCAGAATGATGACCGGCCAAGATGCCTTAGTCCCTTGTACTCCCTTTGGGATTATGGAGATGCTGGATTATATCGGATCTGATATTGCTGGCAAACATGTGGTAGTTGTCGGCCGAAGCAATATAGTTGGAAAGCCTTCAGGGCAGTTGTTTTTAAATAAAAATGCTACGGTTACCTACTGCCATTCCAAAACAGCTGATTTAAAGGAGCATACGAGAAGAGCAGATATTTTAGTGGCGGCTGTGGGAAAGGCCGGGTTAATTACGGAAGACCATGTGAAAAAAGGTGCAATTATCATAGATGTTGGCATGAATCGAAATCGTGAAGGAAAGCTTTGCGGTGATGTTGATTTCGACGGCGTTAAAGAGAAAGCTGGGTATATAACACCGGTCCCAGGCGGAGTAGGCCCGATGACGATCACTATGCTCATGTATAACACTTTAAAAGCAGCAAGGTCAGTCCAAAGCAAACGCTAATCGTATCTATTTTTGGCAACTTCCTATACAGGTGCAAAATCTGTCCATTTCCATTATGCTATATTAAGGACTTTGGTTTTGTGTGCGAATGCACGCAGGCCTAAAGCCTTAATAATAAGTGGAAGGGCAGTTTTTTGCTGTCTATGCGGTTAATAGTTCTTGCTTTGGATGCCTAATTCGCGTCTACGGCAAAAAAGGAGATTGTTATGAAGGAACAGCAGTATCTAACAGTCAACGCTTTAACTAAGTACATAAAAAGAAAATTTGAAGCTGATCCTCATTTGCAAAATATAATGGTCAAGGGAGAAATATCAAACTTCAAACAGCATTCCAGCGGCCATATGTATTTTACATTGAAAGATGATAAAGCCCGAATTCTGGCGGTGATGTTTGCAGGGAATGCCCGAACAATGAAATTCAGGCCAGAGAATGGCATGAAAGTCTTGGTCCGGGGTGAAATTTCTGTCTACGAACCAAGCGGGCAATATCAAATTTATATAAAAGAAATGCAGCCGGATGGGATTGGGGAACTTTATCTTGCCTACGAACAGCTGAAAGAAAAGCTTGAAAAAGAAGGACTGTTTTCACGAAGCGATAAAAAGGCAATCCCCCGTTATCCAAAAACTGTAGCAGTTGTTACCTCCCCAACAGGAGCAGCTATAAGGGATATCCTAACGACTATTAAAAGGCGCTATCCAATTGCAAATATACTTATCTATCCTGCACTTGTTCAAGGAAACCAGGCTGCGCCATCCATTGTGAGAGCGATCCAAATGGCAAATGCTTCGGGAGAGGCCGATGTCTTACTTATTGGACGGGGAGGCGGCTCCATTGAAGAGCTTTGGGCTTTTAATGAAGAGCGTGTGGCAAGGGCAATCTTTCAATCTGAAATTCCAATTATATCAGCCGTTGGACATGAAACAGACTTTACGATTGCCGACTTTGTGGCCGACTTAAGGGCACCTACACCAACGGGAGCAGCCGAAATGGCGGTCCCTCATATTGACGATTTAACAGAGAGGCTATTCAATAGGCAATCGCGTTTAATAAGAGCAATGAAAGAACAAGTTGCCCTGCAGAATGAAAGGCTTATAAGGGTACAGAAGTCTTATGCGTTCCGGTATCCTCAAAAGCTGTATGAACAGAAATTGGAGCAGCTTGATAAACTGACAGAACAGCTTGTCAGGGGTTCTAAAAGGTTGCATGATTTTAAACTTGAGCAAGCAGACCTTTTACAGAAACGATTGCACCGAAGCCATCCTGGACAGTTGAAGGAGCAGGCCAAGGAGAAGCATGACAGGCTGTATAAGCTTCTAAATAGAGCTATGGGCAATATTGTGACAGCCAAGGAAAAGGACTTTGCGAGGGCTCTGTCTACATTGGAAGCCCTGAGTCCTCTTAAAATTATGGATAGAGGCTACAGCCTTGCCTATACAGAGAAAGAAAAGTTAATAAAGACCGTAACTCAAATTAATGTGAATGACCAAATAAAGGTTAAAGTTTCAGATGGATCGATTAATTGCCGGGTAACGGATATTGAGGAGTGAATGGAATGGCGGATGAAAAAAAGCTTACATTTGAAGAGGCAATGGACCAGCTTGAGGTTATTGTCGAAAAGCTTGAAGAAGGAGATGTCCCCCTTGAAGAAGCAATTAATATTTACAAGCAGGGCATGGAGCTTTCAAAACTATGCCATGACAAATTGAAGAATGTTGAAACACAGCTTACAGAAATACTGACGGAGGATGGCCGTAAAGAAAACTTCGCCATTCCTGAGGAGGAATAACATTGCTGCAACAATCCTTGGTTTCTTTTTCTGAACATCATAAACAAATGCTGGAAAATCAGCTAAAGGAAAGCGTCAACAAATTGAATGCTCCTTCTGCCGTAAAAGAATCAATGCTTTATTCTCTTGAGGCAGGAGGCAAGCGCATTAGGCCATTGCTGTTATTCGCATCCTTGGCTGCATTTGAGGAGGATACTATTAAAGGTTTGTGGACGGCAGCAGCAATTGAGATGGTGCATACATATTCGCTTATACATGATGACCTCCCGAGCATGGATGATGATGATTTGAGGCGAGGCAAGCCAACGAATCATAAAATTTTTGGAGAAGCCTTTGCTATTCTGGCTGGAGATGCCCTGCTGACATATAGCTTCCAATTAGTCGCCGAAACGCCGGACGAATTTGCTTCAGCTGAGATAAAACTTTCTTTAATTAAGGAACTGTCCAAAGCTTCAGGAGCAGAGGGAATGGTTGGAGGACAGGTAGCAGATATTAATGGTGAAGGGCAGCAATTGTCTTTGGAAGATCTTGAATACATCCACTTGCACAAAACAGGCAAGCTCTTGAAGTGCAGTGTTGTTTCAGGTGCCATTTTAGCAAAAGCCAATCAGAAAACCATTCAAGCATTATCCAATTTTGCCTACCATTTGGGACTGGCTTTTCAAATCAGAGATGATATTCTCGATCTTGAAGGAACAGAAGAGAAGATTGGAAAGCCTATTGGCAGCGATGAGTCAAAAAATAAAAGTACCTACCCTTCCCTTCTTACAATGGAGGGAGCCAAAGAAGCACTCGATCGTCACATAAAATCTGCCAAGGAAAAATTGAAAGAAACAGGATTAAAAACGGAGCTGCTTGAGGCAATAACCGATTTAGTAGCCAGCAGGGATCATTAAGAGGCGGGGCATGGGCAGATTGTTGCACAATCGCAAATATGGTATAATAGGTATATATGGATGGTGCAGTATTCTAGTCGGTCTACCATTCCTGAAGGTGGGGCTAAAAATCCACTAAAGGGCACATCGATGAAGTTCCTTGTTTTGGCTTGAGGCGCCCAGCCTTGGGTCGATTCAGGGAGTAAGGTGTAAGGGCGATCTGCAAAGGCATGTGGGCGTTGACCCTTTCACCGCGGAGGCCCCGATGATCAGCCTAGAGCGAAAGCTTACGGCCTAAGGTCTCGGGTTATGAACCTGCAATGTGGTCCCATGGGAGATCACTAGCAGCGTAGCCTGCCTTGAGTGAAGATAGAGGGGATTACAGTTATAAGGGCATACATCAGTTGGCCATTGATATATGCTTTTTCGCCTGTATGAAATCTTCTTTGCAAAAGAGGCTAGGGAAATGGTTTAAGGGCTGCTGAGGAAATCTCCTAGACTGTTCCAATGACATATAAAGGGGATTATAGTGCGGACTAAGTGGCAATCCAGTCTAGCTGGTGGCGACACGGCTAAGGCGGATTTAAAGGGAAACCGCCGGTATGGCGACATCCGGTATTCGCTTGGGAAAACCTACTGGACCTAAGCCGCAATCTTAACCCTTTGTATGGCCATCCACTTTTCGAGTTTTTGAGGGGTTTGCCCCTCTCGTACATATATATGTGTTTTTATTGACAGGTTGCCGAGTGATTATAGCATAATAAGCACAAATAAAGAGGCGAAGAACTTGCTGAAGCTGAACGAGCGGAATTCAATTCCCGAAAAACCGGCGAGCTCCGCCTCTTTTCATTCTTAGATTAAAAAGGAAGTTTTTACAGAAATGAGAGAGTTGCTGCGGAATTCGATTAAATGGAGCTTCAGTATTGCCGTTATCACTTTTGTGCTAGCGGCTCTTTTTTCAATTATTTCAAACTCCATATTGAACGGTGTATCATGGGGAACTGGGCTGATTGTTGTTGGATTTATTGTTTTAATCGGCATTTTTTTTGATATGATAGGAATTGCTGCCACTGCTGCAGATGAAGTGCCTTTTCATTCTATGGCCTCAAATAAAGTTTTTGGAGCCAGGCATTCGATTCGCATCGTTAGAAATGCCGACCGGTTCGCCAGTTTTTGCAATGATGTAATTGGTGATATTTCTGGCATTATCAGCGGTGCAGCGGCTGCAATTGTTATTGTGCAGCTAACTGTCTCATTTCAGATGAATGACAGCAGCCTATTTGAATATGCTTCTTCGGTTATCATAACAAGCATTATTGCTGCGATGACCGTGGGTGGAAAAGCATTTGGAAAATCGCTAGCAATAAGGTACTCTAAAGATATTATCTTCCAGGTAGGAAAAGTTCTGCATTTCCTTGAGGATAAATTCCATATTGTTATAATAAAAGACAAGAAAAAAATGAAATTAAAACAACGGACGAATAAGAGACGAAAGTGAGTGGTCCGCAGAATGGATCTGTTATCAATTAAAGACCCTTCCTTTTTAAAGGGGCTCTCTAATAAAGAACTTGAAAATCTAAGCCAGGATATCCGGGAATTCCTCATTGAAAAGCTTTCGGGTACCGGTGGGCATATCGGCCCCAATCTGGGTGTCGTGGAACTAACTATAGCACTTCATAAATGCTTTGACAGCCCCCAGGATAAAATTATATGGGAC
Source organism: Pseudomonas sp. ISL-84 (assembly GCA_018613035.1). Taxonomy (GTDB): domain Bacteria; phylum Bacillota; class Bacilli; order Bacillales; family Cytobacillaceae; genus Cytobacillus. Next base: position 37,704 of record JAGGRA010000014.1, on the reverse strand, counting down.
GTCGGACACCAATCCTATGTCCATAAAATATTAACGGGCCGTGCATGCCAATTTGATACATTAAGGCAATACAGAGGTCTTTGCGGCTTCCCTAAGATGATTGAAAGCGAGCATGATGTTTGGGAAACGGGGCATAGCTCCACATCCTTATCTGCCGCAATGGGAATGGCCATCGCAAGAGACTTGAAAAAAGAGAATAATTACGTAATTCCAGTCATTGGAGACGGAGCATTAACGGGCGGAATGGCTTTAGAGGCTTTAAACCATATTGGCCATGAAAACAAGAATATGATTGTTATTTTAAATGATAATGAAATGTCTATTGCCCCAAATGTTGGAGCGTTGCACAATGTCCTGGGAAGACTTAGGACAGCTGGCAAATATAATTGGGTAAAAGATGAACTTGAATATTTTTTAAAGAAAGTACCTGCAGTGGGGGGGAAATTAGCTTCTACAGCTGAAAGGCTAAAGGATAGTCTGAAATATTTATTTGTTTCGGGAATGTTCTTCGAGGAATTAGGCTTTACATATTTGGGGCCAGTAGATGGTCATAATTACGATGATTTATTTGAGAATTTAGCTTATGCGAAGAAGACTGAAGGACCGGTTCTTCTCCATGTAATCACGAAAAAAGGAAAGGGCTATCAGCCTGCCGAAAGCGATCGGATTGGAACATGGCATGGTACTGGCCCATATAAAATGGAAACAGGGGACTTTGTAAAACCTGCCAGTGCACCACCCCCTGCCTGGAGCAAGCTTGTCAGTGAGACAGTCAGGAAGCTGGCAAGAAATGATGAAAGAATCGTAGCCATTACCCCTGCGATGCCAGTTGGATCAAAGCTGGAGGGCTTTGCTGGCGAGTTCCCTGATCGCATGTATGATGTAGGAATTGCAGAACAACATGCAGCCACTGTTGCTGCTGGGCTGGCTACGCAAGATATGAAGCCGTTCCTTGCTATCTATTCCACCTTCCTGCAGCGTGCCTATGATCAGGTCGTTCATGATATCGCGCGTCAAAATTTGAATGTATTTATTGGGATTGATCGCGCAGGACTTGTTGGAGCCGATGGGGAAACCCACCAGGGAGTCTTTGATATAGCTTTCTTAAGGCATTTGCCGAACATGGTTCTAATGATGCCGAAAGATGAAAATGAAGGCCAGCACATGGTTAAAACGGCTATTGAATATAATGATGGTCCAATCGCAATGCGTTTTCCGCGGGGAAATGGCATTGGGGTGCCAATGGATGATGAGCTTAAAACGATTTCAATCGGTACCTGGGAGGTTCTGCGTGAAGGAAATGACGCAGCCATTCTAACCTTTGGCACAACTATTCCTATGGCTTTAAAAGCTGCCTCGCTATTGGAAAAGCAGGGATATTCCATTAAAGTGGTTAATGCAAGGTTTATTAAGCCGCTCGATGAGAAAATCCTGAAGGATCTGCTCGCGGTAAATATGCCAATCCTGACAATAGAGGAAGCTGTCCTGCAGGGCGGTTTTGGAAGTGCGGTACTTGAATATGCACATGAAAAAGGCTTTCATCATGCTGAAATTGACAGGATGGGCATACCTGATAAATTTATCGAGCATGGAAGCGTAAAAGAGCTATTAGAGGAAATCGGCATGACAGTAGACGATGTCGTTGAAAGAATGGGTAAACTAGCAAGAAAAAAACAAAAAAGGGCTTAAAGAATGAAAACAAAGAAAGAACGAGTAGACGTTTTGTTAGTTGAAAGAGGGCTTGCTGAGACAAGGGAAAAAGCCAAAAGAGCTGTAATGGCTGGCCTTGTATTCAGTAATGAAAGCCGACTGGATAAGCCCGGCGAGAAAGTAAGTGTTGATATTCCCTTAACCTTAAAAGGGAAAGTGATGCCTTATGTCAGCCGCGGCGGGTTAAAGCTTGAAAAGGCCCTGAAGGAATTTGATTTAAATGTGGAAGGAAAAATATTGCTTGATATTGGTGCCTCCACAGGCGGCTTTACAGATTGTGCGCTGCAAAACGGTGCAAAGATGTCTTACGCTCTGGATGTAGGCTATAATCAGCTTGCCTGGAAGTTAAGACAGGATGAACGGGTAGTGGTCATGGAAAGGACAAACTTCCGCTATGTAACGCCAGCCGACCTAACAGCAGGGATGCCTGACTTTGCTTCCATAGATGTTTCTTTCATCTCGCTAAAATTGATTCTGCCCGTCCTCAAAACACTTCTGGTACCCGGAAGTAATGTGGTGGCTCTTGTTAAGCCACAGTTCGAGGCAGGTCGTGAACAGGTAGGGAAAAAGGGTATCGTCAGAGATCCGAAAGTCCATGAATCAGTACTTGATAAAATTATTGAATTTTCGCTTGGGCTTGGATTTGATGTGAGAGATGCATCTTTCTCGCCAATTACGGGTGGAGACGGAAATATAGAATTTTTACTTCATTTGCATTGGACTGGCAGCAAAGTAGAAGGAGAAAATCTTTTAAAGCTTCAGCCATATGCGATAGTACAAGAAGCGCATGCCGAGTTAAAGACAAAGCATGGGAATGGGGAGGAGTAGGCGGAAGCCTATTCCTCTTTATTTGTTTCAGCAAGAAAGGATTTTGTCGATATTTAACGAATTAGTATATTATTACGGGGAAAAATTGTACTTTATAGGGAAAATCGGCTAACATATGATTAGATTATACTTTAATTATTAATTGGCTTTGTTAAAGCTAATAATTGATTTTTGGCACTGAGTTATTGGAGGGGAAGGCGCAGGATCCTTGAGATGGCATTCGCATTTCTTCGTGCGGTGTTTATTCAAGGATGCTGCTTCAATATCCATCGGGAGAAGAGTCAAGGCGAGTTCCCGCAAAAGTCTTATGCGAGGGCGAGGGACAGGCTTCCAAGCTTCTTGAGTGGAAATCACCAGGCAAGATTAAATGTGCTTATAAATTTAATTTTTAGCGTGCAGGCCGGTAAGCGGTTTAATTATAGAGGTGATAAAAGTGAATAAAGGCCAAAGACACATTAAAATTCGCGAAATTATAACGAATAACGATATTGAAACTCAGGATGACCTTGTTGATGAACTAAAGAATGCGGGATTTAATGTAACCCAAGCAACAGTCTCGAGGGATATAAAAGAACTTCATCTTGTAAAGGTTCCATTAATGGATGGAAGGTATAAATACAGCCTTCCTGCCGATCAGCGCTTTAACCCACTGCAAAAGCTGAAAAGAAATCTGATGGATGCTTTTGTCAGAGTGGATACAGCAGGACATCTGCTTGTGATGAAGACTCTTCCCGGGAATGCAATGGCCATTGGGGCTCTCATTGATAATTTGGACTGGGATGAAATTTTGGGAACCATTTGCGGCGATGATACATGTTTAATCATATGCAAAACACCAGAGGATACAGAAGCGATTTCAAACCGTTTTCTTGAAATGCTGTAGATTAATGAGTGAGTTTTACTTCAATACATGTCTAGCTTCAGCGCCTACCCCTCGAGGTCACAAGACAAGCCTCCCAGAAGGGTAGAGAACAACTTCCCGTGAGGCCTGTCTTGTCTGGGATGAGTGAGGCGCCTCTGCTTTTCTAATGAGGTGATAAGATGTTAAATGAAATATCAATACGAAATTTTGCTATTATAGAAGCCCTTTCTGTCTCATTTGAAAAGGGCTTAACTGTTTTAACCGGTGAAACCGGGGCAGGGAAGTCCATCATCATTGATGCCATTCATTTGCTTGTAGGGGGCAGGGGATCAGCCGAGTTTGTCCGCCATGGCGAGGAAAAGGCTGAAATTGAAGGGTTATTTCAACTGTATGACCCCAAACATCCCAGCTATAAAAAGGCATCTGAATTTGGCATAGATATCGAAGATGGCATGGTAGTACTGCGGAGGGATATATCGAAGACAGGGAAGAGTGTCTGCAGGGTTAACGGGAAACTAGTTACAATCTCAACCTTACGGGAAATTGGAAGTACCCTCATTGATATCCACGGGCAGCATGAACATCAGGAGCTAATGGATGAAACACTGCATTTAACACTTCTGGATCAATTTGGCGGGAATAAATTATCATACGCTTTAGCAGAATATCAAGGGATTTACAGGTCGTATGAAAGTACGTTAAAAAAACTCAAAAATTTAAGCGAAAACGAACAGCAAATGGCACACAGGCTGGACTTAATACAATTTCAGATGGATGAAATCCAGTCGGCGCAGTTAAAAATAAATGAAGATGAAGAGTTATTTGAAGAAAGAAGAAAGCTTTCGAATTTTGAGCGTATTTATGATTCCCTTCAATCAGGTTATAACGGACTTCAAGGCGACCAAAAGGGACTTGACTGGATAGGGATGGTTATGGGGCACCTGCAGGATGCAGCTGGGCTTGACCCTGCCTATCAAGAATTAGCTGAGAATGTTTCAAACAGCTTTTATTTGCTTGAGGACGCTGCAAGATCACTCCGGAATGAAATGGACTTTATGGAATATGACCCTCAGCGGCTCAATGAAATAGAAGACAGGTTAAACGAAATTAACGGTTTAAAACGCAAGTATGGGAAGACGGTGGAAGAAGTTCTTGAGTATGCAGTAAAGATTGAAGAGGAAATCGAGACTCTGCAAAATAAAGAGACGCACATAGATAAACTCGAAAAGGAAGTTTCAGCGCTGAAAAAAGATCTTCTGGTTGAAGCGGAAGAGCTGAGCCAGCTAAGGAAAAAGGCGGCACGTCAATTAACAAAGTTAATCCATAAAGAACTTAAGGAATTATATATGGAAAAGACCGTTTTTGAAGTCAGATTCTCATCTGAACATGACAGCTTTTTAAAGAATGGGATTGACAGGGCAGAATTTTATATTTCCACCAACCCTGGGGAGCCCGTCAAACCATTGTCAAAGATTGCATCTGGTGGGGAACTGTCAAGAATTATGCTGGCTCTAAAAAGCATTTTTTCAAAGCATCAGGGTGTTACCAGTATCATTTTCGATGAGGTAGACACAGGGGTCAGCGGTCGGGTCGCACAGGCAATTGCTGAAAAAATTCATCATGTTTCCGTAAATTCGCAAGTGCTATGCATTTCTCACCTTCCGCAGGTTGCTGCAATGGCAGATACACATTTATTTATTGCCAAGAACACAAAAGATGGGCGAACAAAAACAACTGTCAAACCATTAACGGATGATGAAAAAATTAAAGAAATCGGGCGAATGATTTCCGGTGTGGAAATCACTGATTTGACGAAAGAGCATGCCAAAGAGTTGCTCCAGCTGGCGAATCAGTTAAAATAATTACCAGATGTCCAAAAGGCTATGCTTTTCTCATACAAAAAGCAGTATGGGCAGGCAGGGCGCTGATACCTTGAAAAGCTATCCAAAGAAGGATAGCTTTTTTTATATCAATGGCTGTTATAAATGCCTTCAATGCAGGCAAAATTAAAGATGTAGCCATTTAACGTGGGGGACTAGAAGCGAGGAGAGTGAAAAATTTGACATATGAAGTACTGCGTAAAATAATTGGTGGAATTCTCCTTGTTTCATTAATTGCATTAGGTTTTTCTAAGCCTGTTCAAGATTATTTGCAAATACCTGCAAATATAACTCTTTTTGAAGGACAACAGCTTGATTTTGTAAAAGCAGAAGCCGTATCAGCTGGCTTGTCCATAGATAATTCAAGTATATCACTGAAGGAAGATAACCATTCAGTTTCTCTTCAAGCACGAGAGAACGGAAAAAATGAAATGTTTTTAGAGTTGGCTGGTTTTCCGATTAAAAAGGTTGATGTTAACGTTTTAAAGGATTTCAAAGTTATCCCTGGCGGCCAAAGTATTGGGGTAAAGCTTAATACTGTAGGCGTCTTGGTTGTAGGCCATCACCAGGTAAATACTCTTGAAGGAAAAGCTTCACCGGGGGAAACTGCGGGCATAAAAATAGGAGATATCATTACTGAAATTAATGGCAAGAAAATCGAGAAAATGTCAGATGTAGCTCCATTTGTTCAGGAAGCAGGAAAGACGGGTAATCCGCTCCAGATTGTTGTCAGCCGTGAAAGCGGCAAAGTAAAGACCGAGCTTACACCTTTGAAAGAAAAAGGCGAGGAAACCTATAAGCTTGGACTTTATATTCGCGACTCCGCAGCCGGTATCGGAACAATGACTTTTTATCACCCTGAATCAAAGAAATATGGGGCCTTGGGCCATGTTATTTCTGATATGGATACCAAGAAACCGATTGTGGTGGAGGACGGTCAAATTGTCAGATCCACTGTTACTTCGATAGAAAAAGGAAGCAACGGAAATCCAGGTGAAAAATTGGCTCGATTCTCTTCTGATAAAGAAATCATCGGGAATATTGTCAGAAACAGCCCTTTCGGAATATTTGGCGAATTAAACCGTGATATGAAGAATGGGATTTTTGACAAACCCATGCCTATTGCACTGTCGCATCAAGTAAAAGAAGGACCGGCACAAATCTTGACTGTGGTCGATAATGATGAAGTTTCGCTTTTTGAAATTGAAATAGTCAGCACCATTCCGCAAAAATTCCCTGCAACCAAAGGTATGGTTATAAAAGTTACAGACCAAAAGCTATTGGATAAAACAGGCGGTATTGTTCAGGGGATGAGTGGAAGCCCGATTATACAGAATGGCAAAATTATTGGGGCTGTAACCCATGTTTTTGTAAATGACCCGACTTCCGGATATGGTGTCCATATAGAATGGATGTTAAATGAAGCCGGTATCGATATATATGAAAAGACAGAGGAAAAAGCATCGTAAAAGAATAAAAATGGATAAATGAAAAAGGCGGGAAAATCCCGTCTTTTTTTATATTTATGTTAAAATAGATTACATAAAGATTTTTCGACAAAACCTTTTGGAAGTTAAAGTAAATGACGAAAGTAGTCGAAAAGAGAAGAAAACAAAAGAAAAATTAAGATTTCGCCGGTTTTTTAAGAAATTTTCAAAAAACTAAAGGATTTTTTGTTGCATTGTCGAATTTGTCATTTAGAATAGAAAATAGATACCGAAAAGAGCGTGTTCGATTTTTTTGAACATATTTCAAAAGAGACCATAATTGGACCGAGGAGGAAAGTAAGTGAAGAAAATAAAAGTTTGTGTTGTGGATGACAACAGGGAGCTAGTCGGCCTTTTAGAAGAATATATATCTTCTCAGGAAGATATGGAAGTGGCAGGGGTAGCCCATAATGGACAGGAATGTTTGGATGTTTTGGAGCAGACTCACCCAGACGTTCTTGTATTAGATATAATCATGCCTCATTTAGATGGACTTGCAGTCCTTGAAAAGATGAGAGAATTAAATTTAAACACTCTCCCTAACGTCATTATGCTGACTGCTTTTGGCCAGGAAGATGTTACTAAGAAGGCAGTTGACTTGGGAGCATCCTATTTTATCCTGAAACCATTTGATATGGACAATTTGGCAAGCCATATCCGCCAGGTCAGCGGAAAGTCCAGTGCTGTACTTCGGAAGCCATCTCCTGCATATCGTCCACAGGCAGAGGCAAAGCCAAAGAACCTGGATGCAAGCATCACAAGCATCATCCATGAAATTGGTGTTCCTGCCCATATTAAGGGCTATTTATATCTTCGTGAAGCGATCTCTATGGTATACAATGACATTGAACTTCTCGGTTCCATTACAAAAGTGCTGTACCCTGATATTGCAAAGAAGTTTAACACTACTGCGAGCCGTGTGGAACGTGCGATCCGCCATGCAATTGAAGTTGCCTGGAGCCGCGGGAATATTGATTCCATTTCTTCTCTGTTTGGATACACAGTCAGCATGACAAAAGCAAAGCCAACAAACTCCGAATTCATCGCGATGGTTGCTGACAAGCTTCGTTTGGAGCATAAGGCTTCTTGAAAGGGTAAGGACTAAAATAACGTACTTATAAATTTCATCAAGTTATTTCGACGCTCCTTTACAGGGGCGTTTTTAAGTGCAATAAAAAAGAGGCTGACTCAAAATGTCGTTGAATGACGGCTCTTTTGAGTCAGCTTTTATTTTGGGATCTTTTTTCTTAATTTTCGTGTCATTTGGCTCAAAATGGGATACCCCTCTAACTTTAAGCTGTTTTTACTTTGCCTTTTCTAACTTCATCCCACTTTTTCAAGTTATTGTGACTTTATTATTTTTTTAACTTAGATGTGTATATGCTTATATGGATTCTTGCACCCTGTTGATTGGAGTGGAAGGGGCGAGATCCTCGAAAATGCATTCGCATTTCCTTCGTGCGGTGTTAACTCGTAGATGCATAATCAACGTCCTGCGGGAGAGCGAGTCAACGGGAGACCCCGCAGATGCAAATGCACCGAGGAGGCTCCTGGACCGCCCGCGTTCGCTAAGTCCCTGGAGCGGAAATCAACAGGCCGATGTTATAGAGCTAAAGTCTTGAAAAAGAGGGTGCCCAAAAAACTAAACTTTTGGGACACCCTCTTTTTTTGAATTTTACTTTTCTTCCTTTTCAAGCTCGATCAATTTCTGTATCAATATATGCTGCGGCATATGCATAATTTGCTCCAAAGGAAGATTAAGTTTCTCTGACAGTTTAATAGCAGTTTCCGGCGAGATTTGCATTGGTCTCACGGATTTTCCCCTCGCTTCATTAAATTTATTTAATCTTAAACCGTGCTTGCACCTTGTTTTTTTTTCGATCGCGGTAAAGGATAAAGCCTGCGATAAAGCCAAGCCCGATGATTAAAAACAGCAATCCTGCAGTAAATTGCAGCCATAAATATGGAAATGGGCTCTGCAGGATGCCAAAGACCATATCTCTCATTAATTTTATTCCATAAACAGCTAATACCCCTGGAAGCAAAAGGATCAATAATGCAATTAGTCTGATCATATAACAGTTCCCTTCATATCGAAGTCATCTATCGAAATAATAAATCATTAAAGAAATTTGTCAAGTCCAGCAACTATGCTAAAATATAACCGTGAAGAATATTGCAGGATCATATGAAGGGGTATGCAAGGATTTTCAATGAAAGCGGGTTAGATGATGCAAACAGTAATGATAGTAGGAGCAGGAAAAGGCGGAACGGCCATATTAAAAATTATAAAAGAAACAGCTGTTTTGGATGTTAAAGCTATGGTCGATATTAATTCCGATGCTCCTGGACTGAAGCTTGCGAAAGAAAGCGGGATTCCAGTTGGCGCCAATTGGCATGAATTCATGAATCAACATATAGATATTATTATTGAAGTTACAGGGAATGATCAGGTTTTTGTAGATATTAGAGAAGCAAGAAGCAAGGACACCGTTTTAATCCCGGGAAGTGTTGCTTATTTAATTGCAAAGCTGCTTGAGGAAAAGGAAGAGCTGATTACTAAATTTAGAAATGAAGCATATAAACATGATTTGATTTTTAATTCTACTGATGATGGCATGATAGTCATTAACAATAATGCCGAGATTACTGTTTTTAATAGAAGTGCAGAGAGAATGACGGGAATTAAAAGAAAAGATGCCATTGGCCAAAAGGTAAATGATGTTATAACGGATAGCCTTCTTCCCAGAGTATTGGAAACAAGAAGGTTAGAGGCCAACCAGGAAATGATCTTAGGCAATGGCCTTAAAATTATTACGACGAGAATACCGATGGTTGGAGAAAATAATGAGCTGATGGGTGCCTTTGCGGTCTTTAAAGATATTACTGAGGTAGTTTCGCTTGCAGAGGAAATAACAGATCTCAAGGAAATACAGACAATGCTTCAGGCGATTATCCAGTCCAGTGAAGAAGCTATTTCAGTAGTTGACGAAAATGGAAAAGGGATATTGATAAATCCGGCTTATTCACGTCTGACAGGGCTTAAAGAGGAGGAAGTGATCGGCCAGCCTGCGACCACAGATATCTCTGAAGGGGAAAGTGTACATATGAAGGTGCTCCAAACAAGAAGAGCGATGAGGGGAGTGGCCATGAGGGTCGGACCTAAAAGGAAGGATGTTGTGGTTAATGTCGCTCCTGTTATCGTTAATGGAAAATTAAAAGGAAGTGTAGGCGTCATTCATGATGTCTCTGAAATTCAAAGTCTCAATCAGGAATTGAATCGGGCTAGGCAGATTATCCGAACTTTGGAGGCAAAATATTCATTTGAGGATATCATTGGAACATCAGAAGAAATGACCATTGCCATTGAGCAGGCAAAACTCGGCGCTAAAACACCAGCAACGGTTTTGCTCCGGGGTGAATCAGGTACAGGCAAGGAACTATTTGCTCATGCAATCCATAATGCCAGTGACAGAAAATATAACAAGTTTATAAGGGTAAACTGTGCTGCTTTATCTGAATCCCTATTGGAAAGCGAGCTGTTCGGTTATGAGGAGGGTGCGTTTTCCGGAGCGAAAAGAGGCGGAAAACGAGGACTTTTTGAAGAAGCCGATAAAGGGAGCATCTTTCTGGATGAAATTGGTGAGTTGACGGCCAATACTCAAGCCAAGCTGCTCAGGGTTTTGCAAGAGCAAGAAATTACCCGGGTTGGCGGAACTAAGCCAATTCATATTGATGTTAGGGTAATTGCTGCTACAAATGTCAATTTAGAAAAAGGAATTGCAAGTGGCACTTTCAGGGAAGACTTATACTATAGGCTTAATAGGATGCCGATACATATTCCTCCTTTAAGAAGAAGGAAGGAGGATATCCCGCTGCTTAGCAGCAGGCTGATCCAAAAAATTAATCAGGAATATGGGCGAAATGTCGAGGGAGTAACGGAAAAAGCGATTAAAAAGCTGATGGCCTATGATTGGCCAGGGAATGTAAGGGAACTGGATAATATACTCGGGAGAGCAATCATCTTTATGAGCTACAACGAAACAGAAATAGAGGAAAGGCATATCCCGGAACTCATCAGTTCGAATAGCCCAGCAGCCAGTCAGGAAATTAGCGAGGCAACGATGGATAAAACGCTGTCTCAATTAGTAGAACAATATGAGGAAAAAATGATCAGGCAGACGCTTCGGAAGCTGGAGGGGAATAAAACGCTGACAGCAAAAACGCTTGGTTTGTCTGTAAGAAATCTTTACTATAAGCTGGAGAAATATAATATTGCAAATAATAGCATGCAATAATTTTCATAGCATGCAGTTTTTTTCATGTTATAGTGTAGTGATTAAAGCGCTTTCATAGGGTTTGTAAGTTGGCACACTTCTTGCAAGTATTAATATCGGATGCAGCATCAAGATTTGAAAGCAAAGTGAAGAAGCTTGGCTTAGCGCCATGCGCTTTTTCTGGTAAGGGGGTTGAACAGATGGAATTGGATTCGCTTATAGCAAGAGCAACCCAATATGATGAAAAAACGGTAGCCGTAGCCGCAGCAGAGGACGAAGAAGTGCTGGAAGCTGTCGCAGAAGCGATTAAGCTTAACTTAGCAAGCTTTTTATTATTCGGGAATGAAGAAAAGATTCACGAGTTAATAAATCAGAAGTATAGGGGATTATTTGAAAGCCCTAAGCTTAAAATCATTCATGCAGATACTGCAGCTTCGGCGGCGGAACAGGCTGTGAGGGCTGTACAGGAACTTAAAGCTAATGTTTTGATGAAAGGGAATATTCCTACTGCAGGAATCTTAAAGGCTGTTTTGAATAAAGATTTCGGTTTAAGGACAGGAAATGCTTTATCGCATGTTGCGGTGTTTGAGGTTCCCGGATTTGAACGATTTATAATTATTACAGATGCAGCTATGAATATTGCACCTGATCTTAATCAGAAAGCCCAAATAGTGAAAAATGCAGTTAACATAGCAAGAAGCATCGGGATTGAGAAGCCGCTGGTTGCACCGATTGCTGCTGTGGAGGCTGTTAATCCGGCTATGCAGGCCACGCTGGATGCGTCTGCTTTAACTCTTATGAATAAGCGGGGACAAATTAAAGATTGTGTTGTGGATGGCCCTCTGGCTCTAGATAATGCAATTTCTTTTGAGGCTGCCGAACATAAGGGGATAACGAGTGAGGTTGCCGGACAGGCAGATATTTTATTAGTTCCCACAATAGAAGTGGGGAATGCTTTATATAAATCTCTCGTCTATTTTGCAAAAGCAAAGGTGGGCGCGGTTATTGCCGGCGCTAAGGCGCCTATCGTTCTAACATCCAGGGCTGATTCTGCTGAAAGCAAAGTGTATTCTTTAGCGTTAGCTATCTGCTCTGCAAAATAGGATATTATGCGGCTTGATTGTCTGCTGCAAAAGCACGATATACCAGGTGAAAATAACATACTTCTTTAAAAGAATCCGGGGAGGAATTTTAAGATGGAAATCTTCAAGTACTTAGAAACTTACGATTATGAGCAAGTGGTTTTTTGCCAGGATAAGCAATCAGGGTTAAAGGCTATTATTGCCATTCACGATACCACCTTGGGACCTGCCCTTGGAGGAACACGCATGTGGACTTATGAATCCGAAGAAGCGGCTATTGAGGATGCGCTTCGCCTTTCCCGCGGCATGACTTATAAAAACGCGGCTGCCGGCTTAAATCTTGGGGGCGGAAAAACAGTTATTATCGGCGATCCGCGCAAAGACAAAAATGAAGAAATGTTCCGTGCTTTCGGCCGCTATATTCAAGGCTTAAACGGCCGTTACATCACTGCAGAAGATGTAGGGACTACTGTAGCTGATATGGACCTGATCCACGAGGAGACTGATTATGTAACTGGAATATCACCTGCTTTCGGCTCTTCTGGGAACCCTTCACCTGTAACTGCCTATGGCGTATACAGAGGGATGAAAGCCGCAGCAAAAGCAGCCTTTGGAACAGACTCTTTGGAAGGCAAAACAATTGCTGTTCAGGGTGTAGGAAATGTTGCGTACAACCTTTGCCGCCACCTGCATGAAGAAGGAGGTCAGCTGATTGTAACGGATATTAATAAAGAAGCAGTTCAGCGTGCAGTTGAAGAATTTGGCGCAAAAGCTGTTGAACCAAATGAAATTTATGGAGTTGATTGTGATATTTACGCTCCATGTGCATTAGGTGCAACCATTAATGATGATACAATTCCTCAGCTAAAAGCAAAAGTTATCGCAGGAGCTGCCAACAATCAGCTTAAGGAAACACGCCATGGCGATCAAATACATGAAATGGGCATCGTCTACGCTCCTGACTATGTCATAAATGCTGGCGGGGTTATTAACGTTGCAGATGAGTTATACGGCTATAACCGTGAACGCGCCATGAAAAAAGTTGAAACGGTTTACAATAATATCGAAAAAGTTATTGAAATTGCTAAAAGAGATGGCATACCAACATACAAAGCGGCTGACCGTATGGCTGAGGAAAGAATTGAAAGAATGCGCAATTCCCGAGGCCAATTCTTGCAAAACGGCCACCATATCCTAAGCCGCAGATAAAGCAGGCAATGGCCGAATTGAATAGGAGTCATTGAATCCATGGCCATTCAAGCCCGGAAAGCAAAAACGCTGAATGAAAATTCAGCGTCTTTGGCTTTAAATATGGCTCTGTTAAAGGTTATTGTTGTTTTTAGTACCCTGTTGATTGGAGCGGAAGGCACTAATCCAGCGAAAATGCATTCGCATTTCCTTACGGCGAGGTGTTTACTCTAGGAAGCTCAAAGTCCTGCGGGAGTGCCTCGTGCTTAATTCGACAGGCAAATTTAACAGAGCCTTAAATATAGAACTGAAAAAATACGCAGCGGCAGCTTGAGTTCCTTAGTAAAAGGTTGCTATTTACAAGGGAGTTTTCCGCTTTTTAATGGAGGTTTAAACGTGCTAGAACAAGAACATCGAATTCTCGTCATCAATCCGGGATCCACTTCAACAAAGATTGGAGTTTTCGATAATGAGATTTCTGTCCTGGAAAAAACATTGCGCCATGATACAGATGTCATTAACTCATTTGAAAATATTATCGACCAATATGAATTCCGTAAAAAGACCATTCTTGAAACATTGGATCATGAAGGGATCAATATTTCAAAGCTAAGTGCTGTATGTGGCCGCGGCGGGCTGCTCCGTCCCATAGAGGGGGGCACTTATACTGTAAATGAGGCAATGCTTAAGGATTTGCGCGCTGGTTTTTCAGGTCAGCATGCTTCAAACCTGGGCGGAATCCTTGCATATGAAATTGCTTCGGGGCTGAATATCCCCTCTTATATTGTTGACCCGGTTGTGGTTGATGAGCTTGACCCAATTGCCCGAATTTCCGGCTTTTCAATGATTGAAAGAAAAAGCATATTTCACGCTCTGAACCAAAAAGCTGTTGCTAGAAGAGTTGCAAAAGATCTTGGAAAGAGATATGAGGAGCTGAACTTGATTGTCACTCATATGGGCGGAGGCATTACGGTTGGTGCCCATAAGCAGGGCAGAGTGGTTGATGTCAATAACGGCTTGCACGGCGACGGGCCTTTCAGTCCTGAACGGGCAGGAACAGTCCCTGCTGGCGATTTAGTTGCACTTTGCTACTCTGGAAGCTTTTATCGTGAAGAAGTCATGAAAAAGCTTGTTGGACAAGGCGGACTTGTCGGTTATCTAGGAACAAATGATGCTGTAAAGGTTGAAAAGATGATCGAAAATGGAGATGAAAAAGCTAAGCTGGTTTATTCCGCAATGGCTTATCAGGTTGCAAAAGAAATTGGCTCCGCCAGCGCTATACTTGGCGGCAAGGTAGATGCCATCATTCTTACAGGAGGCCTGGCTTATGGAAAAGGTTTCGTAAAAGAAATCAGTGAGCGCATCAACTGGATCGCTGACGTAATTATCCAGCCAGGCGAAAATGAGCTTCAGGCACTCGCAGAAGGGGCATTGCGTGTCCTGCGCGGTGAAGAAAAAGAAAAAGAATATCCAGGAAAAACAGCAAACAAAGCAGCAATCAAATAAAAAGGGGGAAGCAACTTGGCACAGGAGTATGATTTAGTCATCTTAGGCGGAGGCACAGGCGGTTATGTAGCCGCCATCCGTGCATCCCAGCTGGGATTAAAAACGGCAATAGTTGAAAAAGGCAAGCTGGGAGGAACCTGCCTACACAAAGGGTGTATTCCAAGTAAGGCATTATTGAGAAGTGCTGAAGTTTTTGCAACAGCAAAACATAGTGAAGATTTTGGCGTTGTGACACGTGATGTATCCATCAATTTTGGAAAAGTTCAGGAAAGAAAGAACAAAATCGTTGACCAGCTGCATAAGGGAGTACAGCACCTAATGAAGCAGGGGAAGATTGATGTTTTTGAAGGAACAGGACGTATTTTGGGACCTTCCATTTTTTCTCCAATGCCTGGGACCATTTCTGTTGAAATGAACAATGGCGACGAGAACGAAATGCTGATCCCTAAGAACGTCATTGTTGCTACAGGATCGCGTCCGCGCAGTCTTCCAGGATTGGATATTGATGGCCAATTGGTAATGACTTCAGATGAGGCGCTGGCTTTGGAAGAAATTCCAAGTTCCATCATTATTGTCGGCGGCGGTGTAATCGGGATTGAATGGGCTTCAATGCTATCTGATTTCGGTGCTGATGTGACAGTTCTTGAATATGCAGATCGCATTATTCCTACAGAAGATAAAGAAATATCAAAAGAAATGCAGCGCCTCATGAAAAAGAAAGGCGTAAAAATAGTTACAGGTGCCAAGGTTCTTCCTGAAACATTGCAAAAAGGCGAAGGCGTAACGATTTCTGCAGAAGTGAAGGGGTCACAAAAGGAATTCTCTGCTGAAAAACTGCTTGTTTCAGTCGGCCGCCAGGCAAATGTAGAGGGGATTGGCATAGAAAATACAGAGATCCAAATTGAAAAAGGCTTCATTACAACGAATGAATACTTCCAGACAAAGGAATCCCATATCTATGCGATTGGTGATGTTATAGGCGGCCTTCAGCTTGCCCATGTTGCATCCCATGAAGGCATTGTTGCTGTAGAGCACATTGCCGGGCAAAATCCTTCTCCAATTGATTACAGCCTGGTGTCCAAATGTATTTACAGTGCGCCAGAGGCAGCAAGTGTAGGATTAACAGAGGATGAAGCAAGAGAAAAAGGCTTAAATGTAAAGACTGGCAAGTTCTCATTCCGCGCAATCGGCAAGGCACTTGTGTTTGGAGAGTCAGATGGTTTCGTTAAAATAGTTGCTGATAAAGATACCGACGATATCCTTGGTGTACATATGATTGGCCCGCATGTGACAGATATGATTTCAGAAGCTGGCCTTGCGCGTGTTCTTGATGCTACACCATGGGAAGTGGCTCATACTATTCACCCGCATCCGACATTATCGGAAGCAATTGGAGAAGCAGCTCTTGCTGTTGATGGAAAAGCGATTCACGGTTAAAAGATATTTGATGCAACTAATAATGCCGGCCTCCTGAACAGGATACCGGCAAGTACATAAAAGTTTAGGAGGTTATATAAATGGCTGAAAACCGTCATAAAGAATTAGGTTTAAGTGATGAAAAGGTTCTTGAAATGTATGAGACGATGCTATTGGCTCGCCGCATTGATGAGCGTATGTGGCTTTTAAACCGTGCTGGGAAAATTCCGTTTGTTATCTCATGCCAGGGACAGGAAGCTGCCCAAGTAGGTGCTGCATTTGCTCTTGATAAGGAAAAGGATTATGTACTTCCGTATTATCGTGATATGGGTGTAGTTCTGACTTTCGGCATGACGGCCAAAGAACTAATGCTTTCAGGCTTTGCAAAAGCGGAAGATCCAAACTCCGGCGGACGCCAGATGCCAGGACACTTTGGCCAAAAGAAGAACAATATCGTAACAGGGTCTTCACCGGTTACAACTCAAGTACCGCATGCTGTTGGTGTAGCACTTGGCGGAAAGCTGGAAGGCAAAGACCTTGTAACGTTTGTCACTTTCGGCGAGGGTTCTTCAAATCAGGGCGATTTCCATGAAGGCGCCAATTTTGCTGGTGTCCACAAACTTCCGGTAATCTTTATGTGTGAAAACAATAAGTATGCAATCTCGGTTCCAATTGAGAAACAGCTTGCCTGCGAAAATGTTTCAGATAGAGCTATTGGCTATGGGATGCCCGGGTTTACTGTAGATGGAAATAATCCGCTTGAAGTATATAAAGCAGTTAAAGAAGCAGCAGATAGAGGCCGCCGTGGCGAAGGACCTACTTTAATTGAAACAATTTCATACCGTCTGACTCCGCACTCTTCTGATGATGATGACCGCAGCTATCGTGCTCCTGATGAAGTCGCAGAAGCGAAAACCAAAGACCCTATCATTACTTTTGGTGCTTATTTAAAAGAAGCTGGAGTAATGGATGATGGCTTGGAAAAAGAAATTAATGACCGTGTAATGAGACAGGTGAACGAAGCAACTGATTATGCAGAAAATGCTCCATATGCAGAGCCGGAATATGCATTGAAACATGTTTATGCTGAACAGTAAGGGGGAGAGAATATGGCTGTAATTTCTTATATCGATGCGGTAACAATGGCAATCCGCGAGGAAATGGAAAGAGATCCAAAGGTTTTTGTATTAGGTGAAGACGTAGGTAAAAAGGGCGGTGTATTTAAAGCCACCCAAGGCTTGTATGACAAGTTCGGTGAAGACCGTGTAATAGATACACCGCTTGCTGAATCTGCCATTGCAGGGGTGGGAATCGGTGCTGCAATGTATGGGATGCGCCCGATTGCAGAAATGCAGTTTGCCGACTTTATCATGCCGGCTGTGAACCAAATTATTTCGGAAGCAGCAAGAATTCGATACCGTTCAAATAATGACTGGAACTGTCCAATGGTTATTCGTGCACCATATGGCGGAGGTGTTCATGGTGCTCTTTATCACTCCCAATCTGTAGAGGCAGTATTTGCGAATCAGCCTGGATTAAAAATTGTCATGCCATCTACTCCGTATGATGTTAAAGGGCTTTTAAAAGCTGCTATCCGCGATGAAGACCCTGTATTGTTCTTTGAACATAAACGAGCATACCGTCTTATTAAAGGGGAAGTTCCTGAAGATGATTATGTTCTTCCAATTGGTAAAGCAGATGTTAAGCGTGAAGGAGAAGATATCACGGTTATCACTTATGGCCTATGTGTCCACTTTGCCCTTCAGGCTGCCGAAAGGCTTGCCAAAGACGGCATCTCAGCACACATCCTGGACTTAAGAACAGTATATCCGCTTGATAAGGAAGCAATCATTGAAGCTGCTTCAAAAACTGGAAAAGTACTGCTTCTAACTGAGGACAACAAGGAAGGAAGCATCATGGGCGAGGTTTCTGCAATCATCGCAGAAAATTGCCTGTTTGAACTAGATGCACCAATCAAACGCCTTGCAGGCCCGGATATTCCTGCGATGCCATACGCACCGACAATGGAGAAATACTTCATGGTAAATCCGGATAAAGTAGAAAAAGCAATGCGTGAATTAGCGGAATTTTAATCGAACTGGCCGTTCAACAAATTATAAATGGAGAAAACAGAGAGGTGGAGTTTTTTACTAGGAAAAGCTCCACAGTCTGATATCCCGCAATAAGCGGGGAGCTAGAAGGAGGTATACCCATTGGCTATCGAGCAAATTAAAATGCCCCAGCTTGGGGAGAGTGTAACAGAAGGTACGATCAGCAAATGGCTGGTTTCCGTTGGTGATAAAGTAAATAAATATGATCCTCTTGCAGAGGTAATGACAGATAAAGTAAATGCGGAGGTACCATCTTCTTTCACAGGTGTGATCAAAGAATTGATTGCCGAAGAGGGTGAGACTTATGAAGTTGGACAGGTGATTTTGACGATTGAAACTGAAGGCGGCGAAGCTGCTCCAGCAACATCTGAGCCTAGTGCGGAAGAAAAGGCTGAACCTGCACAATCAGGCGGAAATGAAGCGGATTCTGCTCCAAAGGCACCTGCTAAGGCAGACAGTCCAAAGGGAGCTCGATATTCTCCGGCCGTATTGAAACTTTCACAAGAACATGGCATTGACTTGAATCAGGTAACAGGTACAGGCGGCGGCGGCCGTATTACCCGTAAAGACCTTATGAAAATCATTGAGTCAGGCAACATCCCTTCGGCCAATGCTGCACCGGCGGCACCGGATAAGACAGAAGAGCCAGCAGCATCTGCACCTTCTCAGCCGGCAGCACCAGCCAAACCGGCAGCACCGGCTCCAAATGTTCCTGTATTGCCTGGTGATGTTGAGATTCCTGTCACAGGAGTCCGAAAGGCTATAGCTGCAAATATGCTTCGAAGCAAGCATGAAGCGCCACATGCATGGACAATGATGGAAGTGGACGTAACGAATC
This sequence comes from Pseudomonas sp. ISL-84, assembly GCA_018613035.1. Classification (GTDB taxonomy): domain Bacteria; phylum Bacillota; class Bacilli; order Bacillales; family Cytobacillaceae; genus Cytobacillus. The sequence continues at coordinate 18,519 of JAGGRA010000014.1, read as the reverse complement.
TTGTGGAGTACCGTAATAGCATTAAGGGAGAATTTAAGCAAAAAGAAGGTTTCAACCTGACATTCTTTGCTTTCTTCGTAAAAGCTGTTGCACAGGCTCTTAAGGAATTCCCGCAGATTAATTCCATGTGGGCTGGAGACAAGATTATTCAGAAGAAAGATATTAATATCTCCATTGCTGTTGCTACAGATGATGCATTATTCGTTCCTGTCATCAACGCGGCAGATGAAAAAACAATTAAAGGCATTGCCCGAGAGATCAATGATTTGGCAGTGAAGGTTCGTACTGGAAAGCTGACTTCTGCTGAAATGCAGGGCGGCACTTTCACAGTCAACAACACAGGTTCATTTGGTTCTGTCCAATCCATGGGTATTATCAATTACCCTCAAGCTGCAATTTTGCAGGTTGAATCAATTGTTAAGCGTCCTGTAGTTATGAACAACGGTATGATTGCCGTTCGTGATATGGTTAACCTTTGCATGTCGCTTGACCACCGTGTATTGGACGGCCTTGTGTGCGGCCGCTTCCTGCAGCGTGTTAAAGAAATTCTCGAGAACACGTCAAAGGAAAATACATCTGTCTATTAATGTGGAATTAAACCGCTGCCCAAACCAGGGCGGCGGTTTATTTATTAGGGATAAAGAAAGTCCTAAAAGGCTTGATGTTCATTGCTTGTTTCCTATATGTATACTAAAATGGTTATATAAAGAATTTTGAATTTTATTATAATTAAATAGTACGGTTCATGCACTTTAATAAGCGGCAGTTCCGTGACAGCCTTATTCATTAATGAGGGGAGGGAATGCTGTCAGTTACCTGGCAGCCTATTATGTCATTAAAAAATATGATGGAAGCAAGATTTCCGGAACAGAATATGGAAGAATGGAAACAAAATGCGGAAAAAACGCTTAAAGGAAAGTCCATTGAATCATTGTCCAGTACTACATATGAAAACATTAAATTGAAACCGCTTTATTCAAAAGAAGATATGGAGACATATGCTTTATCCCAGTATCCAGGTCAAGCCGATTTCAGAAGGGGACCAAATCCCGGAGGATACCTGTCAGAAGAATGGAAGGTCGCACAAAAAATCAGTGCCTTAACTACCGAGGAGTTATCAGAAAAGCTTCATGAAGCCACAGAAAAAGGGCAGACTGCTCTTGCTTTCCAGCCGGATCAATTGGAAGATCTTAAGGAGATAAGAAAGGCAGTTGGAGACCTCTATAAAAAACATCCTTTCTGCGTCGAGGTTAATTATAATCAGCAGCTGATCGGGGAACTTGCGAAATTGGAAGACAGTGAAAAAATTTCAGGTTATATTGCCAGCGATCCACTGGCTGCTGCCGCTACAGCGAAGTTGAACGATCGCTCAATCGATGAAGCTTATGATCAATGGATTGATGCAATCAGCTTGGCAGCAGAAAAAATGCCAAAGCTAAAAACGATCATGGCTGATTCTGCAGTCTATCATAATGGCGGAGCGAACGCAGTCCAAGAGCTTGCTTTTGCAGTTGCCTCCGGCGTAAATCACCTGCAGTATTTTCTCGATAAAGGGCAAAACCTCGAGGACATTTTGTCCAAAGTGGTATTTAAATTTTCCATCGGCTCTAACTTTTTTTTGGAAATAGCCAAGCTGCGCTCCGCAAGGGTTCTATGGAGTAAAGTGGCAGAAGCATATGGTGCTTCAGAGGATAGCAAGAAAATAGTGATTTCTGCTGAAACTTCATTTTTTTCTAAGTCAGCCTATGACCCTTATGTGAATATGCTCAGAGCAGGAAATGAAGCGTTTGCAGCTGTTTTAGGCGGCGTCCAATATCTTCATGTGAGTCCGTATAATGAACCGGAAGCATCTGATTCTCCTCTAGGTGACCGGATTGCCCGTAATACGCAGCTGATATTAAGGGAGGAAGCCCATTTGCTTAAGGTTTCGGACCCGGCAGGGGGTTCCTGGTATGTTGAGCACCTGACAAACGAACTCACTGAAAAAGCCTGGGCTCTTTTCCTTGAGATTGAAAAGCGTAATGGTATGGCTGAAGCCTTGAAGTCAGGGTGGGTTCAGGACCAGATTAAGCAAGTCCTTGAGAAGCGAAAACAAGATATTGAAACGAGGAAACAAAGTATAATCGGTACAAATATTTATGCCAATTTGGATGACAAGCCGCTACAGGTAAAAATTAAAACTGTCCAACATGAGAACGGCAGTATCCAGCCGATTCCGCAAATTCGCCTTTCCGAATCATATGAAGGCTTGCGCAGGGCTTCTGAAAATTTAAGCAGTAAAGGCATTAATCCGGAAGCAGGGCTTATATGCCTTGGAGCGCTCAAGGACCATAAAGCACGGGCTGATTTTATTGCAGGCTTTTTGGCACCGGGGGCAATAAGGGCTGTCAAAAGTAAATCAGTGGAGGATTCTGAAACAGCAGCAGCCTTTATAAGAGAATCAAACTGCAGACACTATTTTATTTGCGGATCAAATGAGCAATATGACAGCATGGCTTTGCCTATTATTAAACAGGTTAAAGAAGCCTTTCCGGATGCGAAGCTATTCTTAGCAGGTCTTCCAGAAGAAAACAAACAGCCGGAGTATACTGCAGCGGGAGTTAATGGATTTGTCCATGTAAAAAGCAATTGCTATAAAACTCTCTTGAGTCTGCTTAACGAAATGGAGGTGGCTAGCAGTGGCCAATAAACCTGACTTTAAAAGCATAAATATTTCTGATAAGAAACAAGCAACTAAAGAGCACTGGAAAAAGAAAGCAGAGGAAGAAATCAGTCAATCTATTGATAATCTTCTTTTTGAAACAAATGAGCAAATTAAGATTAAGCCATTATATACAGAAGAAGATCTTAAAGGTTTACAGCATCTAAATGATAAGCCAGGACTGCCTCCCTATACCAGGGGACCATACTCAACTATGTATGTGAACAGGCCGTGGACAGTCCGACAGTATGCCGGGTTTTCGACAGCTGAAGAAAGCAATGCTTTTTACCGCCGAAATCTTGCGATGGGGCAAAAGGGCTTATCTGTTGCTTTCGACTTAGCTACGCATAGAGGCTATGATTCTGATCATCCAAGAGTAGTAGGGGATGTTGGGAAAGCAGGGGTAGCGATTGATTCCATACTTGATATGAAAACACTTTTTGATGGAATTCCTTTGGACCAGATGTCTGTATCCATGACAATGAATGGAGCGGTGCTGCCAGTTATGGCATTCTATATTGTCACAGCGGAAGAACAGGGAGTCAGCCAGGAAAAGCTTTCAGGGACGATTCAAAATGATATTTTAAAAGAGTATATGGTGCGCAACACCTATATTTACCCGCCGGAAATGTCGATGAAAATCATTGCTGATATATTCGAATATACATCCAAATACATGCCTAAATTCAATAGCATCAGTATTTCGGGCTATCACATGCAGGAAGCGGGAGCGCCCGCTGACATCGAACTTGCCTACACTCTGGCAGATGGATTGGAATACGTAAGAACTGGACTAAGTGCCGGCATAGATATTGATTTATTCGCACCACGGCTTTCGTTCTTCTGGGCGATTGGGATGAATTACTTCATGGAAGTGTCCAAAATGAGGGCAGCCCGCTATATATGGGCAAAAATGATGAAAACCTTTGAACCGGAAAATACAAAATCCATGGCTCTCAGGACGCATTCCCAAACTTCCGGCTGGAGTTTAACTGAGCAGGACCCTTTTAATAATGTAACAAGAACCCTTATTGAAGCGCATGCAGCGGCAATGGGCCACACGCAATCACTCCATACAAATGCTTTGGATGAAGCCATAGCATTGCCGACTGATTTTTCAGCACGTATTGCCCGAAATACCCAGCTGTATCTTCAGGAAGAAACGGGAATAACCAATGTAATTGATCCATGGGGTGGCTCATATTATGTAGAGGCATTAACAGACCAATTAATTAAGCGTGCTTGGGAGCATATTGAGGAAATTGAAAATCTGGGCGGTATGGCTAAAGCAATCGAAACAGGCTTGCCTAAAATGAGAATAGAAGAAGCAGCAGCCAGAAGGCAGGCGCAAATAGATTCAGGCAAAGAAACCATCATTGGTGTTAACCAATACCGTTTGGAAAAAGAAGATCCAATTGAAATTCTGGACATTGATAATACTGCTGTACGCTTAAAGCAAATTGAAAAGCTGACGAATCTTAAAGCTTCCCGTGACAATGGAAAAGTAACAGAAGCTTTAGACTCCATAACGAGAGCAGCAGAGACTGGTGAAGGCAACCTGCTTGAGCTGGCAGTAAAAGCAGCAAGAGTCAGGGCAACGCTTGGTGAAATCTCGGAAGCAATTGAAAAAGTGGCAAATCGTCATAAAGCAATTATTCGTTCAATTAGCGGTGTATATAGCTCTGCTTTTTCAAATGAAGAAGAAATTGCAGAAGTTAAACAAATGACCGACGATTTCCTCGAGAATGAAGGAAGAAGACCTAGAATTTTGATTGCAAAGATGGGGCAGGACGGACATGATAGAGGTGCAAAGGTTATTTCAACAGCATTTGCTGACCTGGGATTTGATGTGGATATCGGCCCACTATTTCAGACACCTGAAGAAACAGCGATGCAGGCTGTAGAAAATGATGTTCATGTCATCGGAATCAGTTCGCTGGCAGCCGGCCATAAAACTCTTCTTCCCCAGCTTATTGAGGAGCTTAAAAAGCTGGGAAGGGATGATATTATGGTCGTGATTGGCGGAGTCATTCCGGCGCAGGACTACGATTACCTATATGAGCACGGGGCTTCTGCCATTTTTGGCCCAGGTACAGTAATTCCTGTTGCGGCTCAAAAAGTTATCAGAGAAATATACAGCCGCCTCGGGTATGAGGAAGTGACCCAGTAAATGCCTGAAGATAAGAAACCTGATTGGTTTGATGATAAAAACGCAGACAATTTTACAAGTATAGTACGTAGAGGAGTGGAGAATGGAGGTTCATCACAGCAATTTGTGAAGAAAGGACGTTTTCAAAAAAAGTCTCCATCTTTGCCTGATCTTAACGTTTTAGAAGAAGGCATCCTTAAGGGTGAGCGCAGCTTGCTTGCCCGTGCCATCACACTGATTGAAAGCAACGCGGAGCATCACTTTCGCCATGCCCAGGAGCTGCTTCAAAACCTTCTGCCCCATTCAGGAAAATCTTTGCGGATTGGCATTACAGGTGTGCCTGGTGCGGGGAAAAGCACGTTCATTGAGTCTTTTGGAACTTTCTTATGTAATTCAGGCTTGAAGGTTGCCGTCCTTGCTGTCGATCCAAGTTCCAGCTTGAGCGGCGGGAGCATTCTTGGCGATAAAACGAGGATGGAGCAGCTTTCAAGAAATCCGCGTGCTTTTATAAGACCTTCACCGTCTGCTGGGAAGCTTGGCGGAGTTCATCGGAAAACAAGGGAAACTATGCTGCTATGCGAAGCAGCTGGCTTTGATGTTATCCTGGTCGAAACGGTTGGTGTCGGGCAGAGCGAAGTCATTGTGAGGGATATGGTGGACTTTTTTATGCTCCTGACCTTGACTGGGGCTGGGGATGAATTGCAGGGCATGAAAAAAGGCATAATGGAATTGGCTGATGCAGTTATTGTAAATAAAGCGGATGGCCAAAATAAGAAGTTGGCTGAAAAAACGAAAGCGGAATATGACCGCATCCTTCACTTTCTTCAGCCAGCCACCAAAGACTGGCAAACAAAAGCCTATACCTGTTCATCTACCTTAAACGAGGGAATCCAGGAGTTATGGGAAATGATCAGCAGGTTTGAAAAGAATACAAAAAAATCAGGCGTATTTGAAGAAAGAAGAAGGCTGCAGACCAAAGAATGGATTCACTCAATGATCATGGATGAGCTTCAGTTCAGCTTTTTTTATCATCCTGATGTCAAACCTCTCCTGCCTAGAATAGAAAATGAAGTAATTGCCGGAAACCGGACCGTAACCTCGGCAGTTGAAGAATTATTTAATGTGTATGCTAAAAAGTAAATGAAGAGAGCTGCCCTGGGATAGGGCTGCTTTACATAAAAAAGAATGCAAAAAAATGGCCAGTGCCTTTATGGCACTGGCGAATCTAGGGAGTTTAGGGGTATGGATCTAGCTGTACTTTTATCATTCCCCTTTCTCAGGAACCTAAACTTTTTTTTTGTGAAAAATTGTCGTGATTGTAAATTTTGTTCCTGTATTGGTATTATGTATATAGTCACTAACATTACTTACTCAGCAGAGGAGAGATTAAATTTGAATATGGATTTTAATTTATTTATGAATGATGTCGTTAAGCAGGCGCGCCAGGAAATCGTGCATGCGGGCTATACGGAATTAACTACACCTGAAGAAGTAGATGAGGCCCTTAACAAAAAAGGGACTACACTTGTAATGGTCAACTCTGTGTGCGGATGTGCAGGCGGAATTGCCCGTCCGGCAGCTGCCCATTCCTTGCATTATGATAAGCGCCCTGACCATCTGGTAACTGTCTTTGCAGGCCAAGATAAGGATGCGACGGAAAAAGCGAGATCTTATTTTACTGGTTATCCGCCTTCATCACCTTCTTTTGCGCTGCTTAAAGATGGTGAATTATGCACTATGATTGAGCGCCATGATATTGAAGGCCATGAACCAATGGCTGTTGTTCAAAAGCTGCAGGATGCCTACGAGAAATTCTGCGAAGAGCTTTAATACTGGAAAAGCCCCGATTCGGGGCTTTTTTTTTCGGGTAATATTTCTGAATAGTTGAACTTTAATTTGATATTTAAAATGATATTGCATAAATATAAAAATGTGTTAAAATTCATTTTAGTGAATATTTATTAATAGTTTTATAGATATTATTCAGATTATACAGGGGGAAAACAAAATGAAAAAATTCATCATGATAGCCATCAGCATGCTTTTAGTTGGTTTATTGGCAGCTTGCGGTACAAGTGAAAAGGATTCAGCTAACGGATCAGGCGATAAAGGATCGGATAAAAAGGTTTTAACAATGGGTACATCAGCAGATTATCCGCCATTTGAATACGTAGATTCTGCAAAAGGCGAAGAAATTATAGGGTTTGATGTGGACTTGGCTAAGGCTATTGCCGAAAAGCTTGGATATGAAATTCAAGTGAAGGATATGGACTTTAATGGATTGATTCCTGCATTGGAAACCAGCCAGGTAGATTTTGTGCTGGCTGGCATGACTCCAACTGATGAGCGCAAACAGAACGTTGATTTCAGTGATGTGTATTATACAGCAAGCCATATGATTGTATCTGAAAAGGGAAGCGGCATCGAGTCACTTGAAGATTTGAACGGTAAAACTGTGGGAGTCCAGCTTGCTTCCATTCAAGCTGATAAAGCAGAAGAAATTGGTGAGACAGTTGACTTGAGTGTTGAAAACCGCAATCGTATCCCAGAATTGATTCAGGAAATTCTGGCAGGACGTTTTGATGCTGCTATCATTGAAGACACAGTTGCAAAAGGATATTTTGAAAAAAATGAAGATCTTTCAGGCTTTACAATCGAAGAAGATGAGCAGGAAGCTGGCTCTGCCATTGCTTTCCCTAAGGGCAGCGACTTAACTGAGGAGTTTAATGCAGAACTTGTTAAGATGAAAGAAAATGGTGAATTGGAAGAGCTTATCGTTAAATGGTTTGATAATAAATAACTTGTGGGAATTGGCGTCCGGGGCATTCTTCCTTTGGACGCTTTATTCTTACTTGAAGCTAAAAGTATTAATTTACTAATAGAGAGGATGAAAAGAAAGTGAATCTGGATTTTCAGCAGTTCATTCCCTCCCTTCCTTATATACTTAAGGGAATTGGGGTAACACTCCAAATTGTTTCCCTTGCAGCTATATTGGGATTTGTATTGGGTATCATATTATCATTTTTTAAGATAAGCAGATTTAAATTTCTCGGGTGGATTGCAGATGCATATACCTCCGTTTTCAGAGGAACACCCCTTGTACTCCAGCTGATGCTGATTTACTATGGGTCTCCACAGTTGATTGGCTATAAAATTGATCCATCGACAGCGGCTGTTCTTTCTTTTGGACTAAACTCGGCTGCCTATATTTCGGAGATTATCCGTGCCGGTATCCTGGCCGTTGATAAAGGGCAAACCGAAGCGGCGATGGCTCTTGGTGTTCCTTATAGGCCGGCAATGATGGATATCATCCTTCCGCAGGCGATGAAAAACATTCTGCCTGCTTTGATGAACGAGTTTATTACCCTAACAAAGGAATCGGCAATCGTTACGGTTATCGGGGTTACTGATGTCATGCGCCGTGCTTATATTGTTGGCGGAGAGAAATTTTCTTACTTTGAACCGATTCTGATTGCCGGTCTGATCTATTATATTATGGTCATGATCCTGACTCTGCTTGGCAAAGGGATTGAAAGGAGAATGAGACGCAGTGATTAAAGTGGATAATTTGCATAAGAGTTTCGGTAAACTGGAAGTGCTTAAAGGAATATCTACAAGCATTAAGGACGGTGAAGTCGTGGCCATTATCGGACCCTCTGGATCAGGGAAGTCAACCTTTCTCCGCTGCATCAATCTGCTGGAAGCCCCAACAGATGGCCGGATCCTGATCAATGGGCAGGACATTACAAATAAAAGTACAAATATTATGAAGGTACGCCAAAATGTCGGCATGGTTTTCCAGCACTTTCACCTATTTCCTCATAAAACAGTCCTGCAGAATCTTACTTATGCTCCTGTAAAAGTAAAAGGAATTTCCAAGCAGGAAGCAGAGAAAATTGGACTTCAACTTTTGGAAAAGGTTGGTTTGTCTGCTAAAGCACATGAGTATCCGAGCCGATTATCAGGCGGCCAAAAGCAAAGGGTTGCTATTGCTAGAGCTCTAGCTATGCAGCCGGATGTGATGCTTTTTGACGAACCGACATCAGCGCTTGATCCTGAAATGGTGAAAGAAGTGCTGGAGGTCATGAAAGCATTAGCCCATACTGGAATGACGATGGCTATTGTTACCCATGAAATGGGCTTTGCACGTGAAGTAGCCGACCGGGTACTCTTCCTGGACGGCGGTGTCCTTGTAGAGGATGCTTCGCCAAAAGAGTTCTTTTCTAATCCGTCCAGTGACCGTGCAAGAGATTTCTTGCAAAAGATGCTATAAACGATATATGCTTATGGGAGAAGATGGTCAAGTAGGATCATCTTCTCTTGCTATTTAAATGGTAAAAACTTAGTTTGAATATTTGCCTTGTATTCCCAATTTTAAATAGACAGATTAATATAGGAGCTTGACAAATATGAAGTACAAAATAGGCTATAGAACGATTAAAACTGCGTTGGGTACCTCCATAAGCATTATGATTGCACAAATGCTGCAGTTGGATAACTTCGTTTCAGCAGGCATTCTAACGATCCTTTGTATAAAAGTAACAAAGAAAAAATCACTGCGTGCTTCCTGGGATCGTTTTTTTGCCTGTTTAATGGCAATGGTGTTCTCTTCTCTGTTTTTTGAAGGTGCCGCCTATCATCCCCTGGTGATCGGACTGCTGCTTCTGTTTTTTATTCCCACTGCTGTAATGGTGAAGGTTAGTGATGGCATTGTCACAAGCTCAGTCATCATCCTCCATATTTATTCTGCAGGGGAAGTGACGAGGGAACTCCTTCTGAATGAATTGGGCATTATCATTGTCGGAATTGGTGTGGCGCTAATCGCAAACCTTTATATGCCAAGCCTTGAAACTAAATTAAAGGAATATCGTCTGCAAATAGAAGAAAATTTTAAGATCATCTTTGATGAAATTGTCATTTATTTGCGCACCAATGAAAGCGCATGGGACGGTAAAGAAATTACTGAGACCATGGAATTGATTAATGAGGCGAAAACGCTGGCATTTAGGGATGTAGAAAACCATTTCCTCAGAAATGACGATTTATACTACAACTACTTTAAAATGCGGGAAAAACAATTTGAAATTATCGAACGTGTCCTCCCGAGTGTTACTTCCATTTCACTTACGGTAGAACAGGGGGAGATGATTGCTGACTTTATCGAAGAATTATCAGAACATATCCATCCGGGGAACACGGCCATTCAATTCCTCGAAAAGCTGTATCGAATGAGAGTTTCTTTTGAAGAAATGGAGCTGCCAAAAACGCGGGAGGAATTTGAAGCCCGTGCCGCCCTTCTTCATTTTGTAAAAGAGATGGAACAATATTTGATTATTAAGAGTTCATTTAAAGGGTTAAAAGACAGGGAGATGAATCAAACCCAGCCTGCTGAAGCAAACTAAGGGAAATGAACGGGAGCGTGATTTTGCATGCTTAAGCTTGCTGCTGCAGCGATTATGCTTTTTTCTTTTTCCCCGATCTGGCCGCTGGGGCCAAACCCGCTGCCGGGAGATCCTTTTTTAATTGTAAATAAAAAATCGAATGAAGTAGCTTTTATTCAGGACAATAAAGTTCAAACAGTTATCACAGCGGCAACTGGAAAGACGGAGGACCTCACGCCTGAAGGTTTTTTTACAGTAACAGTAAAAGCTGCCAATCCTTATTACCGAAGGAAGGATATAAAAGGCGGCGACCCGAATAACCCTCTGGGAACAAGGTGGATCGGTTTTGACGCAGTGGATACAGATGGAAGGATTTACGGCATTCATGGAACCAATAATCCATCCTCTATTGGAAAATATGTTTCCCAAGGGTGTATCAGGATGCAGAATGAGGCAGTCGAATCGCTTTACGAATATGTGCCGATTGGTACAAAGATCCTAGTTGTTACTTCAGACAAAAGCTTCGAGGAACTTGGGAGGGATTACAGGGCAATCAATAAAGGATATTTTAAAGGACAATAAAGGGCTGCACCTCATTGGTGCAGTTTTTTTGTGGTTAAAATATATGTGTATGAAAAAAAGTTAAGTCAGGTGTAAGGGTATTTTTTTATCTAGATAAAATAGAAAACCAATTAGCTGAAAATCGGATATTTTAAAAAGCTGTTTTCTAAAACGTACCTCTGGAAACGGTAAAGAAGCGGAAAGCTTGCACTTCCCGCTCGAAAACACATTCCGGATCTCCTATCTTTTAAAAGAACATCGCCATGCCCATAATGAGGGTTGATGCAAGCATGGCAAATATCATTAAATATACAACGACTTTCATCAATTTCTTGTTAGACATTCTATGCCTCCTCGCCCGAATTCTTAATATTATTTTACTAAGAATCTTCAAATTGAACAACCGCTCAATTTTTAAAAGGATTTTCGACATATTTGACGAATAACTAGATAATAGACCTTAAAAGTGCCCGTTTAATCGGGTATAAGATTATATAATCTTTCGACATTCTTAGGAGGAGAAGTAAGTGATCAAAAAGGTGGACCATATAGGGATAGCTGTTAGATCTTTAGATGAAGCGCTTCCATTTTATACGGAGACTCTTCAGCTGCCATTCCTTGGGATTGAGGAAGTTGAAAGCCAGGGAGTAAAGGTTGCTTTCCTAAAAGCAGGTGAAACCAAACTGGAGTTATTGGAGCCAACCAGCCCAGAAAGTCCAATCGCCAAATTTATTGAAAAGCGCGGGGAAGGCCTGCATCATGTGGCATTAGGAGTCGACAGCATCCAGGAGCGCATCAATGAAATGAAAGAGAAGGGGATCAGAATGCTGCAGGATGCCCCGAAGCCTGGAGCAGGAGGTGCACAAGTAGCCTTTATGCATCCGAAGTCAACGGGTGGCATCCTATATGAATTTTGTGAAAAGAAAGGAATGGAATAAAGCATGGCAGACATCTATGAAAAAATTAATGAATTATACGATCGCCGCAGGGAAGTTGAATTGGGCGGAGGAGATGAACGTATTCAAAAACAGCATGAAAAAGGGAAGCTTACTGCCCGTGAACGAATTGACCTATTAGTAGATCCGGGTTCTTTTGTTGAACTGAATCCATTTATTGAACACCGAAGCACCGATTTTGGACTGGAAAATCAGAAAGGTCCTGGGGATGGTGTTGTAACTGGCTATGGAAAAGTAAACGGAAGGCCGATCTTCTTATTCTCTCAGGATTTTACTGTTTTCGGAGGGGCACTGGGAGAAATGCACGCGAAGAAAATTGCGAATGTTATGGATTTAGCAGCGGAGAACGGTGCTCCATTTGTTGGATTGAATGATTCCGGAGGAGCGAGAATCCAGGAGGGCGTTGTTTCACTTGATGGGTACGGCCATATCTTTTATCGGAATTCTATTTATTCAGGGGTTATACCCCAGATTTCTGTTATTATGGGGCCTTGTGCAGGGGGGGCTGTCTACTCACCGGCTATCACTGATTTCGTGTTCATGGTCGAAAAAACAAGCCAAATGTTTATCACTGGCCCAAAGGTAATTGAAACGGTTACCGGGGAGAAAATTTCACCTGAAGACCTCGGCGGTGCCAAGGTGCATAACTCGATCAGCGGAAACGCACACTTTAGAGGGGAGTCCGAAGAAGAAGTTATTGAGCAGGTACGCAGGCTTTTAAGCTACTTGCCGCAGAACAATGAGGAAAAGCCGCCAATGGCAGAAAAAGACGAGGATGAAGATTATCGTCCGGATTTGACGGATGTTATCCCTTTTGACGCCTTGCGTCCCTATGATGTCAGAAAAGTCATTGAACAGGTTGTCGATGGGAATACGTTTATGGAGGTTCAGCAGGATTTTGCTAAAAATATTGTAGTAGGTTTAGCCAGAATCAAAGGGGAAACGGTTGGGCTTGTCTGCAATCAGCCAAAGGTCATGGCAGGCGGACTTGATATTGATTCTTCTGATAAGGCATCACGCTTTATCAGGTTCTGTGATTCCTTTAATATTCCACTAATAACCTTCGAAGACGTTACAGGCTTTTTCCCAGGCGTTAAGCAAGAGCATGGCGGCATTATCCGCCACGGGGCAAAGATTCTATATGCCTATTCTGAAGCAACTGTACCTAAGCTTACTGTCATTTTAAGAAAGGCCTTTGGCGGGGCATATGTTGCATTGAACAGTAAATCGATTGGTGCAGATCTTGTGTATGCGTGGCCGAACGCTGAAGTTGCTGTAATGGGTCCTCAGGGTGCAGCCAATATCATTTTTGCAAGGGAAATTCAAAACAGTGAAGATCCGGAAGCAACTAGGGAGCAAAAAATTGAGGAGTATAGGGAAAAATTTGCGAACCCGTATGTTGCTGCAAGCAGAGGCATGGTGGATGATGTCATAGACCCGCGTGAAACTAGAATAAAGCTCATTCAGGCACTTGAAATGCTCCGCAATAAAAAAGAAACCAGACCGCATAAAAAGCATGGAAATATTCCGCTGTAAGAAATTTCGGATTTGCTGTGCTTAAATATTGGAGTTATACTTGCCTAGTAAGCATTTAATTTGGAGGTTTGTACATAAATGATTAATGAGGAACGTTTGTTGAACGAATTTCTGGAACTCGTGCAAATTGACTCGGAAACGAAGCATGAAGCTCAAATTGCGAAAGTTCTTAAGAAAAAATTCAGGGATATTGGTGTTGAGGTTTACGAAGATGATACAACTGCCCAAACTGGCCATGGAGCAGGCAACTTAATTTGTACCCTTCAGGGAACCAAGGAAGACGTGGATACCATTTATTTCACGTCTCACATGGATACGGTAGTTCCCGGAAAGGGCATAAAGCCTTCCATTAAGGATGGCTATGTTGTAACAGACGGAACAACGATTTTGGGAGCAGACGACAAGGCAGGCCTTGCTGTTATGCTTGAGATTGTTAAAGTTTTAAAAGAGCAGAACATCGCTCATGGTACCATTCAATTCATTATCACTGTTGGTGAAGAATCGGGTTTAGTCGGTGCCAAGGCCCTTGATCCATCCCTTGTAAAGGCTAAATACGGCTATGCGCTAGACAGTGACGGAAAAGTCGGCAACATCATTGTTGCAGCTCCAACCCAGGCCAAAGTGAAGGCTGCTATCCTAGGGAAAACTGCACATGCTGGCGTTGCACCTGAAAAAGGCATTTCTGCTATTACAATGGCGGCCAAGGCCATTTCCAGAATGCCATTAGGACGCATCGATGAAGAAACAACTGCTAATATCGGGCGCTTTGAAGGCGGACAGCAGACAAATATTGTGTGCGATCACGTTGATATTCTTGCTGAAGCCCGTTCTTTAATTCCGGAAAAAATGGAACAGCAAGTAGCCAGGATGAAAGAAGCCTTCGAAAGCGCAGCCCAAGAAATGGGCGGCAGGGCAGAAGTGGATGTACAGGTTATGTACCCGGGCTTTAAATTTGGCGAAGGCGATCATGTAGTAGAATTAGCACGTAGAGCAGCTGCCAAAATTGGCCGCAGTTCAGAGCTTCTTCACAGCGGGGGCGGAAGTGATGCCAACGTTATTGCAGGCTTTGGCATTCCGACAGTCAACCTTGCTGTGGGGTACGAAGAAATTCATACTACAAATGAGCGCATGCCAATTGAAGAACTGAATAAACTGGCTGAAATGGTAATTGCTATTATCGAAGAAGCATCAGCCTAATTTATAGGAATAGAGAACCCATTGTGCGGTTCTCTTTTTTGTTTTTATAATCCCTGCTTTGTTAAAAGTATTATATTGTATTAACTTTAGTACCTCCTGAGTGGAGTGGAAATCAGCAGGCGAGTTTGTATATATTCTCATCAATGGTTCATCTGGACTAGTTAAAAAATTATGGACATGGTATATTAGTTATATACATAAGTGTTGCTAGGAGGCTATGGAATGACTGCTATTAATAAAGTTGTCGTGTTCCGGGTAGGGAAAGAGGAATATGCCATTCCAATTCCTTTTGTTATATCAATTGAAAAAATGGAAGGAATCACACCGATTCCGCATTTGCCGCATTATGTGAATGGAATTGCTGAAGTAAGAGGAGAGCTTATCCCTGTTGTTGATTATGAAAGCATTCTTTATAGCCGAGCACTTCAGGAAACCGAAACGTCCAGAATGATTGTCCTGCAAACCGAAGAGCTTTCATTCGCTGTCCTTGTTAACGAAGCAAAGGAGATTCTCGATATACCTGCAGATAACCTGAAACAGCCAGGCTTGATCGCCTATCAGAAAACCAATTATTTCACTGGAGTTGCCAATCTGGACTCGCGGCTAATTACGTTGATTGACCCGCTTAAACTGGTTGAATCCCTTGAAGGCATACGGGAGATCAAGGATTATATGAAAACACAGCAAACAACAGCATAATTCTGAAATGGAAACAGGGAATCACAGGTTCTCTGTTTTTACTTTTTCTGCAGATGCCGGTACGTGATCGGAACGCTGTTATTCTGTTAAAATAGAATAAGAATAAGGGATAGGGAAGTGCCGGCATGAAACATATGTATCCAAAAAATGGGAGAGTTATCCTCCATGTTGATATGAATAGTTTTTATGCCTCGGTTGAAATGGCTTATGATCCATCGTTAAAGGGCAAGCCTCTGGCAATCGCGGGCAATCCGGAGGAACGGCGGGGGATTATTGTCACATGCAGCTATGAGGCTAGAAGCCTTGGCGTTAAAACAACGATGCCGTTGTGGGAAGCCAAGAAGCTTTGCCCGGAGCTGATTATAAAAAAGCCGAACTTTGACAGATATCGTGCCGCTTCTATGGGGATGTTTGATATTTTGCGTGAATATACCTCTCTTGTAGAGCCGGTATCCATTGATGAAGGCTATGTGGACATAACAGAAAGCTATGAGTTCGGAAGCCCTCTGGAAATCGCTGAAACCATTCAAAAACAAATTTTTCAGCAGCTTGATTTGCCCTGCAGCATTGGCATTGCACCCAATAAATTTTTAGCCAAAATGGCCTCCGATATGAAAAAGCCTATGGGGATTACCGTTCTCCGCAAAAGGGATGTCCCCCAAATTCTTTGGCCGTTGGAAGTAGAAGAGATGCACGGGGTTGGTAAGAAAACCGGTGAGAAGCTCCGCAATCTCAAGATCACCACAATCGGTGATTTAGCAAAAGCAGATGAAGTACAGTTAAAAGCAGCTCTGGGAATCAATGGGCCTCGCTTAAAGCAAAAAGCGAATGGCAGCGATAGCAGAAAAGTCGATCCTGAGTCAGCTGCCGAATTTAAGAGTGTAGGAAATTCGACTACCTTACCAAGGGACGTTTCAAACCAGAGGGACCTTCTGCAGGTATTTGAAAAATTAGCCGGACAGGTTTCTTCCAGATTAAAGAGGAAGAAGGTTTTGGCGACATCGCTTGGCATAACAATCAGATACAAGGACAGAAAAACCATTACCAGAAGCCGGAAACTTAAAAATTCCATCCAGCAGGACGATGAGATTTTTAAAATAGCAAAAGAACTATTCATCAAGCATTGGAACGGAAATGCAGTCAGGCTGCTCGGCATAACAGGGACAGACCTTGTCGAGCCCCAGCAGGCTGTCAAACAGCTGGATTTATTCAGTTACGAAAAAGATGCCAAAAAGGAACCGCTTTTTCAAACAATGGACCTTTTACGAAAAAAATATGGTTCCAAGATCATCGATCATGCAGGCACTCTATCAGGAATGCACATTCAGGGGCCGAAAATTGGCACGGACACAAGCTTTAATAAAGACTTTTTGCAAAATAGTCACCGAGTAAAGAAAACAGAAGAAGAAAAAGATGATAAATCATGATTTTTTCAGTCGATAATATGCAAAACTAAGACAGGAAAGTTGAATAAGGGCAGGAATCTTGCTAAAGTATAGTGGATTCTTTTTTGGGGGTATTCTAAAGGATCCTTGAAAAATAACGGTCGTTTTGTTGTCCTTTTTGGACAAACAAATTACGCAGTATTAGAAGGGAAGTTATCGAATATGACGAAATCGCAGTTTGGTGTTATCGGTTTAGCAGTCATGGGCAAAAACCTTGCCATGAATATTGAAAGCAGAGGATACACTGTATCTGTATATAACCGTTCACGAGAAAAAACGGATGAAATGCTTAATGAAGTAGAAGGCAGAAATTTTAAAGGTACATATACAATTGAGGAGTTTGTTGACTCTCTTGAAAAGCCTCGCAAAATCATGCTTATGGTCAAAGCAGGAGGTCCAACAGATGCAACCATTGAGCAGTTAAAACCGCTTTTGGATAAAGGTGATATCCTTATTGATGGCGGAAATACGTTCTTTGTGGATACACAGCGCCGCAATAAGGAGTTAAGCGAGCTTGGCATCCATTTTATCGGAACTGGTGTATCCGGTGGAGAAGAAGGTGCCTTAAAGGGCCCTTCTATCATGCCCGGTGGACAAAAAGAAGCATACGAGCTAGTTGCTCCAATCTTTAAAGATATTGCAGCAAAAGTGGATGGCGAAGCATGTACAACTTATATTGGTCCTGATGGTGCCGGACATTATGTGAAAATGGTCCATAACGGTATTGAATACGGTGATATGCAGCTTATTTCTGAATCCTATTTCCTATTAAAGCATGTGCTTGGATTGAGTGCAGATGAGCTTCATGAAGTATTTGCCGATTGGAATAAAGGAGAACTTGACAGCTACCTAATCGAAATCACAGCTGATATTTTTACGAAAAAAGATGAAGAAACAGGCAAGCCGCTTGTGGATGTCATTCTTGATACAGCTGGCCAAAAAGGCACTGGAAAGTGGACGAGCCAAAGCGCGCTCGACCTTGGCGTTCCGCTCCCAATCATTACAGAATCTGTTTTTGCACGCTTTATTTCTGCAATGAAGGATGAGCGCGTCAATGCTAGCAAGGTTCTTCGCGGCCCTGCTTCAGCTGAATTCACAGGCGATAAAAAATCCTTTATTGAAAGCGTGCGTAAAGCCCTTTACATGAGTAAAATCTGCTCATATGCACAAGGATTCGCACAAATGAGAGCGGCATCCGAAGAATATGACTGGGACTTAAAATACGGCGATATTGCCATGATTTTCCGCGGAGGCTGCATTATCCGCGCTCAATTCCTTCAAAAAATCAAGGAAGCATATGACCGCGAACCTGGCCTTAAGAATTTGCTTCTTGATCCGTATTTCAAGGAAATTGTTGAGAGCTACCAGGATGCAACCCGCGAAATCATCAGTGTTGCTGTAAAGAACGGCATCCCTGTTCCGTGCTTCTCTGCGGCGCTGTCCTACTATGATAGCTACCGCACAGAAACATTGCCTGCCAACCTTCTTCAGGCTCAGCGTGATTACTTCGGTGCACACACATATCAGCGTGTTGACAAAGAAGGAGTCTTCCATACAAATTGGATGGAATAATTAGAGGTTAAAGTAGAGCAGCGTCCCCAGGACGCTGTTTTTCTTTTCGTAAGAGAAGCTCCTGGTGTTAGAGGAAATCAGAGATGGAGCATGGGAGATAGCCGCCAAAAGGGGTTCATGACGCCCATTTTTGATGAAAAGCCGGGAAGATGGTCGCCATAAAAGATTTATGACGCCCATTTTTGATGAAAAGCCGGGAAGATGGTCGCTATAAAGGGTTCATGACGCCCATATCGGAGGAAAAGGCGAGAAGATGGTCGCTATAAAGGGTTCATGACGCCGATATCAGAGGAAAAGGCGAGAAGATGGTCGCTATAAAGGG